>JAQXJP010000034.1 GCA_029008875.1 Lachnospiraceae bacterium | reverse complement strand
ATTCACCGGATTGACCGTGGAGGAGGCCAAGGAAGCCATCACCGTAAAATTGGAGAATATGGGCGTTGCCAGAAGAAAGGTGAATTACCATTTCCGCGAGTGGATTTTTGCCCGCCAGAGATATTGGGGTGAGCCGGTTCCCTGCGTTCACACCGAGGACGGACAGATCTACTTCCTGCCGGATGAGGAGTTACCTCTGATTCTTCCGGAGTTGGATGATTACAAGGGCAAAAACGGAAAGGCCCCCCTTGAGAATGCTACCGAGTGGAAGCAGTATGACAAGAACGGGGTGAAGGGTGTCCGCGAGACATCCACTATGCCGGGTTCCGCAGGGTCTTCCTGGTATTATATGAGATACATCGACCCGCATAATGAGAAAGAGTTTGCCGATCAGGAGCTTTTGAAGCACTGGCTTCCGGTAGATCTGTATGTGGGTGGCCCGGAGCATGCGGTTGGTCATTTGATGTATTCCCGCATCTGGAACCGTTTCCTCTATGATCAGGGTCTGTCACCGGTGAAGGAGCCCTTCAAGAAGCTGGTTCACCAGGGGATGATTCTCGGCTCCAACGGAATCAAGATGGGCAAGAGATATCCGGAATATGTGGTGAATCCTTCCGATGTGGTGGAGGAGTACGGTGCGGATACCTTGCGCCTGTATGAGATGTTCATGGGACCTCTTGAGGTTTCCAAGCCATGGAACGATGACAATGTGCAGGGAGCAAGACGTTTCATCAACCGTGTATGGAACTTCTTTACCGATCCGGAGAAACTGACGGATGAGAACGATGGCAAATTGGAGAAAGTATATCATCAGACCGTGAAGAAGGTTACCAACGATTTCGAGTCTCTGGGTTACAATACAGCCATCAGCCAGATGATGATTTTCGTAAACGAAGTGTACAAGAACGGCACTTGCCCGAGAGAGTACGCGGAGGGACTCATCAAGATGTTCTCCTGCATTTGCCCTCATGTGGGTGAGGAAATCTGGGAGAAGATGGGTCACAATGATACCATCGCCTTTGAGAGCTGGCCTACCTTCGATGAGGCCAAGACCGTGGAGAGTACGGTGGAGATTGCCGTACAGATCAACGGCAAGATCAAGGGAACCCTTGCAATTCAGAAGGATGACCCGAAGGATGAGGTCATTGCCAAGGCCAAGGAATTGCTTGGGGATAAGCTGACCGGAGAGATTGTGAAGGAAGTTTATGTGCCGGGCAGAATTGTGAATATCGTGGCAAAACAGTAAGAGAATGTGATAAGAAAACAGGAGGAATTTCTCACAATTGAGAAGTACCTCCTGTTTTTTCTGCTATGTGTTTTGCGAATTTATTTCCGGACATATCTGGCATCTTTGTAAGTGCCGATTTTCACAATTCTTTCCTCCTTTATCATCTTACTTAATACCAGTTCGATGGTTTTCACGCTGACATCCGGCAATTTCTCAGTGATTTGAGTTTTGGAAATCGGGACAATTGCAGACAGTAAGATGGCTTCCACACGTTCTGATTTTTTTGCTTTTTTCAAGGAAATCTCCATAAAGGATTCATCCAACTCCCGGAAACAATGATAGAGTATTTGGAGAAAATGGATGATAAACGGCGTATAGTCATTTTTGTTTTCATGCCATCCCTGGGAAGCCTGTTCCAAAGCAGTGTAATAGCTTTCTTTATATTTGTTTATCTGTCCCTCAATGGAGATATATTTTCCGATATCGTATCCGTATATATAGAGGAGCATAACGGTTAACAGCCTTGAAACTCTGCCGTTTCCATCTAAAAAAGGATGGATACATAAAAAGTCTACGATAAAGCAAGGGATAAGAAACAGTGCCGGGATCTCCGAATCCTGCCTTGCGTCAAAGTATGCGAATAGCAATTGCTCCATGGCTTTTGGGGTATCACTTGCACTCACCGGATGAAATCGCACACGTCGTTCTCCCTTGGAATCAAATTCCATAATCAGGTTGTCTCTGGATTTGTATTTTCCGGCTTCCCTTGGATTGGCATCGGCTTCCATCAAATAATGAAGATGCAGAATTAATTCTTCACCGACATCGAGATGGGGATATTCGGTATGAATCATGTTCAGTGCATTTTTGTACCCGGAGATCTCATGTTCATCATGGGTGACCGGATTCGCACCGGCCACAATATCACGGATGCGGTCATCGGTGGTAATGATTCCCTCAATGGCATTACTTCCTTTTACAGACTCTACAATTGCTCTTTGCTGAAGCATCTGGAAGGTGGATTCATACTGCAGTTTTCGGAATGCTTCTTTCGCGTTCAAGTCGGAGATGATATCGATGAGTCCCACAAGATTTCCCGGTATTTCACTTTTTAAGAAGGAATAATCAAATTTTCTCATAGTAATTTACTCCATAAAATAATTTACTACCTAAAATTTATCATTTTTTAGGTAGTAAATCAATTCTTTTCGTAATATCATGAGAATAAAAATTATTTCTTTAGCTTATACGGCGCTATGGACGGATCGCCGCCACGAAGCTTTTGCATGCCTCTCTGGATGGCATCCTTGGAATCCTTCCAGTCCGCATCCTTGTTTTTGTAGTCGTATTTCTCGATGAACCATGCAATGTCCTCGTACACCCGGGACAGATTCTCGGACATGAGGGGGAGCATGGTGTCATAGAATTCCTTGCGTTGACTGTCGTTTAACATCTCATCGGCTCCCTGGCACAGCACCTTGAAGTGGGAGAGGCAGAAACCCTTGGTTTTTGCAACCTGTTCCCGGAAGCTTTCCTCCCGCTTATACAAATCGAAGAAGGTCTTCATATAGGCACGGAAGGTGTTGTCCACCATGGTGCAGATGAAGCAGGTGGATTCCCGGTCCGCAATCCAATTGACGATGGCGTTGGAACAATCGGCGTCCGAGGTGCTTTTTCCGGAGAAAAACCCTCGCTTTTTTCCAACCGATTCCGGCTTGAAATCCTTGAATTGTTTTTTCATCTCCTCCATATGGCGGAGGGTCAATGTCTTCAAAATCCATGCATTTCCAAGAGAATTGCCGTAATCGAACATTTTCTTGAAGTGAGCTCGGCAGAAGCCTTCCCGGTCGGTCATATCCCGGATGTCCGCCTCCATGTAAGATGCACCGTGGCCCAACACAAAGTCCATGGCGTGTTCTTCGGTTTTTCGCTCAATATAGCAGAAGGGACATTCCCCGGCATTTGCCATTGCATCGGAAATGGGGATGGTGTGTATTTGTTCGCGCATTAGGATACCTCCGGATGATAAGATTTATAAAAGTCGATAAATGCCTGCAGGGAAGTGGATGGTT
>JAQXJP010000033.1 GCA_029008875.1 Lachnospiraceae bacterium | reverse complement strand
GAATGATAGCCATCAGAAAGAGATCAGTGACGGAACATTAATTGACGAAGAAAAAATTAAGATATTGGCTCCGATGATAAAAAGAGTGGGTGCAAAAATTGTGCTTCACTCGGGATGGAGGTTTTGGTTTGACGATGACATGAAACCGCTTCGCCCGGAGGCCACAAGATTGGTAGAAATGCTCCGCCGGGAAGGATTGTCCCTTGAGGGGAGAACCCCGGATTTGACGACAGAGGAAATCAGAAGGACCAAGAAATTTAGTCTGGTAAAAGCGATATTCGCTGTCAAAAACTTGAAAAGCCATATTTTCCTGCAAGTGTTATAGTATCTTATGCGGCAACCGGTGATGAAAGCATAAAGAATGAGGCAGTAGCAAATGCAATACCTGAATTTATGCGGTTTAATATCGTGGAAAGTGAGGTTCGCAATGTCTGCTGATAAACCAATTACAAAAGAGAATTTGGACAACTATCTTAAAGAATTGGCAAAGGAATTTCGTAAAAAGAATGGAGATAGAATTCCGGCTGAAATAATACTGATTGGTGGAGATTCTATATTGTAAATCCCCACACCGAAGGAGAATGAGGAATATATTGCGTATCTTACGAAGGTTTATACATTGGAGGAATACCGGAATAAAGGAATCGGAACGGAGTTACTTATGGCAACATTGAATGTAACAGATGGACCCACATCCATCTTTTTGGCGGGAAAATGGAATATGGGATGGTTGAATGTGTTTGGGCTTATCATAGTGATTTTGCTGCTGATTCCCAATATGGTTTATGCGGCAAACTACCGGGATGTGATCAACAAGTGCACCAATAAAGTAATGAATATCCTGGAACAAATCGGACGTTACGGTTGCATGTTTCTTATGGTATTTCACATTGGCATTGCGGAGGATGGCTTTTCGTCCATCGCCATGTTCCTTGTATTTTTAATTGGAAATGCGGTTCTAATGTCCTCCTATTGGGTGGTGTGGATGATGTATTTTATCAAGCCCAAGAACTCAAAGCAAATGGCATTGGCTGTCATTCCTACGCTGATTTTTTTGCTGAGTGGGATAACGATGGGGCATTATGCTTTGATTGCGGCAGGGATAATTTTTGGAATTGCTCACATCTATGTCACTTATCAGAATAGGCAGGAATAGAAGGGAATTTTATGGAGGTATTTTATGAAAAAAACGTTGGTGCTCCTATATAATACAAGTTGTATTTATGAGATTGTCATATTGAATTATTTTCTCCGGTTTACCGGGAAGGAAGTTGTGTTTGCGTCTTTGGATGGCAAGGAAATTACGTCTATGGAGGGATATTCCATAAATGTGTCGGATTCGCTCTCAAACATTGCCCCGGAGGAAATTGAACTTATGGTAGTTCCGGGTGGCGATATCAGGGAGATTGACAATGTCACGGTGTGGGATTTTTTGAAAAAGGTTCGGGATAACAATAGCCTGATCGCCGGAATTTGTGCAGGTGTTGATGTGCTGGATCACGCGGGAATCCTGGATGGAATTGTGTCCACCCACTCTGCAGATCTGGATGTGGCGGTGGCGGATAAGGTGATTACTTCCCGGGCAAACGGGTACGTTGACTTCGCAATCGAGGTGGCGAAGAAAATGGATTTGTTTGAAGATGAGGCAGATTTACAGGAGACCATTGCTTTTTGGAGAGACTATCAGAGAATGCAGTAATAGCCCACGTTTGTGGGCTATTATTGTTATACAATATCTTATTAATTTGAGTTGACTGACCACGTGCTGTCATTCGATAATGCCCGGGTGAAAGGCGTACAGGGCATCCGGGTTGGACGTTGATGTGTATAGGATATTGCCGGTTCGAAAGTCTGTAAAATAGGTATAGTAGGAAGTGACATTAATATTGCTGTAATTTCCCTGGGCCAAAACCTTGTAATTGCTCCCGTCATTTTGGACGCAACAGAGTTTGGAACCATCCTTGTCGTAGTTCTGATAGAAGATGGTACTTCCGTATACATTGTACAGATCAACACTGTCGTTGGTCAATGTGACCGGATTGTCGGAAGCGATATCCACGTGAACCAGGGCGTTATTGCGGTCCACATCCAGATAGTATGCATTTCCGTCCGCGGTAACGGTCGGCTTGTAGGTGTTGTGCGGGTAAATCATTACGGAACTGTCTGTCTCCGTGTCATACCGATAGATGTATCCGTCATACTGCATGCCGTTGTAGAAAAAGTATCGTCCATCCGTGCTGCAGGTAAATACATAGGTGTCGGAAAGTTTGGTTTTTTCCGTCCCGTCAATCTTAATCTTATAGAGTGTTGTGGCGGTTTCGTTGTCGTAATGCAGGTAGTAGATATAGTTTCCAATCAAGGAAGCGTAGATACAAGGATCCTCGTCCAGGATGGTGCATTTTCCACCGGCCCGGTCGATGCGGCACAGGCTGTTATTGTTGTAGGAAAAGTACGGAAAAGAGGGACCGCCGTTGGTGGAGCTCTGAAAGGTGGCGGTGTTGTCTCTGACATAGTAGACGTAGTTGGAATCTGCATTGATATACATCGCGGTGTCGTTGCACAGTTTGGTCAGATTGGAACCGTCTGCATCCATGGAATAGAGTTTGCCGTTATCATCCGGATTGGAAAAAAATACCGTTCCGTTATTCTCGCAGAAGAGACCGGCATTGTATAAATTCCCTGCAGTGTTTCCGTTGACGTATCCGGTGTTCATTTGCACTTTGGAGTCTTGATATTGGTAAAACACAAGACCGGCAATTCCAAGAACAATCAATAGGATGACGATGATTGGAAGTGCTTTTTTCATGAACATACCCTCCCTGTAAAACTTCTGTGAATTCCTTGAGAATATTATATATTTTTGCCTGATATCTTGCAAGGCAGACTTGCCTTGCGGGGGAAAGTGTAATAAAATTTCAGATAGAGTACAAGTGAGGAGAATAGACTTTCATGAAGGATTTATTGGAACTGAGAGAGGAAATCGATGGGATTGATAATCAGATTGTAGAGCTGTATGAGAAGCGGATGCAGATCTCGGAGCAGGTCGCACAGTATAAGATTGAGAATCATCGTCCCGTATTTGATAAAGAGCGAGAGTTATCCAAACTGGAGAAATTGTCGGCGATGGCCCATTCCCCCTTCACCAAACATGGGGTTACGGAATTGTTTGAACAGATTATGGCCATGAGCCGGAAAAAGCAATATCAGCTTTTGACAGCCAATGGTTTGGCGGAGAAACCGGATTTTACGCCGGTGGACAGTCTCGATTTCGAAAATGCCAGAATTGTGTTCCAGGGCGTGGAAGGGGCTTACAGCCAGCAGGCCATGAAGGAATATTTCGGAGAGAAGTGTGACGGTTACAATGTGGATACCTGGCGGGATTCCATGGAGGCAATCAAGAATGGGGAGGCGGACTACGCAGTTCTTCCCATAGAGAATTCCTCCGCGGGGATTGTTTCCGAGAATTATGATTTGCTGGTGGAATATGACAACTACATCGTGGGGGAGCAGATTATTCGCATCGACCATGCACTTCTTGGCCATCCGGACGCGACGCTTTCCGACATTGAGGTGGTCTATTCCCACCCACAGGCATTGATGCAGTGTAGCGCGTATTTGGAGGAACACAGAGAGTGGGAGAAAATCTCCCTGAAAAATACCGCACTTTCCGCCAAGAAGGTCAGTGACGATGGCAAGAAAAACCAGGCGGCAATCGCAAGCAAGGTTACGGCGGAAATCTATGGACTTCAAGTTCTTCAGGATGCGATTCAGGACAATAAGAGCAACTCCACACGGTTTATCATTGTGACCGGAAAGCCGGTTTATTCCAAGGAGGCCAGGAAAATCAGCATCTGTTTTGAGATTCCTCATGAGAGCGGGTCTTTGTACCACATGCTTTCCCATTTCATATACAATGGAATCAATATGACCAATATCCAGTCCCGGCCAATTCAGGGAAGAAATTGGGAATATCGGTTTTTCATTGATTTCGAGGGAACCTTTGAGGATACGGCGGTGCAGAATGCGCTTCGGGGACTTTCGGAGGAGACCACATCGCTGAAGATTCTCGGCACATATTAATCGTCAGCTTGAGGATTGAGATTACATCTTTTCATAATTGATTTGGGGGAAATATGGCAATACAGACATTTGGATCAATTTATATCGGCTCCTATGAGGTGAGCCTCAAGATATTTGAACTTTCGGCAAAGAAGCAGATTCGGGAAATCGATTATATCCGTACCCGGCTGGATTTGGGACGGGATGTGTACCAGCGCGGAATCATCGGCTACGAGCTGGTGGATCAGCTGTGTGATACGATTTCCGAATTTGTGGAAATTATGAAGGGATACAAGGTGAACAGTAGCGAGGTGTATGCCTCCGCCGTTTTTCGGGATGCGGAGAATTCTGTTTTTGTTATCAATCAGATTTTTCTGCGCACCTGTTTCCGGGTGAAGGTACTCAGCAATTCCGAATATCGTTTTATCGGCTATAAGTCCGTGGCAGGGCGCGAAGATTTTGAAAATATGATTCAGACGTCTGCGGCTGTGGTGGATATCGGCGGAAGCGGTATTCAGGTTACGGTATTCCGGGGCGGGCAGCTTGAGACCACCCAGCATATGGAAATCGGTACCGTGCGGTTGCGGGAACTGTTGGCTGACCGGGGACATACCCAATTCAGCTATGAAAAACAGCTGGAAGAGTTTGTTTCCAAGAAGTTGGAAGTGCTCCGTTCCATGTATGTGCATGAGAAAGTGGATTCCGTCATTGTGCTGAATGATTATTGCTATGAAATTGTGCGGGCCATGAATCATAAAAAGCGTGAGGATGCCAGCTTCGCTGCGGAAAAACTGGTGAGGTACATTGATAAGCTGCAGAAGAAGAATCTGGAGGAAATCTGTAAGGAACTGAATTTGTCCAACGATAAGGACCCGCTGATTATTCCTTCCATGATTATGTGCAAAGTGCTGATTGACCAGCTCGAGGCGGAGAATGTATGGGTGCCGGGAGTCAATATCAACGACGGTATCGCCTATGATTATGCCCAGCGGCACCAGTTGGTGAAATGCTATCATGATTTTGACAGGGATGTCATCTGCGCAGCCCAAAAACTATCCCAGCGGTTTAACAGCTATTCTCCGCATATCAGCGCCCTGGAATTCTTGTCCACAAAGATTTTTGATACCATGAAGAAAATGCATGGTATGGGGGACAGGGAGCGATTGCTGTTGCAGGTTGCGGTGATTTTGCATGACTGCGGAAAATACATTACGCTGGATAACAGTGCCCGATGCGCATATGAGATTATCATGTCTTCGGAGATTATCGGATTGTCCCACAGGGAGCGGGAGATTGTGGCGCAGACGGTATTGTTCAACAGCTTTGAGCTGGATGAATGTCCGGAGTATTCCGCAAAGTTGAACGAGCGAGATTATCTGGTTGTGGCAAAACTTTCCGCGATTTTGCGGCTGTCCAATGCGCTTGACCAGAGCCACAAGCAAAAGTTCAACCAGATTCGGAGCTCCGTCAAGGGAAGAACGCTCTTGATTTCCGTGGATGCGACGGAGGACATCTCTCTGGAGAGTGCACTGTTTGATGCGAAAGCGGCGTATTTTGAAAAAGTATTCAGTATTAAGCCTGAGATAAAGGCCAAAAGAAAAGGGTAGAGGTGAACTATGGAACCGAAGGTAGATTTTACGAATCCAATTTTTTATGAGAATCGTGAATTGAGCTGGATTAAATTTGATGAGAGGGTGTTGAGTGAGGCCAAGGACAAGACCATTCCTCTTTTTGAGAGATTGAAGTTTATCAGCATTACATCATCCAATCTGGATGAGTTTTTCATGGTTCGTGTGGCATCCCTGAAGGACATGGTGCATGCCAATTATAAAAAGACCGACATCGCCGGAATGACTGCGACGGAACAGTTGCGTGCAATCAATACCGCCACCAGAAAACTGGTGGGAACCCAGTACCAGACCTTTATGCGATCCCTGATGCCGTTGATGAAGAAAGAAGGTCTGCGGCTTGTGACAAAGCATGAGGATTTATCGCCCCAGGAGGCGGAGTATGTGGACCGGTATTTTATGGAAAATGTTTACCCGGTACTGACACCCATGGCGGTGGATGCGTCCAGACCATTTCCGTTAATCCGCAACAAATCTCTCAACATTGCCGCATTGCTTCTGAACAAGAAGGGGAAGAAGAATTCCCAGGATGAGGATGTGTTTGCCACGGTTCAAGTTCCGGGAGGTATGCCCCGGCTTGTGGAACTGCCGGATGACAAAAACGGGAAGTGTTTTATCCTTCTGGAGCAGGTGATCGAGCGCAACATTGATAAGCTTTTTTCCAATTATAAGGTAATTGGCGCTTTTCCGTATCGGATTATGAGAAATGCGGATCTGACCATCGAGGAGGAGGAAGCCTCCGATTTGTTAAAAGAAATCCAGAACAAATTGAAGATGCGCCAGTGGGGAGAGGTGATTCGTCTGGAAGTGGAAGAGCATACCGACGCCAAGATTATGGGATTTTTGGAGAGTGAACTGAAGGTGGCCAAGGAGGATGTGTTCGAGATAGACGGGCCACTGGATTTGACTTTCCTCATGAAGTTATATGGGATTGAGGGCTTCGATCACTTGAGAAACGTTCCCTATATTCCCCAGAGGAATCCGGCCATCGAACCGGGGGCCAACATCTTTGATGAGATTGCCAAGGGAGATATCTTTTTGCATCATCCATACCAGACCTTTGACCCGGTGGTGGATTTTATCCGGCAGGCGGCCAGCGATCCCCAGGTTTTGGCCATTAAGCAGACACTGTACCGCGTCAGCGGCAATTCCCCCATCATCAGCTCCCTCGCCTATGCGGCGGAGAACGGCAAGCAGGTGACGGTTCTTGTGGAGCTCAAAGCCCGCTTTGACGAGGAGCACAATATTGTGTGGGCCAAGAAATTGGAGAAAGCCGGATGTCATGTAATCTATGGCCTGGTCGGTCTTAAGACCCACAGCAAGATTGCCCTGGTGGTGCGCAGGGAGGATGACGGAATTCGCAGGTATGTGCATCTCGGAACCGGAAATTATAACGATTCCACGGCAAAACTGTATACGGATTGCGGTATTTTTACCTGCAAGGAGTCTATCGGCGAGGATGCGACGGCGGTATTCAATATGTTGTCCGGCTACTCGGAGCCGAGAAGCTGGAACGAGCTGGCGTTGGCACCGTACTGGCTTCGGGATAAATTTATGAATCTGATTAACCGGGAGAAGCGGCATGCGGCCGAGGGAAAAGAGGCCAGAATTATCGCCAAGATGAATTCCCTCTGTGACCCGGGAATTATTGCGGCATTGTACGAGGCATCGGCTGCCGGAGTGAAGATTGATTTGATTGTGCGGGGAATTTGTTGTCTGAAGGTTGGAATCCCCGGGGTGAGCGAGAATATTACGGTTCGCTCCATCGTCGGTAATTTCCTGGAGCACAGCAGAATTTTCTATTTTGCCAACGGCGGTCAGGAAGAAATCTACATGGGAAGCGCGGACTGGATGCCGAGAAATCTGGATCGCCGTGTGGAGATTGTATTCCCAATTTTGGACCGGGAATTGCAGAAGAAGGCATACCATGTGCTGGAGGTGGAACTGGCGGACAATGTGAAGGCCAGGGTGCTTGAGGCAAGCGGGGAGTATGTGAGAATCGACCGTAGAGGTAAGACTCTTGTCAATTCCCAGGATATTTTCTGTGAGGAAGCAAAGGAGGAAGCTCCAAAGCAAAATGCGATTTCCGGGGAACGGGTATTTATTCCCGCGGAGCCGGTGTGATCTATGGATTTTTTTGGATTGTTTTTTCGCAGAAAACTATTGACACATGCACAAGTGTGTGTTAAATTCTAATAGTTGTTAGAAAACAAGTAGAGTATCCACTCTCACCTAAGCGCAATTGGGCGACTTAGTGTTCAGATTTTAACATACCTATTATGTTAGAGATGAAAGTGGATAGTCTGCCTATCCACTTTTTATTTTTATGGAGGTACATGACCATTAGCGAGTACATGATTAATGAACAGATCAAAGACAAGGAAGTACGTTTGATCGGAGCAGATGGAGAGATGATTGGCATTGTCTCAGTTAAGGAAGCTCAGAAAATCGCCGATGATGCAGGACTTGATCTCGTCAAGATTTCGCCGAATGCTAAGCCACCGGTGTGCAAGGTAATTGATTACGGTAAATTCCGTTACGAGCAGACTCGTAAGGAAAAGGATGCGAAGAAAAAGCAGAAGATTGTCGAATTAAAAGAGATTCGTCTTTCGCCGAATATCGAAGCTAACGATCTAAATACCAAAATGAATGCTGCCAAGAAGTTCTTGGCCAAGGGCGACAAGGTGAAGATTACCCTTCGTTTCCGTGGACGAGAGATGGCACACATGAACTCCAGCAAACACATTCTCGATGATTTCGCAGAAGCGCTGGCTGATGTGGCAGTAGTGGAGAAAGCACCAAAGATTGAAGGCAGAAGTATCAGCATGGTGCTGGCAGAGAAAAAATAACATTTTCATTATTTTAAGGAGGAACAGAAAAATGCCAAAAATGAAAACAAGCAGAGCAGCTGCAAAACGTTTCAAAGTTACAGGAACAGGAAAGTTAAAGAGAAACAAGGCTTACAAGAGACATATTTTGACAAAGAAGTCCACCAAGCTTAAGAGAAATCTGAGAAAGGCCGCTATGACCGATCAGACAAATGTTAAGAATATGAAGAAGATTTTACCATATATGTAATTTGTTAAGGAGGAATAATAGACATGGCAAGAGTTAAAGGCGGATTAGGCGCTAAAAAAAGACATAATAGAACATTAAAATTAGCTAAGGGCTACAGAGGCGCTCGTTCTAAACAGTATCGTGTAGCAAAGCAGTCTGTTATGAGAGCTTTAGCAAGTTCTTATGCTGGACGTAAGGAGAAGAAGAGACAGTTCCGTCAGTTGTGGATCGCTCGTATCAACGCAGCAGCACGTTTGAACGGACTTTCATACAGCCAGTTTATGCATGGTCTCAAGCTTGCCGGTGCAGATCTTAACCGCAAGGTATTGGCTGACATGGCAGTTACCGATGCAGAAGGTTTTGCAAAGCTTGTAGATGTAGCAAAGGCTGCATTGTAATATTGAAGACAAAAGACGCATCCGAATGGATGCGTCTTTTTTATTTGGGGACGTATCTTTTTCGCGCAGGGACGTATCTTTTTCTCTCTGGGGACGTATCTCTCGCGCGAAAGATACGTCCCCAGAGAGAAAAAGATACGTCCCCAAACGCGAAAGATACGTCCCTAAAGAGATTTTCGGTATTCCTTCGGGGGACAGCCCTTGATTTTGTGAAAGGTTTTGGAAAAGTAGAGGCTGTTGTCGAATCCGATGGAGTTTGCGATTGCCGTGATGGATAAATCGGAATGCTCCAGCAGATAGCAAGCCTGCCTGATGCGGAAATCCGTCAGGTATTCTTTGGGGGAAACACAGAGGATTGACTCAAAGGAGCGAAACAGGTGGCTTCGGCTAAGGCCTACATAATTTGCGATATCCTCCACGGTGATGGGATAGGAGTAATTGGCGGAGATAAACTCAATGCTCTTTTGCACATAGGTGTTGGCGGAATTGGTGGCGCTGGTGTCCTCCGCATTGTGCATGAAAATCGCAAGGGCCGTGTAGAGACGGCCGGTCATTTCCACTGCGTGCTTAAATTCATTGCCGTGAGCGTCATAGATATGGAGAAACTGCCGCTTCACGTCCTCCCCGTAAGGGGGCTTTTGGAGGATAGGGTGATTCGTGGAAAAATCCGTAGCCTTCAGAATCATGGCGGCATCACTTCCGGCGAAACCGACCCAGGCATATTCCCATGGATTTTCCTCATCCGCCTGATAGATCACTTCGGTGTTCGGATATACCAAAAAGCAATCCCCCTGGGAAAGTTCATATTTTTTCCCGCCCACCTGATAGGTGCCTTTCCCGGAGATGATATAGTGGATGAGATAGTGGTCTCGAATTCCGGGCCCCCACTGATAGAGCGGGTCACATTTTTGGAAACCCACGTTATACACTGCCAGGGATACCAACTCTTTTCGGTCCACCTTGTAAGAATTTTTATAGTTCGGTGTGCTCATATGTTTTTCTCCTGTCGAAAAAAGAATGTTTACAACAACTACATTATAAGAAAAGAAAAATAGTTATGCAACAAAATTACATATTCCCTCACCATTTGATACTATACAATTTTTGAGAAATAAGATACAATAAGACCATCAGAAGGACACAGTAATTAATGTATTGAGTAAAGGAGAAAAGACTATGGCTATTTTAGTTACAGGCGGAGCAGGCTACATCGGAAGCCACACATGCGTAGAACTTTTGAATGCCGGATATGAGGTTGTGGTGATTGACAATCTCGCAAATTCATCCGAGAAATCCCTGGAGCGCGTAAAAGCACTCACCGGCAAGGAAGTGACCTTCTACAAGGGTGACATCTTGGACCGCGATATTTTGAACAAGATTTTTGCAGAGAATAAAATCGACAGCTGCATTCATTTTGCAGGGCTGAAAGCTGTAGGAGAGTCTGTAGCGAAGCCTTGGGAGTATTATAACAACAACATTTCCGGAACCTTGACACTTGTGGATGTCATGAGACAAAACGGATGCAAGAACATCATTTTCTCTTCCTCCGCAACCGTGTACGGCGACCCGGCTCAGATTCCAATCACCGAGGAGTGCCCGAAGGGACAGTGCACCAATCCATACGGATGGACGAAGTCCATGTTGGAGCAGATTCTTATGGATATCCAGAAGGCAGATAACGAGTGGAATGTGATTCTGCTTCGTTACTTCAATCCAATCGGAGCACACCAGAGCGGAACCATGGGTGAAAATCCGAATGGTATCCCCAACAATTTGATGCCTTACATTACACAGGTTGCTGTCGGCAAGCTGGAGCAGCTCGGCGTATTTGGAGATGATTATGACACTCCGGACGGAACCGGTGTGCGCGATTACATTCACGTGGTAGACTTGGCAGTAGGCCATGTGAAAGCCCTCAAGAAAATCGAGGAAAAAGCAGGGCTCAAGATTTACAACCTGGGAACAGGACATGGCTACAGCGTTCTTGACATTGTGAAGAATTTTGAGGCGGCCAACGGAATTAAGATTCCTTACCAGATCAAACCGCGTCGCCCGGGCGATATTGCCACCTGCTACTGCGATCCGACCAAGGCAAAGGAAGAGCTTGGATGGGAAGCACAGTACGGAATCAAGGAGATGTGTGCCGATTCCTGGAGATGGCAGAAGAACAATCCAAACGGATACGAATCATAGGAGCATTGATTCGATTCATAATACGACCACCGCAAAAAAGGTTGCGGTGGTCGTTTTTTATGAAAAGCAATACTTTTAAATAAAAAGAAAAAGTGCTATGCTTATGTGGTGAAATTCAATCATGGTTTGGAGAGGAAAACATGGAATCAACATTAAAGCGTACATGGGCGGAAATCGATTTGGATGCCCTGGAAAATAACTATAGAAAACTGCGGGGACATGTGGGAGACGGAGTGAAGTTCCTTGGGGTGGTAAAAGCGGATGCATACGGCCATGGTTCCGTCATGGTGAGCCGGAAGCTGCAGGAGCTTGGCGCAGACTACCTTGCGGTCAGCTCCATCGATGAGGCAATGGAGCTTCGACTGAATCATATTACCATGCCGATTTTGATTCTTGGACACACCCCCAGAGAGCAGGTGGAGCGGCTGATTGCCTACGACATTACCCAGGCGGTTACCTGTGAGGCCAAGGCGGTGGAATACAGCGAGGAGGCAAGAAAGGCCGGGGGAACCCTCAAGATTCATATTAAGGTGGATACCGGAATGTCCAGACTGGGGTATCTGTGTGAGGGGGAACATTTTGACACCGGCGTGGAGGGAATTTGTCATGCCTGCTCCATGGAAGGCCTTGAGGTGGAAGGAATCTTTACCCATTTCGCCGTCTCCGATGAGCCCGGGGAGGAGTGCAGAGCGTACACGGAGCATCAGTTCGAGCTGTTTTGCAAAGTGATTGATGAGGCGGAAGAACGGATGAAAGATAACAACTTCCATTTCGCAATCCGTCACTGCGCCAACACCGGAGCGGTTGCCAGATATCCACAAACCTATCTGGATATGGTTCGCCCGGGACTTTTACTATACGGATACGGGGAATTTGCGGAGGAACTGGGGCTCTTGCCGGTCATGACGCTCAAGAGTACTATCAGTACAATTAAAATATATCCGGCTGGAACGAAAATCAGTTATGGCGGCATCTTTGAGACCTCAAAGACCACAAGGGTGGGGGTGATTCCCTACGGATATGCGGACGGTTTTTTCCGCTGTCTGTCCAACAAATGCAGGATTATGACCAAGCAAGGCCTTGCGGACCAGCTCGGAAAAATCTGTATGGATATGTCCATGATTGACTTGACGGACAAACCTGCAGTGGATGTGGGCTCCGAAGTGGAGATATTCGGAAAAAACAATTCCCTGAACGAGTTGGCAGCTTTGGCGGGAACCATTCCCTATGAATTGACCTGCGCCGTAAGCAAACGCGTCCCGAGAAGCTATTATTGCCACGGAGAAATGGTGGAAAAGGAATTGATGCTGAGAATGTAATTCTAAAAGTATGAAACCTGATTAATGCTAGGAAAAGCACATTCTTCAAGGATGGATGTTGGAAGAATGTGCTTTTTTATAACCATAATACGAAAGGGAGGAAGGATGTAAATATGCAAATTAATATGGAACAATGGAAATGGACAAGAGCACCCAAAGCATATTCTATTGCTGAGGATAAGATTGAAATAATAACAAATCCTTATACTGATTTATGGCAGCGTACTTATTATCACTTTAGAAATGATAATGCTCCCGTTCTTCAGATAAAGACCGCAGAGAAATACTTTTCTTTTGTAGTTAAGACAGAATTTGAGAGTAAGGTTCGTTTTGACCAGTGTGGTGTGGTAATGTATCTTGATAGCGAGAACTGGTTGAAGGCTTCTATAGAATTTGAGAATGAAGAGTTTCAGCATCTTGGAAGTGTTGTGACGAATAATGGATATTCGGACTGGGCAACAACAGAAATTGATGCTGAAATTAAGTCTATGTGGTACAGATTCAGTAGACGTGAGGGCGATTACTGTATTGAATGTTCTGAGGACGGAATAAAGTATAAGCAGATGAGAATCTGTCATATGTACAAGGCAACTGATGAAATACAGTTTGGAATTTATGCATGTAGTCCGGAAAATTCTTCATTTAAGGCGACATTTACAAATATGGAAATTACAGAATGTATGTGGCTTGCTCATGATGGACAGGCGCCGGATGAAAGATAGCAAATTTATTGATTCCTAATAATCGAGTCAATGGAAGATAATGGTATCAGTTTGGCCAAGGCCTATAATTCAATGAATTAAAAAAACCGTTCACATCATGTGAACGGTTTCCAGCAGTCCGTACGGGAATCGAACCCGTGTTTCCGCCGTGAGAGGGCGGCGTCTTAACCGCTTGACCAACGAACCGTTTATAACTATATCATGGGAACTGATATAATGCAAGCCTTTTTTGAAAAAAATTATTTTGAAATAAATTTCTCGTTTTTTAGGAAAAAATATACAAAAATAAGAATCTTTTGTTTTCGTTGACATATGTCTGCGTTATGATAAAATGCTCTTTGGGCTTTTCCGGAAAAGGGGAAGATTTGGAAGGAGAAAATGATTATGAAAAATCACTTTTTGTTGGTGCTCCTTTGCGTGGCTACCTTGGGTGTTGTTCTATTTACGGGATGTGGTTCGAACAAACAGGTTGCCGATACAAAGGCCAGCGTTGCACAGAGTGCGAATGATACAGAGACAACGAATGATACGAAGACAGCAGATGATGCAGAGTCGGATATCATTGCAGCGAGCGACTCCTATGCTAATATTGAGGCTATGCTTGCGGATGAGGAGATTAAGGCTGAACTGGATGAACAGTATGCTTCACTTTCCAACAAATACATTGTCATGGAAATAGATGGAAAGGAAAATCAGCTGATTGTGACAGCGAATTGCCTGGAGTATGAGTATTCTGATGATGTGGCGGCAGCATTTGAGAATACGCTGGATAGCGTGGAGGATGCCATGGTATCCCAGGCCAACAAGCTTACTTCCCATGTGGAGGACCCGGATGTGAGCATTTTGGTTCAATATGTGGACAAAAACGGCAAGGTGCTCGCATCAGGAACATTTTATGCAGAATAATCGGTAATCATATATCGGAAAATGGAGGATAAGAGTTTGGTTAGACATGTAATTTTATGGAAATTGAAGGATCAGTATTCCGGAATGGAAATGGATCAGATTAAGGCTGAAATCAAGGAAGGATTGGAAGGACTTCAGGGAAAAATCCCGGGGCTTATCGACATTAAAGTATATACAAAAGAGCTTTCCAGTTCCAATATGGATCTCATGTTGGATTCCACATTTGAGGATGAGGCGGCTTTGAAGGGATATTCCACACACCCGGAACATGTTGCAATTGCAAACAATAAAGTAAGGCCATTCACCGCGGAGCGGAAGTGTCTGGATTTTGTGATGTAAATCAAAAGTAAGGGACTGCAATACAGTCTCTTTTTTTGTATGATTGCGGACAAAAAAACACCGGCGATAAACCGGTGCTTTTCGGGTTGGGCTGTATTTAATTACTTAAATTCAGTGAGCAGTCCGTACGGGAATCGAACCCGTGTTTCCGCCGTGAGAGGGCGGCGTCTTAACCGCTTGACCAACGAACCGTTGATGATGATATCATCTACGGAATAAAAAAGCAAGAGATTTTTGAAAGAAAAATAATTTTTCTTGCTTTTTTCGTATTTTAATGCTAAAATTCATTTTAGTAACATATCAATTAAGGTTGAGAGAGGGCATCGGTCCTCTCTCAATTTACGTCATGGAACAAATTAGCGTGAGAAAGAGGTGCATGTGTATTGTCTAAAGTTCAAGACTATGAAGCGAAAACAGAAGCGTTGATTCTGCCGATTCTTGAGAGGATGAATTTCGAGTTGGTTGATGTGGAATATGTGAAGGAAGGTGGAACCTATTACCTGAGGACCTATGTGGACAAAGAGGGCGGAATTACCGTCAATGACTGTGAAGCTGTTGCCAGGGAGATGAATGATCTGCTGGATGCCGCCGACTTTATTCCGGATTCCTATATTTTTGAAGTGAGTTCCCCGGGACTTGGAAGACCCTTGAAGAAGGAAAAGGACTTTGCGCGCAACATGGGGAAAGAAATTGAAATTCATACCTACCGCGCCATTGACCGGTCCAAAGAATTCTTTGGATTGCTCAAAGCTTATTCATCCGATTCCGTCACCATCGAGACAGAGGACGGGAAGGAATTGTGTTTTAACAAGAGTGATATTGCACTGATTCGACAGGCGATTGATTTTTAGCGTACGATAACAAACAAAATTAGGAGGATAAAAAAATGAATAATGAATTGTTAGAAGCGTTAAATATTTTGGAACAGGAGAAAAATATCAGCAAAGACACCTTGCTTGAGGCGATTGAGAACTCTCTGCTGACAGCTTGCAAGAACCATTTCGGCAAGGCGGAGAATATCCGCGTTATCATTGACCCGGAGACCTGCGAGTTCCACTGCTATCAGGATAAGACCGTTGTGGAGAATGTGGAGGATCCGGTGTGTGAGATTTCTCTTCCGAATGCGCAGATGATTGATACCAAGTATGAGCTGGGCGATGTGGTTGCAGTTGAGATCCAGTCCAAGGAATTTGGGCGTATTGCGACACAGAATGCCAAGAACGTTATCCTTCAGAAGATTCGGGAGGAAGAGCGCAAGGTAATTTATGATGAGTACAACAGCAAGGAGAAGGATGTGGTTACCGGTGTTGTTCAGAGAATGATCGGTAAGAACGTCAGCATCAACCTGGGTAAGGCGGATGCGCTTCTCACGGAAAACGAGCAGATTAAGGGTGAGGTGTTCCAGCCCACAGAGCGCGTTAAGGTCTATATCCTTGAAGTGAAATCTACCTCTAAGGGTCCAAAGATTCTGGTTTCCAGAACTCATCCGGAACTGGTTAAGAGACTTTTTGAATCTGAAGTTGCGGAAGTTCGAGAGGGTATTGTAGAGATCAAATCTATCTCCCGCGAGGCAGGTAGCAGAACCAAGATTGCAGTGTGGTCCAACGATCCGGATGTGGATCCGGTGGGCGCTTGTGTAGGTCTGAACGGAGCCCGCGTCAATGCGATTGTCAATGAACTTCGCGGAGAGAAGATTGATATCGTTACATGGGATGAGAATCCGGCTATCCTGATTCAGAATGCCTTAAGCCCTGCTAAGGTTATCTCCGTAATCGCGGATGCGGATGACAAGTCTGCCAAGGTGGTTGTTCCGGATTATCAGTTATCTCTCGCAATCGGAAAAGAAGGTCAGAACGCTCGCCTTGCAGCACGTTTGACCGGATTCAAGATTGATATCAAGAGCGAGACCCAGGCACGTGAGGCCGGCGATTTCCTCGATTATGAGAATGATTACGAGGATGAGGAATACTACGACGATGAGGAGTATGCGGATGACGAGTATGTCGAGGAAGAGTACGCAGAGGATTCTTCCGAGGACGATGAGGAGTAGAGATGGCAAATAAAAAAATCCCGCAGCGCCAGTGCGTAGGATGTCATGAGGCAAAAGCCAAAAACGAACTGATTCGTGTCATTAAGACCCCGGAGGATCTGGTGATTCTGGATGCCACAGGAAGAAAGAACGGAAGGGGCGCTTACATCTGCCCGAATCCGGATTGCCTCAGAAAAGCAATAAAATCAAGAGGCTTGGAACGTTCGCTGAATATCGCAATTCCCGAAGAGGTGTATGCGGAATTGGAAAAGGAGATGAGTTCTCTTGCGAAATAGAGTTTTATCTATGATTGGAATTGCCGCAAAATCCGGAAATGTTGTCAGCGGTGAGTTTTCCACGGAAAAAGCCGTTAAGAGCATGAAAGCATACCTCGTGATTGTGTCGGAGGAGGCATCGGAGAATACAGTCAAGATGTTTACCAACATGACAAATTACTACGAGGTTCCGATGTATCGTTTTGGCACCAAGGAGGAACTGGGACGCTGTATCGGAAAAGAATTTCGGGCCTCCCTGGCAATTGTGGATGAACGGTTGGCAGACGCGGTCGAGACAAAAATTAAGGCTTATCTGGATTGTGCAGAGAAAACTGAATAATGGAGGAAAAGTAATATATGGCAAAAATGAGAGTTCATGAATTAGCAAAAGAATTAGAAATAAAATCACAGGATATTATCGAGGCACTTAGCACAACCGAATATGCGGTTAAGAGTGCCCAGAGCGGTATCGAGGATGCGGCGCAGGAGCTTATGCGCAAGAAATTCGCAAAGTCCGCAAAGTCGGAGGAACCAAAAACGCAGGCACCCAAGAGTGAAGCAGTAAAGAGTGAAGCGCCAAAGAGCGAAACAGTAAAGAGTGCTGCTCCAAAGACGGATGCTGCCAAGAGAGAGGCTCCCAAAGCGGATGCTGCCAAGAGCGCTGCACCAAAGACGGAGGATGGGAAGGAGAGACCTAAGAAAAAGTCCACCATCACCGCTGTGTTTAATGCGCAGTACAGCAGCCAGCCACAGCGCAGACAGGGGGATCGTCAGCGTCAGGGCTCCAGAGACGGACAGGATCGTGGCCCTAGACGTGACAACGGGGCGCAGAGACAGGAGAGGGGCATCATTCGCCCGAGACCGGTGGGAGAGCGAGCCATGCGGCCAATCAGCGAGCGCACTGCCTCCAACGATGATGTGCTCACCGCAGAGAGTCTTCCCACAAGAGGTCAGAGCAATCGTCCTCAGGGAGACAGACCCCAGAGAAGCGATCGTCCCCAGGGAGACAGACCCCAGAGAAGTGATCGCCCTCAGGGAGACAGACCCCAGAGAAGTGACCGTCCTCAGGGAGACAGACCCCAGAGAAGCGATCGTCCTCAGGGAGACAGACCCCAGAGAAGTGATCGTCCTCAGGGAGACAGACCTCGCCGTCCGGGAGACCGTCCCCAGGGAGACAGACCCCAGAGAAGTGATCGTCCTCAGGGTGGAAAGCCACGTTTTGACCGGGATGCAGCTCCTGTTGTGGAGGATGTAAGAGGCAAGGAAAGCAGAGAGAGAAAGGGCAGCGATCGCAGTGGCGGAAGCCGTCACCAGGATCATGATAAGTTGGGTAGCAGACGTCAGGAGAACTATGTAAACCTGGAGAAGCACGGTGGCAAGAAGAAACCGCAGCAACCCCAGCAACCGAAGGAAGATGAGAATGTAATCAAAACCATCACCCTTCCGGAGAAGCTAACCATCAAGGAACTGGCGGATGCTATGAAAATCCAGCCTTCCGCAATCGTTAAGAAGCTGTTTATGAAGGGACAGATGGTTACGGTCAACCAGGAGGTTGATTTTGAGACAGCGGAGGAGATTGCTCTGGAGTTTAACTTCCTGTGCGAAGCCGAGGAAAAAATCGATGTCATTGCAGAACTACTGAAGGAGGAGGAAGAGCCGGAGGAGACCCTTGTGAGCCGTCCGCCTGTAGTCTGTGTAATGGGACACGTAGATCACGGAAAGACATCCCTGCTTGACGCAATCCGCTCCACAAGAGTGACGGACCGTGAGGCCGGAGGTATCACACAGCACATCGGTGCATCCGTTGTGTCCATCAACAACCAGAACATCACATTTTTGGATACTCCGGGACATGAAGCCTTCACCGCAATGCGTATGAGAGGTGCGAACTCCACCGATATTGCTATTCTTGTGGTGGCTGCGGATGACGGCGTTATGCCACAGACCGTGGAGGCAATCAACCATGCTAAAGCTGCCGGAGTGGAGATTATCGTTGCAGTCAACAAGATTGATAAGCCAAGTGCGAACATCGATAAAGTAAAGCAGGAATTGTCCGAGTATGAGCTGATTCCGGAGGATTGGGGCGGCAGCACCATCTTCTGTCCGGTTTCCGCACACACCAAGGAGGGTATCGATAACCTTCTTGAGATGATTCTGTTGACCGCGGAAGTACTTGAATTAAAGGCAAATCCGAACCGTAAGGCGAGAGGACTTGTCATCGAGGCACAATTGGATAAGGGACGCGGTGCGGTGGCAACCATGCTTGTTCAGAAGGGAACCATGCATGTGGGTGATTCCATCGCCTGCGGAAGCAGTTACGGTAAGATTCGTGCAATGATTGACGACAAGGGAAGAAGAGTGAAGGAGGCAACCCCTTCCACACCGGTTGAGATTCTTGGACTGAACAGTGTGCCGGTAGCCGGTGAGACCTTCGTATGTACCGAGTCCGACAAGGAGGCAAAAACCTTCGCAGAGACCTACATTTCAGAGGAGAAGAATAAACTTCTGGAAGACACTAAAGCAAGAATGTCCCTGGATGATTTGTTCTCCCAGATTCAGTCCGGCAATATGAAGGAACTGGATATTATCGTTAAGGCGGATGTACAGGGATCGGTGGAAGCTGTGAAGCAGAGTCTTGAGAAGCTGTCCAACGAGGAAGTTATTGTTAAGGTAATCCATGGAGGTGTAGGTGCCATCAACGAATCCGATGTGATTCTTGCTTCCGCATCTAACGCCATTATTATCGGATTTAACGTTCGTCCGGACCCGATGGCAAAACTTACCGCAGACCGCGAAAACGTGGATGTGCGTCTCTACAAGGTCATCTATAACGCCATTGAGGATGTGGAGGCTGCCATGAAGGGTATGTTGGATCCGGTCTTCGAGGAGAAGGTTTTGGGCCATGCGGAGATTCGTCAGATCTTCAAGGCATCCGGCGTGGGCAACATCGCAGGTTCCTATGTGCTGGACGGTGTTCTGGAGCGTGGATGTAAGGTTCGAATTTCCCGCGAGGGCGAACAGATCTTTGAGGGCGATTTGGCATCCCTGAAGCGTTTCAAGGACGACGTCAAGGAAGTGAAAGCCGGATATGAATGCGGTCTGGTATTCGACGGATTTAACGAAATTCAGGAATTAGACCAGGTTGAAGCTTACAAGATGGTTGAAGTTCCAAGATAGAAAGTAGGAATTCCATGAGAAAGAATAGTATCAAAAACATTCGCATTAACGAGGAAGTAATGCGTGAATTGTCTCAGATTATCCGCGGGGAGATTAAAGACCCGCGGATCAATCCCATGACCAGTGTTGTGGCGGTTGAGGTTGCTCCGGATTTAAAAACGGCCAAGGCCTACATCAGCGTGTTGGGGGATGAAAAGTCTCAAAAGGACACCCTGGCAGGCCTGCGCAGCGCAGAGGGCTTCATTCGACGTGAGCTTGCGCGTTCCATCAATTTGCGCAACACTCCGGAAATCAATTTCATCCTGGACCAGTCCATTGAGTATGGCATTGAAATGTCCAGAAAAATTGATGAGGTTGCGGCGAAGGACTCTGCCGGGAAAGCGGAGCGTACAGAGGATATAGTGGACGATATGGCAGAGGATGAGGAATAAATGAAAGACTTGGATTCAAAGTTAACGGGCGCAAAGACCATAGGGATTGCAGGACATGTGAGGCCGGACGGGGATTGTGCGGGGTCCACACTGGGGGTGTACAATTACATTAAAGATAATTACCCTCTGTGTGATGTTCGATTATATCTGGAACCAATTCCCAATATTTTCAAATTTCTCCGGCGCTCGGAGGAAATCAAAAGTGAATACACCGATGAGTTGATATTCGATGTGTTTATTGCTCTGGATTGCGGTGATTTGGGAAGACTGGGAAACGCGGCAAAGTATTTTGAAAATGCGCGGCACACAATCTGTATTGATCACCATGTGAGCAATCAGTCCTTTGCGGATGAAAATTATATCTTCCCGGATGCCAGCTCCACATGTGAGTTGGTGTATGAGCTTCTGGACAAGAGCAAAATCACCAGGGAGATTGCGGAATGTCTTTACACCGGAATTGTTCATGATACCGGAGTGTTCCAGTATTCCTGCACATCCGCGAAGACTATGAACGTGGCAGGACAGCTGATGGAGATGGGAATTGATTATCCCAAAATTGTGGATGATACCTTTTACACCAAAACCTTCAATCAGAATCGTATTTTGGGACAGGCGCTCCTAAACAGCAAATTGTATGAAGGTGGACAGATTATTTCCTGCGTGATTTCCCAGGAGGAGATGAAGAAATATGATGTTCTTCCCAAGCATTTGGACGGTATTGTGAATCAGCTTCGCGTCACCAAAGACGTTCGGGTGGCATTGTTTTTGTACGAGAATGATGATCATACCTACAAGGGAAGTCTGCGGGTGAATGGTGAGTTTGATGTGGCCCGGGTAGCCATGGCCTTCGGCGGTGGCGGACATGTGAAGGCGGCAGGCTTTTCCATCGAGGGCCCGGCGGAGATTGCCGTGGAACGGGTGATTGCGGAAATATCAAAATATCTGTAATTTTTTCCCGATAAAAGGAAACAGTATGATTAGTGGAATTGTCAATGTATATAAGGAAAAGGGGTTTACCTCCTTTGACGTGGTGGCCAAGATGCGTGGCATTTACCACCAGAAAAAAATCGGACACACGGGGACCCTTGACCCGGATGCGGAGGGGGTTCTCCCGGTGTGTCTGGGAAAAGCGACGAAGGTGTGCGACCTTTTGACGGACAAGGACAAGGAATATGAGGCGGTGCTTCTTCTGGGGCAGGATACCGACACCCAGGATATCTCCGGAACAGTGCTGGCAAGCGCGCCGGTGGAGGTGTCGGAGGATGCGGTCCGGGAGGCTATTCTGTCCTTCGTGGGAGAATACAATCAGATTCCGCCCATGTACTCGGCCCTTAAGGTGCAGGGACAAAAACTCTGCGACCTGGCGAGGAAGGGAATCACCGTGGAGCGGCAACCCAGACGGGTGCACATCTATGATATTCAGATTTTGGAGATGGAGCTGCCCCGGGTGAGAATCCATGTGACCTGCTCCAAGGGAACATACATCCGCACTCTGTGCAAGGATGTGGGAGACAAACTGGGCTGCTATGGGTGTATGGAGAAGTTGCTACGCACCAGGGTGGCGGAATTTTCTTTGGAAAATGCCCACCACCTTTGTGAGATTGAGAAGAATCCGGAAGCCTTTGTGCAGCCGGTGGATGTGGTGTTTGGCCAATACGAAAAAAGAATTGCCTCAAGGAATGCCGGAAAGTATATCGAGAACGGGAACCGGATTTCCGGGATTTTTATGTTGAACAGACCGGAATCCGCAGACCATGGGACATTTCGAATCTATGATGAAAGTGACAGCTTTTTGGGCTTGTATGAGTATCTGGCCGATACGGATGAATATAAGCCCATCAAGCTTTTTATGGAATAGCGATGGAATATATCAGAGATACACTGGAATTTCATAATGATAAGCCCTCGGTGATTACCATGGGGAAATTCGACGGATTACACAGAGGGCATGAACTCTTGATGGAGCATCTGCTGGAGACCGGAAACGAACAGCATTTGTATAAGATTGCATTCACCTTTGATATCCCGCCCAAAACCAGAGTCTTTGGGGAGGATTCCTGTGTTCTTACCACCAACGAGGAAAAACGTTTCGTGTTCGAGAGAACCGGAATCGACTGTTTGATTGAGTGCCCCTTCGATGAGCGGGTAATGCATATGGAACCGGAGGAGTTCATCGCGTGGATCGTAAATTCTCTCCATGCAAAATATTTTGTCTGTGGCAGGGATTTCCAGTTTGGACATAACCGTGCCGGAGATTACCGGGTGCTTCAATCCTTTGAAGAAAAATACGGATACAAAACCATTGTGCTGGACAAGGTGCAGGAGGACGAGCGGGATATCAGCAGTACCTTTGTGCGGGAGCAGATTTCTCTTGGCAATATGGAGAAGGCTAACCATCTGTTGGGATACTCCTTCTTTATCCGAAGCCGTGTGGTTCATGGAAACCAAATCGGACGGAAGATGGGAATTCCCACCATCAACATGATTCTTCCGCCGGAAAAACTGCTGCCTCCCTACGGGGTGTATGTCACCAGGGTCCTCATCGGGGAGAATTCCTACAAGGGAGTTTCCAACGTGGGATGTAAGCCCACCATCGAGGGGGACAATCCGGTGGGGGTGGAGACCTTCATACTGGATTTCTGTCAGGATGTCTACGAGGAGGAGATTATGGTGGAGTTTCTGCATTACGTGAGACCGGAGAAAAAGTTTAATTCTCTGGAAGAACTCAAGCAACAAATCTCATCAGATATTGCATTTTCGGAGAGATATTACAGAAATGTTACGAAAATGTGTTGACAATATTAAAGTGTGTTGTTATACTCGACAGTGGAAATGAGAGAGCACTTTCATGGAGGTTTTTATGAGAATTCATAACCGAATTAAGATCGAAGTAGCATCATTACTGGTTTTTACACTGATTATTTCTGTGGGAGCAACCCTGACAGACAGCTATACAACAAGCAAGAACAATTCCACAGAGGGAGTTACCGCAGGGGCTTCCGATATGATTGGGACAGAGGTGGCGGCATCCTTTGTGACTGCCGGCGTCGCCGATGTACTTACAGACGTGAATACTCCCGGTGTTCGCGCTACCGATATCAGCACATCCGCGGATTGGCAGGATGCAGGTTTTTGCGGATATACCAATCTGGGTATCGCCGTTGTGGAGGAGGGCAACCTGAATGTTCGCAAGGGACCGTCCACCTCGGATGAGATTGTCGGTAAGATGACCAACCATGCAGCTTGCGAGATACTCAGTACCGATGGCGAGTGGACTGAGATTTCCTCCGGCAACGTAACCGGATTTGTGAATAATGGTTTTCTGATTACAGGGGACGAGGCTCTTGCTTTGGCGCAGGAGATTGTACAGAAGGTTGCTACAGTTCATACGGACACACTTCGTGTGCGTGAGGAGCCCAACACGGATTCCGCCATTTTATCTCTGGTGGGAGACGGTGAGGATCTTGTGGTTACAGAGGAATTGGACGGCTGGGTAAAGGTTGAAGTGGATGACCATGAAGGCTATGTCGCTGCAGAATATGTGGAGGTATCTCTGAAGCTTCCGGCAGCCATGACTTTGACCGAACTCCATTTCGGACAGGGTGTTTCCGACGGCAGAGTAGCCCTTTGCCAGTTCGCATTGCAGTATGTGGGCAACCCTTATGTCTGGGGTGGTACAAGCCTTACCAAGGGCGCGGATTGTTCCGGATTTGTCCTTTCGGTATTTGCCAATTACGGTTATTCTTTGCCTCACTCTTCAAAAGCCCAGGCAAACTGCGGAACAAGAATCAAGACTTCCGAATTGCAGCCGGGGGATTTGATCTTCTACGGAAGTGGCAAGAGCATCAGCCACGTTGCCATCTACATCGGCGGCGGACAGATTGTACACGCCAGCAACAAGCGTGACGGTATCAAGATTTCCAACGCATATTACCGCACACCGATTTGCTGCACGAGAATTATCAACGATTAGGAAAATAAGTGTTTACACGACCAAGCAGTTGTGTTATATTCATTAAGTATGGTTTAGCCCATATTCGGTAAATGGACACTCCGACCTTTTGCTGAGTATCAGTTTTATCGGGCGTTATTATAAGAAAAGGAGGATCTAATCATGATCGCAAAGGAAAAGAAACAGGCAATTATCGCTGAGTACGGAAGAACAGCTGGAGACACCGGTTCACCGGAGGTACAGGTAGCTATTCTTACTGCAAGAATTCAGGAGTTAACCGACCACTTGAAGGATAACCCGAAGGATTTCCATTCTCGTCGTGGTATGATGAAGATGATCGGTAAGAGACGTGGGCTTCTTTCTTACCTTAAGGAGCTGGATATCGAGAGATATCGTTCATTGATTGAGCGTTTAGGACTCAGAAAGTAATTGTAACATTTAGAGCGGAGTTGTAATAGATTCCGCTCTATTTTTTGCGTAAGGGAATATGTTTGCCGAAGCCACTGAAAAGTTTATGTGTTACATGAGTTTTTCAGTAGTTTCGGGGATCGCGCCCTTGCGCGAGTATAATGTAAAGGAGAAAAAATATGTACAAAAGTTATTCAATGGAACTTGCCGGCAGAACACTCACCGTGGATATCGGAAGAGTCTGTGCCCAGGCTAACGGAGCAGCGCTGCTTCGATACGGTGATACCACCGTTCTCTCAACAGCAACCGCATCTGACAAACCACGTGACGGTATTGACTTTTTCCCGCTCAGCGTTGAGTTTGAGGAGAAGATGTATTCCGTAGGTAAAATCCCGGGTGGATTCAACAAGAGAGAGGGTAAAGCATCTGAGAATGCAATCCTTACCTCCCGCGTTATTGACCGTCCTATGAGACCATTGTTCCCGAAGGATTACAGAAATGATGTTACACTGAACAATATGGTTATGTCTGTGGATCCGGAGTGTCGTCCGGAACTTGTGGCAATGATTGGTGCAGCTCTGGCTACCCACATTTCCGACATTCCTTTCGACGGCCCCTGTGCTATGACCCAGATGGGAATGGTTGACGGGGAATTGATCGTCAATCCGTCCCAGGAGCAGTGGGACAACGGAGATTTGATGCTCACCGTTGCATCCACCAAAGAGAAGGTTATCATGATTGAGGCCGGTGCCAATATCATCCCGGAAGACAAGATGATCGAAGCAATTTACAAGTGCCATGAGATAAACCAGACAATTATCGCATTTATCGAGAAGATTGCAGCGGAAGTTGGCAAGAAGAAGCACGAGTACACAAGCTGCGCAATTCCTGAGGAACTGTTTGAGGCAATCAAGCAGATTGTTCCGCCTGCAGAGATGGAAGAGGCTGTATTCACCGATGAGAAGCAGGTTCGAGAAGAGAATATCCGCAACATTACCGCTCGTTTGGAGGAGGCATTCGCTGACAATGAGGAGTGGATGGCTGTCCTCGGGGAGGCGATTTACCAGTATCAGAAGAAGACAGTCCGCAAGATGATCCTCAAGGATCACAAGCGTCCGGACGGACGTGCAATCGACCAGATTCGTCCGCTTGCATCCGAGGTGGATCTGATTCCGAGAGTTCACGGTTCCGCAATGTTTACCCGTGGACAGACACAGATTTGTGACGTTGTCACCCTTGCACCCCTTTCCGAAGTGCAGAAGATTGACGGATTGGATGCAAATGTGACCACCAAGAGATATATGCACCAGTACAATTTCCCGGCATATTCTGTGGGCGAGACCAAGGTTTCCCGCGGACCGGGACGCCGTGAGATCGGTCACGGTGCGTTGGCGGAGAGAGCACTTGTTCCGGTTCTTCCTACCGAGGAGGAATTCCCGTATGCAATCCGTGCCGTATCCGAGACCTTTGAATCTAACGGATCCACATCCATGGCTTCCACCTGTGCATCCTGTATGGCACTTATGGCTGCAGGTGTTCCGATTAAGTCCATGGTTGCCGGAATCTCCTGCGGTCTTGTAACCGGAGATACCGATGATGACTTCGTGCTTCTCACCGACATCCAGGGTCTTGAGGATTTCTTCGGAGATATGGACTTTAAGGTGACCGGTACCCATGAGGGAATCACTGCGATTCAGATGGATATCAAGATTCACGGTCTCACTCGTGAGATCGTTGAGGGCGCAATCGCCCGCACAAGAGATGCCCGGCTCTATATCATGGATGAGGTGATGAGCAAGGCAATCGCCGAACCGAGAAAAGAAGTAAGCCAGTACGCTCCCAAGATTGAGCAGATCACCATCGATCCTGCAAAGATCGGCGACGTGGTTGGACAGAAGGGCAAGACCATCAATGAAATCATCGCCCGCACAGGTGTCAAGATTGATATCACCGATGACGGAGCGGTATCTGTCTGTGGAACGGACAAGGAAATGATCGCAAAGGCAATCGAGATGATTCAGACGATTGTGACCGATTTTGAAGAGGGGCAGATTTTCAAGGGAACCGTAGTGAGCATCAAAGAGTTCGGCGCATTTATCGAGTTCGCACCGGGCAAGGAGGGAATGGTTCACATATCCAAGATTGCGAAGGAGCGCATCGATCATGTGGAGGATGTGCTTACCCTCGGCGACAAGGTTACGGTTGTGTGCCTTGGCAAGGACAAGATGGGACGCACCAGCTTCTCCATCAAGGATGTACCTGCAAACATCGAACAGTAATACAATGACATTGAGCCACCCCATGGAAACATGTGGTGGCTTTTTTCATATGCTAAAAAGAAAACAAGTGGCATATATGGAACGTGTAAGACAACTGGTAGGGCTATCGGACAAAATAGCGCGGGAATATACCGGGAGAGGCGTTGTGATTGCGCTTCTTGATACGGGAGTCTGTCCCACTCATCCGGATATCAATAATAGAATTCTGGCTTATTATGATTTTGTAGATAAAGAGAATGATTTTGATGATAAAAATGGTCATGGTACACATATTGCGGGGATTTTGTGCGGTTCCGGCTCCATGAGTGAAGGCAGATACCGAGGAATCGCTCCGGAGGCATCTCTGGTTATTTTAAAGGTGTTGGATGAAAAGGGGAACGGAAAGACCCAGAATGTAATCCACGCGTTGGAGTGGCTTTTGAAAAACCATCGCAGGTATCATGTGCGTATATTGAATTTTTCTATCGGATTTTTACATCACGCAAAAAAACAGGAACAGTATCATCTGATAAAACTGCTGGAGAAACTATGGGATGACGGTGTAGTCGTGGTCGTGGCGGCGGGAAACAACGGACCGAGAAAGGGGAGTGTCACCGTTCCGGGGATATGCAGAAAAGTAATAACGGTGGGGTCTTGGGATGAGCGCTATTCCTCTTACAGCGGAAGAGGTCCCACAACATGTTGTATCGTAAAGCCGGAGATTCTGGCACCGGGAACATCGATTATGAGTCTGGATAGCAAGAAAAATGGCTATGCCTCCAGAACCGGAACCTCCATGGCGGTGCCGGTGGTCTGTGGTGGGATTGCCCTCGGAATCCAGAAAAATCCAAGGCTTACGCCCCTTTCGGTGAAGTTGCTTTTGTACCAGAGCGCCTGCAAGACACCGGGGGATTATGAGAAGAGTTGGGGAAGATTTCAGATTGATAAATTCCTTGATGTTGTGGAAAAACAATCAATAAAACACTAAATATTGTATTTGGTACTTGAAAAAATAGCAGAAACCATGTAAAATAGCAAAGGTAATATGAGGAATGAGGTTTCTGCTATGGAAATGAACGTTAAACTTCAGGTGTTCGAAGGACCGCTTGATCTCCTTCTTTTTCTGATCGAAAAAAATAAAGTGAATATTTATGATATCCCCATTGTGGAGATCACGGCCCAGTATATGGAGTACATCGCAGAGATGAAGCGCAGGGATTTGAATGTGCTCAGTGAGTTCCTTGTGATGGCAGCTACCCTGGTTGACATCAAGTCCCGGATGCTGTTGCCCTCTAACCCGGATGCGGAGGAAGAGGAGGAAGATCCGAGAGCAGAGCTGGTTCAGCAGTTGTTGGAATACAAGATGTACAAATGCATGGCCTATGAGCTCAAGGATCGTCAAATGGATGCGGAGCGCGTGATGTTCAAGGCCCCCACCATTCCGGAGGAGGTCGCACTGTTTGAAGAGCCCATCGATATGGAGGAATTGGTGTCGGATGTCACTCTGGCCAAGCTGAATGAGATTTTCCAGAGCATCATGAAGAAGCAGGTGGATAAGGTGGATCCGATCCGCTCCAAATTCGGCAAGATTGAGAAAGAGGAGGTGTCTCTGGAGGATAAGATGGTTTATCTGAAGGATTTCGCGAAAAAGAATCGTCATTTTTCCTTCCGGAGTCTTTTGGAGTCTCAGGCCAGCAAGGTGGAAATCATCGTCACCTTCCTCGCAATTCTGGAGTTGATGAAGACCGGGGATATTGTGATCTCCCAGGAAAAGATATTTGATGATATTGAAATTGATTCTCAAATTGCCGCATAGCGATTTGGAAAAACAGGAGTTTTCGTTGAGTTATGGAAGAAAAAAATTACGAAGCCATTATTGAGGCTATTCTCTTTACGATGGGCGATTCCGTGGAACTGGACAGAATTGCCGACGCGATAGAATTAGACAAGAAAGAGACCAAAGAAATTATCGAGCGGATGCGAGAGCACTATGAGTCAGAGGATATCGGAGTTCGGATTATCGAGTTGGACGGCGCATACCAGATGTGCACCAAGCCGGAAATGTATGAGTATCTGATTAGGATTGCCAAACAGCCGAAGAAGCGTGTGCTGACAGATGTTCTGTTGGAAACATTGTCCATTATCGCCTACAAACAGCCGGTTACCAAATCTGAGATTGAAAAAATCAGGGGGGTATCCAGCGACCACGCGGTGAGTAAATTGGTGGAGTACAATCTGGTTCAGGAGTTGGGGCGGTTGGATGCTCCGGGCAGACCGCTTTTGTTTGGCACCACAGAGGAATTCCTGCGAAGCTTCGGAGTGCAGTCCATCGACGAACTTCCGGTGTTGAGCCCGGTACAGATTGAAGAATTTAAGCAAGAAGCGGAAGCCGAGATGAAGGTGAATGTGGATATCTGACAACATAAAGACATGCAATGGAATCATATACATTACCAAAAGGTAGTGTATATGATTTTTTTATGTCAAAAAAAAGAAAACTATGTTTATTCCTTCTGATACCTGTCGTATTGTTTATCTTCCCAAATTTTTTCGTATATGGAACCATGGAGAAAAATTCCATCAAAGAGAGCGCTATTTTGTCAAAATCCTGTGCGCTGATGGACGGGGACAGCGGCCGTGTCTTATATGGGAAAAACGAGGATGAGTCCATGGCAAATGCCAGTACCACCAAGATCTTAACAGCAATTCTTGTACTGGAAAAATGCAGCCAGGAGGAGACGGTGACTATATCTCAAAATGCTCAGAACCAGCCAAAGGTCCGTCTTGGAGTGAAGGCGGGGGAGGAGTACAAGGTTCAGGATTTGCTTTACGCCATGCTTCTGGAGTCCTACAACGATTGCGCGGTGGCCCTGGCGGAACATGTGAGCGGCAGTGTGGAGGCTTTTGCGGATTTGATGAATGAAAAAGCCTTGGAACTGGGCTGCATAGACACCGAGTTTGTGACCCCCAATGGCATTGATTCCGGAAATCATCACACCACAGCGACAGATTTGTGCAAAATCATGAAGTACTGTGCGTGGGAGTCGCCGAAATCCGCGGAATTTCAAGCAGTATGCCAGACAAAGAACTATACTTTTTTCAACGGGGAAAAGGAGATATCAGTAACCAACCGCAATCATTTCCTGTGGATGAAGGAGGGCGTGATTGCCGGGAAAACCGGATATACCGCAAAGGCAGGATATTGTTATGTGGTGGCATACGAAAAGGATGGAAAGAAATTCTGTGCGGCGCTTTTGGCGTGCGGATGGCCGAACCACAAGGATTACAAATGGAAGGATTCGGAGCGGCTGTTAAGCTACGGAGATTCGAATTACAACATGGAGGAGGTGGATGCGGAGGAGATAAACGATACCTATCTGACCCGGGTAAAAATAGAAGATTCCCACGGGGAGGAGTATTCCCTGAATGATTTCAAGGAGGAATATGAGGTGGGACTTGAGATTGACAGCACACAATCCCACCAATATCTGGTGCAGGGGGAGGAGGCGTTAAGCTTTGAATTTGTGCCGAAAAGAGAATTTATAACACCCATCGCAAAAGGGCAGAGCGCGGGAGAAATCGTTGTCCGTATCGACGAGGAAGAGTTGGAGAGAATTCCTGTTGTCTTTGCGGAATCGGTGTGGAAATGGGATTTTATGGAGTTGTTGCAATTATTATGCGAGGAATTTACGAAATGTTAAAATTACGTAGAAAAAAATAAATTTAATTAGTGAAAAATTTAACAATTATGGTTGAAAATGGTCTCCAAATAATATAGAATAGACAATAGCGAAATTTTTTTATTTTTTATAGATGGAGGTCATAAAATGAGTAATAGTAATGCAAGTTTGGCTATGCAGCGTATTGCGAAATTGGTTGACGAGAACAGCTTTATGGAGATTGGTTCTCTGGTGACCGCGCGTAGCACAGATTTCAATCTGACCGCCGAAAAAGCGCCCTCTGATGGTGTGATTATCGGCCATGGTTTGATTGACGGCAACCTGGTATTTGTGTACAGTCAGGACGCTTCTGTGTTGAAGGGTACCATCGGTGAGATGCATGCCAAGAAAATCGCTTCTGTGTATGACATGGCGATGAAGATGGGGGCACCGGTGATCGGTATGATTGACTGTGCGGGAATTCGTCTTCAGGAGTCTGTGGATGCGCTTGACGGATTTGGACAGATTTATGCGAAGGAAGTGGCTGCAAGCGGTGTGATTCCACAGATTTGTGCAGTGTTTGGTTCCTGTGGCGGCGGGCTTTCCGTTGTTCCGGCCCTCTGCGATTTCGCGTTTATCGAGGAAAACGGAAGAATGTTTGTCAACTCTCCGGACGCCATCGACGGCAATCGTGTTGAGAAGTGCGATACCGCCTGTGCCGCTTTCCAGAGCGAGGAGAACGGCTGTATCGATGCGGTGGGAACGGAAGATGAGATTATGGAGGAGATCCGTGCGCTGGTATGTATGCTTCCGTCCAACAATGAGGGGGATGTCTACACCGAGGAGTGCGACGACGATCTGAACCGTGTATGCAACAATATGGATATCATGAAGGGTGATCCCAGATTTCTTCTGGCAGAGGTTTCCGACGGACATGTATTCTTTGAGACCAAGAGAAATTATGCCAAGGAGATGGTTACCGGATTTGTCAAGTTGAACGGCATGACGGTGGGTGTGGTTGCGAACTGTACCGAAGTGTACGATGCAGAGGGGAAAAAGGCGGACACCTTTGAACCGGTATTGACTGCGAAGGGATGCGATAAGGCTGCAGAGTTTGTACAGTTCTGTGACGCTTTCTCCATTCCGGTGCTCACACTCACTAACGTCAAGGGATTCTGCACCTGCAAATGTGCGGAGAAGAGACTTGCAAAAGCTCTTGCACGTATGACCTACGCTTTTTCCAACGCAACTTCCGCTAAGGTGAATCTCATCACCGGCGTTGCGTACGGCAGCCCCTATGTTGCCATGAATTCCAAGGCAATCGGAGCGGATCTGGTGTACGCGTGGGGAGATGCCAAGATTGGTATGATGGATGCAAAACTTGCAGCGCAGATTATGTACCCGGATGCTGACAACGAAGAGTTGAACCAGAGAGCAGCAGAGTACGATGCCAAGCAGTCTAGCGTGTCTGCGGCTGCGGCAAGAGGCTATGTCGATTTGATTCTCGATCCTGCAGATACCAGAAAGTACCTGGTTGCAGCATTTGAGATGCTTTACTCCAAGTATGTGGATGCTCCGGAGAAAAAGCACGGAACAAAATAGAGAGGTGAAGTTAAATGAAGAAAAGAATTTCTTTCTTACTGGTGACGGTAATGGCGATTTCACTGCTCCTTAGTGCATGCGGACAAGTTGATCCGGACCAGGAAGTTTACAATGGCCGCCTCGGTTCGGAACTAAAATCGGAGCTGGATTTGGATGTATCGCTTACCGCGATGGTATGCGACCTGATGAAACAGTCCACTCCCGATCATGATGCTTCCGATTATTTGGATGAAGGCGTGCAATCCGGAATGAACATGTATTTCCAAAACTATTTTGGCGTTTCAATTCCGGAACAGTGCTTCGAGGCTGCAAGCAGCTATGAGGCCTTGGAGGAAGAGTGCGGTGAATGGAACGGAACATTTTATGTGTCCGAAGAAAATCCTTATGAATATTCGGTAGATATTGCAGGCAAGACCATGACAACCAATGCGGAGATGGTTTTCTCAAAGCGCAATGTCGAGGTTCAGATGGTATACAATGTCTTCGACAATGAGTTGACAGCCATTTCCTTTAACCCCAAATACACAATGGGTGAGAAACTGCAGAAGGCGGGGATGAACACTTTGATTTCTATCTCCATCGTGTTTGCGGTTTTGATTTTGATCAGTATCATTATCTACTGCTTTAATATCTTCCCTTATTTGGAGAAGAGAAAAAAGGCAAAGGCTGCTGCCAAGGCGGAAGCATCCCAGAAGGATACGTTCGTCACACAGATTGAGCAGCGGGAAGAACTGCAGGACAATGCCTGCGATACAGAATTGATTGCGGTTATCGCCGCAGCAATTGCTGCAAGTGAAGGGACATCTACCAGTGATTTTGTAGTTCGTTCCATTAATAGAAGATAATTCAGGAGGATAATTTATCATGAAAAATTACACAATTACCGTGAATGGAAATGTATACGATGTTACCGTTGAGGAGACCGGAAGTTCATCTGCACCTGTCTCTGCACCGAAGCGTGTTGCTGCACCGGTTGCAGCCGCAGCAGCGCCGAAGGCTGCCGCCGGGGCCGGAGCAGTCAAAATTGAAGCCGGAGCCGCAGGCAAGGTATTCAAGATTGAGAGCAAGGTTGGAGATGCGGTTAAGAAGGGAGATACCGTTTTGATCCTTGAGATTATGAAGATGGAGACCCCGGTTGTCGCTCCCCAGGACGGAACCATTGCCAGCATCGATGTTGCAGTTGGTGATTCCGTAGAGTCAGGCGCTTTACTTGCAACCTTAAATTAGTATTCCAAGGAGGAAAAATCAGTGAGTTATGTAGGTGAAACATTATTGAACCTCCTACACCAGACTGCCTTTTTTAATCTGTCTTGGAAGAATTATGTGATGATTGCGGTTGCATGTTTTTTCCTTTTTCTTGCCATTAAGAAAGGCTTTGAACCGTTGCTTTTGGTACCGATTGCATTCGGTATGCTTCTGGTCAATATCTATCCGGATATTATCATCAGCCCGGAGGAGGCCAGCAACGGAGTAGGTGGATTACTTTATTATTTTTACACGTTGGATGAGTGGTCAATTTTGCCGTCCCTGATATTCCTGGGCGTCGGTGCCATGACGGATTTTGGCCCGCTGATCGCAAACCCGGTCAGCTTTTTGATGGGAGCAGCTGCCCAGTTCGGTATTTTCTCCGCATATTTCCTTGCAATTTTGCTTGGATTTAATGACAAGGCTGCCGCTGCTGTTTCCATCATCGGTGGCGCGGATGGTCCGACCTCCATTTTCCTTGCCGGAAAATTGGGACAGACAGGTCTCATGGGACCCATTGCAGTGGCGGCATATTCCTATATGGCACTGGTGCCGATTATTCAGCCGCCGATTATGAAGGCGCTCACCACCAAGAAGGAACGTCAGATTAAGATGGCAAACCTTCGCCCGGTAAGTAAACTGGAGAAGATTTTATTCCCCATTGTGGTTACCATTGTGGTATGTACTTTGCTTCCCACAACGGCGCCGTTGGTTGGTATGCTGATGCTTGGTAACCTGTTCCGGGAGTCCGGCGTGGTGCGCCAGCTCCAGGAGACAGCCAGCAATGCACTTATGTATATCGTAGTTATCCTGCTTGGAACCTCCGTCGGTGCAACGACCAGCGCGGAAGCTTTCCTGAATGTCAGCACACTCAAGATAGTGGTTCTCGGACTTGTTGCATTCATGGTGGGAACTGCTGCCGGAGTGCTGTTCGGAAAACTGCTTTGCCTGGTTACCAAGGGCAAGATTAATCCGTTGATCGGATCTGCCGGTGTTTCCGCCGTTCCTATGGCGGCCCGTGTATCACAGAAGGTCGGTGCGGAGGAGGATCCCACCAACTTCCTGCTCATGCATGCTATGGGACCCAACGTTGCGGGTGTAATCGGAACTGCCGTTGCCGCAGGATGCTTTATGGCAATCTTTGGTATCTAATTGTTGATAGTGAATAAATGATAAGTGAGGAAAATAGAATGGGCGTTAAAATTACTGAAACAATTCTTCGCGATGCTCATCAGTCTTTGATCGCAACGAGAATGACAACAGAGCAGATGCTTCCGATTGTCGATAAGATGGATCAGGTTGGTTATCATGCGGTAGAATGTTGGGGCGGAGCAACCTTCGATGCTTGTCTCCGTTTCCTGAAGGAAGATCCCTGGGATCGTCTTCGCAAATTGAGAGATGGATTTAAAAATACAAAGCTTCAGATGCTTTTCCGCGGACAGAATATTCTGGGATATCGTCCCTACGCGGATGATGTGGTAGAGTACTTCGTTCAGAAGTCAATCGCAAACGGAATTGATATCATCCGTATCTTTGACTGCTTAAACGATATTCGCAACCTTCAGACCGCGGTTACCGCTTGTAACAAGGAGAAGGGACATGCTCAGGTGGCATTGTCCTACACCTTGGGTGAGGCATATACATTGGATTACTGGATGGACATGGCAAAGCGCGTGGAGGATATGGGAGCCGATTCCCTGTGTATCAAGGATATGGCAGGTCTTTTGGTTCCGACCAAGGCTACCGAGCTGGTTCAGGCTCTGAAATCATCCACCAGCCTTCCGATTGAACTTCATACCCATTATACTTCAGGTGTGGCTTCCATGACCTACATGAAGGCGGTTGAGGCAGGTTGTGACATTATCGATACCGCAATGTCACCCTTCGCTCTCGGCACCAGCCAGCCGGCTACCGAGGTTATGGTGGAAGCATTTAAGGGAACCGAGTTCGATACCGGTTTGGATCAGGATAAATTGGCTGAGATTGCCGATTACTTCCGCCCCATGAGAGAGGAAGCTCTCGCAAGCGGATTGTTGAATCCGAAGGTGCTGGGGGTTAACATTGCAACCCTTCGTTACCAGGTTCCGGGCGGTATGCTTTCCAACCTGATTTCCCAGCTCAAAGAGCAGGGAAAGGAAGATAAGTACGAGGAGGTTTTGGCGGAAGTTCCACGTGTTCGTAAGGATCTCGGTGAGCCGCCTCTTGTAACTCCCTCTTCCCAGATTGTCGGTACACAGGCAGTGTTTAATGTGTTGATGGGAGAGAGATACAAGGTTGCCACCAAGGAGACCAAGGATATCCTCCTTGGAAAATACGGACAGACTGTTAAGCCATTCAATCCGGAGGTTGTAGAGAAGGTTCTCGGACCGGACAAGGATAAGGCAATCACCTGCCGTCCCGCAGACCTCTTGGAGCCGGAACTCGACAAGCTTGAGGCGGAGATGAAACAGTGGAAGCAACAGGATGAGGATGTGCTGTCCTACGCACTTTTCCCTCAGGTTGCCACCGAGTTTTTCAAGTACCGTCAGGCACAGCAGACCGGCGTGGATGACAAGATTGCAGATTCGGAGAACGGAGCGTATCCGGTTTAATTCATAAGCGAAAGGAGTTGCATTGTGCAACTCCTTTTTTCTTGCATTTTATGGATATTATGATAGAATCGGAAATAGTGGGGCAGGAGGATGTTATGACTAACACCAATGATTTGTTAAACCGAATTAATAATAAATACAGTTCCATGAGCAAGGGACAGAAGCTTTTGGCGACCTACATTACGGACAATTATGACAAGGCGGTGTTTCTGACTGCTGCCAAGATGGGGGAGACAGTGGGAATCAGCGAATCCACCGTTGTTCGTTTTGCTACATGCCTGGGATACAAGGGATATCCTGAATTCCAGAGTGCCCTTGAGGAACTGGTGCGCAACAAACTGAATTCCGTGCAGCGCATGGAAGTGACCTACGGGCGCATCAGCCAATCCAAGATTCTGGAGGAGGTGCTTCAGTCTGATGCGGACAAGCTCAAGACCACTCTGGAGAAAATTGACCACGACGCATTTGAACTTGCCGTGAATACTATTTTGGAGGCAAAGCATATCTATATTGTGGGAATCAGAAGCTGTGCACCTCTTGCAAGTTTTCTGGGATTCTATCTCAATCTGATGTTTGATGATGTGTGTCTTCTGACCACCAACAGTTCCAGCGAATTGTTCGAGCAGATGGTACGGATTAACAGCAAGGACGTAATCATCGGAATCAGTTTCCCTAGATACAGTATGCGTACCCTGAAAGCGCTGGAGTTTGCCAACAATCGCAATGCGAAGGTAATCACCATCACAGACAGCGTGCATTCCCCCATGAATCTGTATTCCTCTTGCAATCTGATTGCGGACAGTGATATGGCTTCCATTGTGGATTCTCTGGTTGCACCTCTCAGTGTGATTAACGCACTGATTGTGGCTCTCTGCATGAAAAAGCAGAAAGAGGTTGCGAAAACCCTTACCATGCTGGAAGACATCTGGGATGAATATCAGGTGTATGACAACGACGAAATTGACTATATTGACGATTCTATCAAACTGCATTATGCAAAACTAAAGGATTCCGATCATGAGTGATGTGATTGTAATCGGCGGTGGCCCTGCGGGAATGTTTGCCGCGTATTACGCTGCCAACAACGGACATAAGGTTACTCTGCTGGAAAAGAACGAAAAGCTTGGGAAAAAATTGTATATTACAGGGAAGGGAAGATGCAATCTGACCAACGCAGGGGATATGGAGGATTTGTTTTCCCATGTGGTCACCAATTCCAAGTTTCTGTACAGTGCATTCTATTCCTGCGATAACCGGATGGTTATGTCTTTTTTTGAGGAGCACGGGATGCCGGTGAAGGTGGAGCGGGGGAACCGCGTATTTCCGGTGTCGGATCACTCTTCGGATGTGATTGGAACGCTCCGGAGGGCGTTGGAAAAAAGCGGTGTTGCAATCTGTTTGCACACGGAGGTGGCGGACCTGGAGGTGTGTGACGATCGGGTCGTCGGAGTTATACTGAAAAACGGAAACCGACTGAAGGCGGATGCGGTGATTCTGGCCACGGGAGGCTTGTCCTATCCCTCCACCGGTTCCACGGGGGACGGATACCGCATGGCGGAAAAAACCGGCCACCGGATTGCACCGACCAGCCCTTCATTGGTGCCCCTTGAGACAAAGAATGCATGGTGCAGCGGGTTGCAAGGCCTTTCTCTGAAAAATGTCTCCCTTCGTATCATGGACGGGAAAAAGAAAGTGTACGAGGATTTCGGGGAGATGCTGTTCACACATTTCGGGGTGAGCGGGCCCATGATTTTATCCGCCAGCGCAGCTATGAAATATGAATTCTGGCAGAAGGAACCCACCATCTATATCGATTTGAAGCCGGCTCTTGATCTGGAGCAGCTGGACAAGCGTGTTCTCAAGGATTTTGAGGAGGCCTCCAACAAGAATTTCCAAAATGCCATCATTCACTTGTTCCCGGGGAAAATGGTTCCGGTTATGGTGCAGCTTTGCGGAATTCATCCGGACAAGAAGGTAAATGAAATCTCCCGGGAGGAACGGCTTAGATTTGTACAATTAATCAAAAATTTGCCCATCACCATCGCGGGAACCAGAGGTTGGAATGAGGCAATCATCACGAAGGGCGGAATCTCCGTGAAGGATATCAATCCGTCCACCATGGAATCCAAAGTAATCAAAGGCTTGTCCGTATGCGGTGAGGTGTTGGATTTGGACGCTTACACCGGCGGATACAATCTGCAGATTGCGTGGTCCACCGGATACCTTGCGGGGAGTAGTGTGGGTGTGATGTAAGACATGTGTTATGCAAAAGCAAAAAACAGGGAAGCACACATGGAATATTAGATAAAATATGGAGGATAATAAAATTATGGGTATGAATATTGCAATTGACGGACCGGCGGGAGCCGGAAAGAGCACCATTGCCAAGAAGCTTGCGAAGGATTTAGGATACATCTATGTGGATACCGGGGCTATGTACCGGGCCATGGCATATTATTTTATGCAGAATCATATCGCAGCAGACGATACCGAGAAAATTGCCAAGGCATGTGAGACCGTGGATATTTCCATCGAATATGTTAACGGGGAGCAGAGTGTACTCCTGAACGGAGAAAACGTAAACGGCGTGATTCGTAATGAGGAAGTGGGAAATATGGCAAGCGCTACCAGCGTTTATCCGGTTGTCCGTGAAAAGTTGGTAGATCTGCAGCAAAGGCTTGCACAGAAGGCAGATGTGATTATGGATGGAAGAGACATCGGAACCGTGGTGTTGCCAAATGCGGATGTGAAGATCTACCTCACCGCAAGCTCCGCTGTACGCGCCAAGAGACGATATGACGAATTGGTTGCTAAGGGTCAGGAATGCGATCTGGATGCCATCGAGAAGGACATTATCGACCGGGATTACCGGGATATGCACAGGGAGACCTCACCGCTTCGCCAAGCCGAGGATGCAGTTTTGCTGGACACCTCGAATTTAGACATTGACGGAGTTGTGGATGCCATGAAGGAGATTATTCGGAGAGCTTAAAGATGGAAGTGACATTAGCCCAGAGTGCCGGATTTTGTTTCGGCGTAAAACGTGCCGTGAATATGGTATATGAGGAAATCCAAAAGGATAATACCCCGATTTACACCTATGGACCGATTATTCATAATGAGGAGGTCGTCCGGGAGATGAAGAATCAGGGGGTGACCGTCATTGATTCTCTGGAGGATTTGGACAGATATGAAAGAGGAACTATGATTATCCGCTCCCACGGAATCAGCAGGGCGGAGCATGAGACCATCGAGAATGCAGGATTTCGCATTGTGGATGCCACCTGTCCCTTTGTGCTGAAAATCCATCGTCTGGTGGGAGAGTACAGCAGGAAGGGGTACCATGTTATCATTGTGGGCAACGAACAGCATCCGGAGGTTCAGGGAATACGCGGCTGGGTGGATAATGCACCGGTCACTGTAATCGGGACAATCGAGGAGGCAAAAGGTTTTTTCCTGAATTCGGGGGAAAAGGCGTGCATTGTCTCTCAGACGACATTTAACTACAAGAAATTTAAAGATTTAGTTGAAATTATTGACAAAAAAGGTTATGATATTATTGTTTTAAATACTATCTGTAATGCTACGGAGGAGCGCCAAACGGAGGCTCGGAAAATTGCTCGTCAATCGGATGCCATGATTGTCATCGGGGACAAGCACAGCTCGAATACACAGAAGCTATTTGAAATATGTAAAAGCGAATGTGAAAATACTTACTATATACAAACAAGCAATGACATGGATTATTCAAAACTTCGGTCAGTCAATCACGTAGGTATTACCGCAGGGGCTTCCACCCCAAATAATATTATTGAGGAGGTTTCAAAGAATGTCAGAAATGAGCTTTGAACAGATGCTGGATGCATACGAAAAAACTATAAGAAATGGAGAAGTGGTTGAAGGCACCGTTATTGATGTGAAGCCGGACGAAATCGTTCTTAATATCGGATATAAATCTGATGGAATCATTACACGTAGCGAATATACAAATGAGCCAAACGTAGATCTTACCACCCTTGTTAAGGTTGATGACGTGCTTTCAGCCAAGGTAATCAAGGTGAACGATGGTGAGGGACAGGTTCTCTTATCATACAAGAGACTTGCTGCCGAGAAGGGAAGCAAGAGACTTCAGGAAGCTTTCGAGAACCAGGAAGTATTGACGGCAAAGGTTTCTCAGGTGCTTGATGGTGGCGTGTGTGTGAACGTGGACGAGACAAGAGTGTTTATCCCCGCAAGCCTTGTATCAGATTCTTTCGAGAAGGATCTCACAAAGTTCAAGGATCAGGAGATTGAGTTTGTAATTACAGAGTTTGACCCAAGAAGAAGACGTATCATCGGTAACCGCAAGATGCTCCTCGCTTCCAAGAGGGCGGAACAGCAGGCAGAACTTCTCGGCAAGATTGCTGTGGGCGACGTTGTGGAAGGCGTTGTCAAGAACGTCACCGATTTTGGTGCGTTCATCGATTTGGGCGGAGTTGACGGACTTCTTCATATTTCCGAGATGTCATGGGGAAGAGTGGAGAACCCGAAAAAAGTATTCAATGTTGGCGATACCGTCAAGGTGTTTATCAAGAGTATCAACGATACCAAGATTGCTCTCAGCAAGAAGTTCCCGGAGGAGAATCCATGGAATGGTGCTGCTGAGAAGTTCGCTGTTGGCAATGTAGTGACCGGTAAGGTTGCAAGAATGACCGATTTCGGCGCGTTTATTGAACTTGCTCCCGGCGTGGATGCGTTGCTTCATGTATCACAGATCTCCAAGGATCATGTGGAGAAGCCGGCCGACGTGCTGAAGGTTGGACAGGAAGTGGAAGCCAAGGTTGTGGACTTTGACGAGGCTGAGAAGAAGATTAGCTTAAGCGTGAAGGCTCTTTATGCTCCGGAAGAGACAGAAACTTCCGAGGAAGATGCAGACGTTGCGGATGTTAATATCGAGGAAGTTGCGGCTGAAACGGAAGAATAATTTTGAGCTTGAAGGAGAGCTGTTTTATGGCAGTTCTCCTTTTTTTATAAATTAAAAGGGGTTAGTATATGCTGGATCATTACGAATATTTTAAATCTGAGGTATACAAATTAACAAAAATTGATTTGAACTGTTACAAGGAAAAACAGATGCGCCGTCGTATTGATACGCTGGCGACCAAAAACAAAGCCGGCTCCTATGAGGAATACATTGAGATGCTGAAAAGTAACCATGATTTGTTTGATCAGTTTGTGAATTTCCTCACAATCAATGTGTCTGAATTTTACCGCAATCCGGACCAGTGGGAGTTGTTGGACAAGACAGTAATTCCCAAATTGATTGCAGACCATGGAAAAACACTGAAAATCTGGAGTGCCGCATGCTCTACCGGCGATGAACCCTATTCGCTGGTTATGGCTTTTTCCAAGCACATTCCTCTGTCCAACATTCAAATTATCGCTACGGATATCGACAAGCAGGTGTTGGCAGCTGCCCAGATGGGATTGTACAACGAGAAGAGTATTGCGAATGTCCCGGATGAGTTTAAAAAGAAATATTTTACGAAGGTCGGAAATTCTTACCAGATTTCGGATGAGATTAAGAAATGTGTCTCCTTCAAGGAGCACAATCTCTTAAAGGATCCGTATCCCTCTGATTGTGATTTGATTCTCTGCCGCAACGTGGTAATTTATTTTACCGAGGAGGCGAAGGATGAGATATATCGCAAGTTTTTCCAGAGTTTGAGAGATAAGGGAGTTCTGTTTATCGGAAGTACGGAGCAGATTACCAATTACAAGGAGATTGGATATACCAGAATGAGCTCCTTTTATTTTGAGAAGAATGTGTAATGCTTACATAAAGATAAGCACTGCAACTATCGCTGCAGTGCTTATCTTATTTTTTTGCATTTAACATTAGTTTCAGAATATGATCCACATATCTGCGGAGCATGATATCGGAGGAATAGAAATCCTCGGTGATTTCAAAATAACTTACTTTGTCCTTGTATTCCTTGCGGAACTCCGGCTGCATGATCGTGGAGTACTGGGGGAGGAAATCCCCGGTTTTTCTGGTGTAGCAGTTTGAGATTTTTGCTTTTTCCCGATATCCCTTGTCCACATACCCGGCAACACTCTTATGGATGGCCATATCCTCTTGGGGAAGATAGTAGTAATCCTTGTAGTCGGAATGGAAGAAATGCAGTTCTCCCGAATATACCGGTACGCGCAGGGTGGTTACCTCATCCTTCATGATGAGATAGAATTCCCGATACTGGTAGGATACCCGTTTGGGAACAGGATAGTCGTTTTGGATGGTAATCAGCAGCTCTTGCTGGTTGGTGCCGTCGATGGAACGGTAGGTTCCGACCTGAATCTCCTTGATTGCATATTGGTCATGGAATATTTCCAGATAGGTGAGAATCGGAAGCAAATCCGTCATTCCGATAATGTCCTCATAATTGTGCAGAAGCAGAAGTTGTTCTTTTTCCTCGTCCGGGTTTTGTGTATATTCCAGATACACGTTGATCAATTCTCCACCGGAGTATTTGTCATCCCTCTCCAGGCCGAGAAATTCCTCAATGGTTTTTTGCTTGTAATTGGGGAGCTTCAGCAAAAACTTGATCTCGGAGACAGATTTGAAGATATCCAGATAGTGGAGATCCTTCAAGGTCTCCGGAATGCCCAGAAGATCGCATTTGGCCTTGAGAAAAGGAATATCAAATCCCACACCGTTGAAGGAGATGATGGTGGTATAATCCTTTAGAATCTCAAGGAATGCTTGAATAACACGGCCTTCCTCCCCGGGATTTTCCGCAAAAAATTGATCGATATGTAATTTCTCCCCGATTTTGCGCGCGCATCCAATCAGGTAGACATGAGAATGCTTGGGGGAGAAGCCGGTGGTCTCAATGTCAAAAAAGATGGTCTTCTCATCCACAAGTTCATCGGAAAGTTTGTTGCGCTTGAAATAAAGTTCTTCCTTGTGTACATGTTGCATAGGCATATCCTTCTTTCGGGAAATATAGAACAGTATAGCATAAGTATTAAAAAAAGTACAATTTTGACAGTTCCTTACTATTGTGAAAGTGGTATAATTATTAAGGCAAAATGTGTGTATTTTATCAATTTTACACAAATATACGAGAGAGAGGGACGAGTAGATGGGTTTAAAAACATTTAAAAACGGCATTCATCCGTACGAGGGTAAAGAACTCGCGAAGGATTCGCCAATCACAGAAGTTTTACCCAAGGGCGAGTTGGTATTCCCGATGTCGCAGCACATTGGTGCACCGGCTACCCCGATTGTCGCTGTCGGAGACACGGTATTGAAGGGACAGAAGATTGCGGAAGCCGGTGGCTTTGTATCTTCTCCGATTTATTCATCCGTATCCGGAACAGTAAAGGCCATTGAGCCTCGTCGGGTGGCAGTTGGTGATATGGTGAATTCCATTGTTATTGAGAACGATGAAGCATACACGGATATCGGCGGCTATGCGAAGGTTGACGATGTGACGACCTTGTCGAAGGAGGAGATCATCAACAAGGTGAAGGAGGCAGGTGTCGTAGGAATGGGCGGAGCCGGTTTCCCAACACATGTGAAATTGTCTCCGAAGGAGCCTGACAAAATTGAATATATTATCGCAAACTGTGCGGAATGTGAGCCGTACCTTACCGCGGATTATCGTCGAATGATTGAGACCCCGGAAGAACTGGTGGGCGGAATGAAGATTATTCTGCAACTGTTCCCCAATGCCAAGGGTGTTTTCGGCATTGAGAACAACAAACCGGACGCAATTGCCAAATTGAAGGAACTTATTGCCGGGGAGGAGCGCATGGAAGTGTGCGAACTGCTGACAAAGTATCCACAGGGCGGCGAGCGTCAGCTGATTTACGCAGTGACGGGAAGGGCAATCAATTCCAAGATGCTTCCGGCAGATGCGGGATGTATCGTGGACAACGTGGAGACCATCATCGCGGTATATCATGCAGTGAAAAATGGTCAGCCGGTAATCAAACGTGTATCCACAGTGACAGGAGATGCCATCAAAAATCCGTCAAACTTCCTGTACAGCATGGGAACACCTTATTCCCAGTTGATAGAAGCGGCAGGCGGATTCAAGTCGGAGCCGGAGAAGATTATATCCGGAGGTCCGATGATGGGCTTTGCCATGTTTAGCCTTGACATCCCTACCACCAAGACTTCTTCCTCCATTCTCTGCCTATCCAAGGATCAGGTTGCGGCATATACTCCGATTGCCTGCATCAATTGCGGACGTTGTGTGGAGGCTTGCCCGGAACTCTTGATTCCGAGCCGCCTTGCGAAGTTCGGCAAACAAGGTGACATGGCTTCCTTCGAGGCATGGCACGGTTTGGAATGCATCGAGTGCGGATGCTGTTCCTTCGTCTGCCCTTCCAGAAGACAGGTTGCCCAGTCCATCAAGACAATGAAGAAGTTAACGTTAGCGGAAAAGAGAAAACAACAAAAATAGAGAAAGAGGTGGATTATTGTGAGTGAACAATATCATGTATCGTCATCACCACAGATTCGCGCCAAGGATTCAACCAGCCGTATCATGTTGTATGTAATTATTGCATTGTTACCTACAACCTTTTTCGGCATCTACAATTTTGGCGTTCGAGCATTGGTTTTGATTCTTGCAACCATCGCAAGTTGTGTTGCTTCCGAGTGGATTTTTGACAAGATTGTACATAAAGATAATACAATCGGTGATTTGAGTGCGGTGGTAACCGGATTGCTTCTGGCGTTGAACCTTCCCTCCACACTTCCCATCTGGGAGGCGGTTCTGGGCGGTGTTTTTGCCATTGTTATCGTAAAGTGCCTGTTTGGCGGTTTGGGACAGAATTTTATGAATCCGGCTTTGGGTGCACGATGCTTTTTGCTGATTGCCTTTGCAGCGGATATGACTAGCTTCATCAAGGGAACCTCCTATGACGGAATCTCCGAGGCGACTCCGCTGGCCCTGATTCGAGGCGCAGACGGTGCCCTTACCGATGTCAACGTTATGGATATGCTGGTCGGCAAGACACCGGGGACCATCGGAGAGACATCAACGATTGCTATTTTAATCGGTGCCATCATTCTGATTCTTTTGGGCGTTATCAATTTGAGAATCCCGGCATCCTACATTATTACTTTTGCAATCTTTATGTTTGTGTTCGGACCTTCCAGATTCGATTTCAATTATGTGGTTGCACAGATGTGCGGCGGTGGTTTGATGCTGGGTGCATTTTTTATGGCAACCGATTATGTGACTTCCCCGATTACACCGAGGGGGCAGATGATATTCGGAATCTGTTGCGGTCTTTTGACCGGATTGTTCCGCTGCTTCGGCGCCAATGCGGAGGGTGTGTCCTTCGCCATTATCTTGAGCAACATCCTCGTTCCGCTCATTGAGAAGAAGACCGTTCCCAGAGCATTCGGACTTGTGAAAGAGAAAAAAGCAAAGGAGGAGAAGTAATATGAACAAGAAAATTGTGCATGACGCTTTGATCCTCACCGCTTTTACGCTGGTATTGGGGCTGATTCTTGCAGTGGTATACGGGATTACAAAGGACCCGATTGAAGCGGCAAATCAGGCGACCAGAGAGGCCGCTTACAAGGCAGTATTCTCAGATGCGGATTCCTTCACCATGATGGAGTATGACAAGGATGCCGCAACCGCTTCTGTTATGGAGAAGGGATACAGCGATACCATCGACGATATTGAGATTGCAAACGCTGCTGACGGAACTGTTCTCGGCTATGTAATTACAGTGACCGCCAAGGACGGAAGCCAGGGAAGCATTACGTTTTCCGTGGGAATCCGCAATGACGGAACGGTAAACGGATATTCCATCACCGATATCAGCGAGACTCCCGGACTTGGAATGAAGGCGGCGGATGAGGAGTTCTACAGTCAGTTTGAGAATAAGAATGTGGAGACCTTTGAGGTTACCAAGACCGGCGCAACGGCCGAGAATCAAATCGAGGCGATTACCGGATCAACCATCACCTCCAAGGCAATGGCAAACGGTGTCAACGCTGCATTGGAATACTTCCGTAGCAACTTACAGGGAGGTGCACAGTAATGAACAAATATATTGAGCGCTTATACAATGGAATTATCAAGGAAAATCCTACCTTCGTCCTCATGTTGGGAATGTGTCCCACTCTTGCGGTGACATCATCCGCAATCAACGGACTTGGAATGGGACTTTCCACAACTGTGGTATTGGTATGTTCCAACCTTTTGATTTCGCTTTTTCGTAAAATTATCCCAAATGGTGTGCGTATGCCGGCATACATTGTCATCGTGGCATCGCTGGTGACCGTGGTGCAGTTTTTGATGCAGGCGTATTTGCCTTCCTTGTCAAAATCCTTGGGCGTGTATATTCCGCTTATTGTGGTAAACTGTATTATCCTCGGCCGTGCGGAGAGCTATGCCTCCAAGAATAAGCCGCTGGAATCCATTTTTGACGGAATCGGAATGGGACTCGGCTTCACCGTCGGATTGACCTTAATCGGATTGATCCGTGAGATTCTGGGTGCAGGAACCGCGTTCGACATCCAGATCTTTGGCGAGTGGTTCACACCGATCACCATTTTCATCATGGCTCCGGGAGCATTCCTGGTGTTGGCTTTTCTTGTGGCGGGAATGAACATCGTCCGCAAGAAGATGGAAGAGAAAGGTACTCCTCTGGCAGCACCTGCGGGATGTCTGGCAGGAAATTGTGCCAACTGCGGACAGGCTGCCCACTGTGCATCCAAGGCTGCAGAGAATAAAGAAGAATAAAGGAGGGAAAGAAATTGAGTACTTTAGCGACCTTATTGTTAATTGCTGTGGGTTCAGCAATCGTTAACAACGTTGTATTAAGCCAGTTCCTCGGTATCTGTCCTTTCCTTGGCGTGTCAAAGAAGACGGAAACCGCTGCCGGAATGGGCGGAGCGGTAGTGTTTGTTATCGCAATTGCAACCATTGTAACCCAGCTGATTTACAAGTTTGTACTTGCCAACAGTTGGCTGATGAGCAAGGGGATTGACCTCACTTATTTGAAAACCATTGTGTTTATCCTCGTCATTGCATCTTTGGTGCAGTTCGTGGAGATGTTTTTAAAGAAAATGATTCCATCTTTGTATGAGTCTTTGGGCGTATATCTTCCTTTGATTACCACAAACTGTGCCGTACTTGGCGTTGCGCTCAACTGTGTCACTTACGAGTACAACATGCTGGAGAGTATTGTGTACGGTGTTGCCACAGCGGTGGGATTTCTGATTGCCATTGTGCTGATGGCGGGCATCCGTGAAAAGATTGAGTACAACGATATCCCAAAAACATTCCAGGGAACCGCGATTGTCCTTGTCACCGCGTGTCTGATGTCAATTGCTTTCATGGGATTCTCAGGAATGATCTAGGAGGGGAGAACAGATGAATATTACTGCAATTATTGTGGCCGCAGTCATTGTGGGCCTCGTAGGAATTATTCTTGGATTATTCCTCGGAATTTCAGGAGAAAAATTCAAGGTTGATGTGGATCCTCGCGAAGAGGAAATTATGCTGGTACTTCCCGGAAACAACTGTGGAGGATGCGGTTATGCCGGATGCTCCGGACTTGCCGCAGCCATCGTCAAGGGGGAGGCTCCGGTCAATCAGTGCCCTGTTGGCGGTGCGCCGGTGGGAGCAAAAATCGGAGAGATTATGGGTGTTGCTGCGGAGGAAGGCGAGAAGATGGTTGCCTTTGTGAAATGTGCCGGAACCTGTGACAAGGCATCCACGGATTATCAATACTCCGGAATCACCGATTGTATTGCCCTGGCATTCGTGCCAAACGGCGGGCCAAAGTCCTGCAACTACGGATGTCTTGGCGGCGGAAGCTGCGTCGCAGCCTGCCCCTTTGATGCAATTCATATCATTGATGGAATTGCCAAGGTGGATGCTATGAAATGTAAGGCTTGCGGCAAATGTATTAGCACTTGTCCCATGCATTTGATTGAGTTTGTGCCTTACGATGCGCCACACCTTGTTCAGTGCAGCTCCCACAACAAAGGAAAAGATGTTATGAACGCTTGCTCCGCAGGCTGTATCACGTGTCGCCTGTGCGAGAAGAACTGTCCTTCGGATGCCATTCATGTGGTGGACAACATCGCACATATTGATCAGGACAAATGTACCGGCTGCGGAATCTGCGCAGAAAAGTGTCCTAAGAAAATTATTTTATAGTTTGTACGAAAAGGAGTTGCTGACGGAGCAACTCCTTTTTACAATGTTTCTCTATTTATTTTCGGTATGCTGTTATGATAAAATAGTTTTGGTAAACATAAGATGAAGTATGTTGATACGGTATCGTACATATAGGAGTGCACAAATGATATATTTTATCGTCAATAAGACATCGGGAACCGGAAAAGGGAAGATAATTTGGGAGAAGGTTCAGGAACTTGCCGACACTTCCGGGAAATTATATGAATCCTACATTACGGAATATGAGGGGCACGCCAGAGAATTGGCAACCCAAATCTGTGAGAAGGAGGATCCGGACATCTGCCTTGTGATTGTGGGCGGAGACGGTACCATGAACGAGGTGCTGGACGGCATGAAAAATTTTGAAAAAGTCCGTATAGGCATTATCCCCACAGGTTCCGGAAATGATTTCTGCCGGGGACTTGCCGTATCGGCCGATATTGAAGTCGCATGGAAATCCATTCTTCAGGTGATGGAGAAGGGCAACGAGGCCGCAAAATCCATTGATTTGGGACGGGTGAGTTGGGAAGGATGCAAGGAGCCCAGATTGTTCGGGATCAGTGCGGGTGTGGGATTGGACGCTATTGTGTGCAAAAAAGCATTGCACTCCAATCTAAAGAAGTTTTTGAATAAAATACACCTGGGAAAGTTGACCTATATTTTGCTTACCGTTCAGACTCTGTTTAGCATGAAGACTGCTGACGGGGAAGTGGAGTATCGGAATGAGAAGGGGGAAGTCTTTGAGAAGAAAACCTTGAAGAAAATGATTTTTTCCGCAGCAATGAATCTGCGGGCAGAGGGCGGGGGAGTTCCGATGGCTCCAAAAGCAAACTGTTACGACGGGAAACTTTCCATGTGCAGTGCATTTGGCATTCCAAAGTGGAGGACATTTTTCTGCCTCCCGCTGTTGACTGCTGCCAAGCACGAGAGACTGGAGGGGTTTCTGATTCTTGATGCCGGGGAGATACATATGACACTGTCCAAGCCCATGACCCTTCACGCGGATGGGGAGTATATGGGCGAAGTCACGGATGTTACCTTCACGACGCTTCCAATGAAGCTTCGTATGCTTATGGAGTAGCGCTATTCCTTCACAAATTCTACAGAGTTTCCAAAACCGCTTGATGTATGAATCTCATTGTCGTCGGTGACAAAGATTGCCTCGGTGTCTTCCAGGGATTCGATGAGCGCCATCCCTTCCTCCAAACCAAGGGCAAAGCAGGTGGTGCTTAAGGCGTCACCGTCCATGGAGAATTGGCTGATGATGGTGACCTCCAGCAGATTGTTCTCACAGGGATAGCCGGTGCGGGTGTCCAAAATATGGTGATACAGTTTGCCGTCCACCCGGTAGTATCTCTCGTATATTCCGGAAGTCACCACGGAGGCGTCAGATACTTTGACGGCGCCGATGGTCTCGTTGGATTCCCCGAAGGGCTTCTGGATACCGATCAGGTAGTCATTTCCGTCATCCTTTGGCCCCAGCGTTAAGATATTGCCCCCCAGGTTAATGATTCCCCGGGTATACCCCTTTTCATTCAGTAAGGTTCGCATCTGATCCGCGATATATCCCTTGGCGATACCGCCCAGATCAATCATGGCGTTTTCGTCGTTGAGACGAACCCGGTTGCCGGAGATTTCGATGTTTTTATAATTTACGTGGGAGAGAAGTTCCGCAATCTTTTCCTCTGAGGGCAGGACGGATGCGTCGGTCTCATTTCCATCATTTTCAATATTTTTCGCAATCTCTGAAAAATTCCAAAGTGCGGATAATTTTCCGATGGTGATATCAAAGGAGCCATGACTCAGGTCTCCGTAGGTGATTCCCGCCTCCAGCAGCTCCAGGGTTTCCGGGCTAACGGTCACATATTCCCCGGTTCCTGCTTTTTCGTTGATTTGTGATACTTCACTTGTAGGGACGGTGTTGGACAACAATTTTTCGTATCGGTCCGCCATCTGAAAGCATTCATCGATGGCGGAAGCGTCCGTGGTGCCGTACAGAGTGACGGATATGATGGTATCAAAATAGAAACCGGATTTGGTGGTTTTGGGCTCTGAGGTATTGCTCCATGCGGAACATCCAACGCACTCAAGAGAGAGTGCCAATATGCACATGACACAGATCCATTTACACGTTCTTTTTCTCATGATTCATCTCTTTTCGAATGATATATATTACAATAGCACATTCAAAAAACAGGGACAACCGATTTTCCTTTGTATTTTAACGGTAGATGTGTTATTGTTAAAAGGATTATGAAATAGAACAAAAGCAAGAGGAAATACTATGAGAATTGTAATTAAAATCGGTTCGTCCTCACTGACGCACGAACAGACAGGAAGGCTGGATTTGTACAAGATGGAACATCTGGTTCGCGCACTGTGTGATTTGAGAAACAGAGGGAATGATGTCTGTTTGGTCAGCTCCGGTGCGATCGCCGTTGGAAAAGGCGCCATCGGTCTGGAAAAACGTCCCACTGAGATTGCCACAAAGCAGGCTTGCGCCGCAGTTGGACAGGCAAAGCTTATGATGACCTATCAGAAACTGTTTTCCGAATACAATCATGTTGCCGGACAGATCTTGATGACCAAAAATACCATGATCAATCCGGTGTCACGGGAAAATGCGCAAAATGCCTTTGAAGAGTTGTTTCGTCTGGGCGTGATTCCGGTTGTCAACGAGAATGATACGGTCAGTACATACGAGATGCAGTTTGGTGACAATGATACCCTGTCAGCAATCGTAGCAAGCCTTATCCATGCGGATCTTCTGGTTCTCCTGTCCGATATTGACGGATTGTTTACCGACGATCCCCACAAGAATCCGGATGCACAGTTGATCCACGATGTGGAGCGCATCGATGAGAAGATTCTGGAGATGGCAAAAGATTCCACCGGAAGCAATGTGGGAACCGGCGGTATGGCCACCAAGCTTACCGCTGCCAAGATTGCGACCAACTCCGGAGCGGACATGATTATCGCCAACGGGAAGGACGTGGAAGTCCTGTACCATATTTTGGACGATGATTACGTGGGAACGAAATTTCACGCCAATGGGAATCCAAACTTCCACATTGAGAATTTTATTATGGAGAGTATCGGATGATAACAGACGAAAAGATTGCCCGTATTAACGAATTGTACAGAAAGTCCCAAGCGGAAGGCTTGACGGAGGAAGAGAAAAAGGAACAGGACTTGTTACGCAAGGAATTTGTGGCCAGCGTTCGCGGAAATCTGCGAAGCCAGCTGAATAATATTGATGTGATCAATGAAGATGGCAAGATTGAGAATCTCGGAGAAAAATATGGAGCCAAAAAGCCGAATTCGTAGGGAAGTCATGGAAAAAAGAGACGCTCTTTCCCCGGAGGCAAGGACGGTGAAATCCCGGGAGATTTGTCGGAGATTATCGGAAAGTTTACTTTTTCGGGAGAGCGATATTATCGCAGGCTATTCTGCCATACGGAGCGAGGCGGACCTATCCCCTTTACTGGATTTTGCCTTGCGGGAGGGAAAGGCTTTATTTTTGCCCAAGGTGTCCGGGGATGACATGGAGTTTTATCGGGTGAATGATTTGCAGAACCTTGCGGAGGGATCATTTCATGTGATGGAACCCAGAGTGGATGAGAGTGTGGTTTCTCTTCCTACGTTGCTGGAACGGCTACAATCGGATTCCGACGTGAGGGTTTGTGTGTTGACTCCCGGTGTGGCTTTTTCCGGCAAAGGTCTTCGAATCGGTTACGGGAAAGGTTACTATGACCGTTATCTTCCCCGCCTGTTCGGGGGAGGCATTTCGATAAAGACCGTTGGGATTGGATACGAATTGCAGGTTGTGGATGATTTTTCCGGAGAGGAAACCGACTGGAAAATGAACTATATCGTTACAGAAAACAGAGAGGTGTGTTGTGATGACGGAATTGGAATTGTTATGTAAAAATGCACATGAGGCCCGAATTGCCATCGGCAATTTGGACAGTGAATTGAAGAATACGGTTTTGACGGATGCTGCGGAGGCTCTGGTTGCCCATTCACAGGAGATTCTGGACGCCAACGCCATCGACGTTGCCGCAGGTGTGGAAAACCATATGCCGGAAGGTCTGGTAGACCGTTTGAAACTGACATCGGAGCGAATTTTGGCTATGGCTGACGGAATCCGTGAGGTTGTTGCGCTGGATGACCCCATCGGTGAGGTTCTCTCCATGAAAAAGCGGCCAAACGGAATTATCATCGGTAAGCGCCGGGTTCCCCTCGGTGTTGTGGGAATGATTTATGAGGCTCGACCAAATGTCACAGCGGACGCTTTTGCCCTTTGCTTTAAGACCGGCAATTGTGTGATTCTGAAGGGTGGCAAGGATGCCATTCACTCCAACATGGCAATAGTCAAAGCCTTAAAGAGTGCTCTCGCAAAAAACGGGGTCAGCGAGTACGCCTTGAATATGATTGAAGCTACGGACCGTGAGACCACCACACAGTTTATGAAGATGAAGGATTATGTGGATGTGTTGATTCCAAGGGGTGGCGCCGGATTAATCCGGAGCGTTGTGGAAAACTCCACCATCCCGGTCATCGAGACCGGAACCGGAAATTGCCACATCTATGTGGATGAACATGCGGATTTCGACATGGCCATCGATATCATTAAGAATGCCAAGACCCAGCGCATCGGCGTGTGTAACGCCTGTGAATCCATTGTGGTTCACGAGAAGATTGCCCAGGAATTTCTTCCACTTCTCTATTATGCATTGGAACCCCATCATGTGGAGTTTCGCGGGGATGCCTGCGCCGTGGAATATCTTGGAGCGCAGCATGAGCTGGTGAAGGAGGCAACGGAGGAGGACTGGGGCAAAGAATACCTGGACTATATCCTGTCCGTCAAGATTGTGTCATCCCTGGATGAGGCCATTGCACATATCAACAAGTACAATACCTCCCACTCCGAGGCCATTATTACCAAGGATTATGATGTGGCCCAGAAATTCCTGGAGCAGATTGATTCCGCCTGTGTATACGTGAATGCCTCCACCCGTTTTTCCGACGGCAACGAATTCGGTTTCGGAGCGGAAATCGGAATCAGCACCCAGAAACTGCATGCAAGGGGGCCTATGGGATTGGAAGCTTTGACCAGCTACAAATACATCATCTATGGAAACGGGCAAGTACGAAAATAGAAAGTGAAGGATATGAGAGATTTTGAAGTTGTGACCGTCTCCGGAGAAGAGGAGACAAAAATTCAGTATGAATACATGAAGAAAGCCCGGGAGATTGTGGCAAAGAAGGAGGCGGAGCTGGGCAGAAATCTGACCTATTGTGTCCATACCTTCGGCTGTCAGATGAATGCCCGGGATTCCGAGAAATTGGTGGGAATCCTGGAGCAGGTAGGCTATGTGGAGGGGGAGGATGAACATTCCGACTTTGTGATCTACAATACCTGTACCGTGCGGGAAAATGCCAACAATAAGGTTTACGGTCGACTGGGTTATCTGTCCAACTACAAGAAAAAGAATCCTGTCATGAAGATTGCTCTCTGCGGTTGTATGATGCAGGAGAATGTTGTGGTGGAGAAAATTAAGAAGAGTTATCGCTGTGTGGATTTGATTTTCGGAACCCACAACATTTATAAATTCGCGGAGCTTTTGTGCCGCACATTGGAGTCGGATTCCATGATTATTGACATCTGGAAGGACACGGACAAGATTGTGGAGGATCTTCCGATTAAGCGCAAATTCTCCTTCAAATCCGGGGTCAATATCATGTTTGGGTGCAACAATTTCTGCAGTTATTGCATCGTTCCTTACGTTCGGGGACGGGAGAGAAGCCGGGAACCCAAGGATATCATCCGAGAGATTGAAGGACTTGTGGCGGATGGGGTCTGCGAGATTATGCTACTTGGGCAGAATGTGAATTCTTATGGGAAAAATCTGGAGAATCCCATCAGTTTTGCGGAGCTTCTTTGCGCCGTCAACGAAATAGAGGGGCTTAAGAGAATTCGTTTTATGACCTCACATCCCAAGGATTTGTCCGATGATTTGATTGCTGCAATCCGGGATTGTGACAAGGTGTGTCACCATATGCATCTGCCTCTGCAATCCGGCAGTTCCCGGGTGCTTCAGGTGATGAATCGCCATTATGACAAGGAACACTATCTGAAACTGGTGGACAAGCTTCGTGCGGAGATCCCGGATATCGCAATTACCACGGATATCATTGTGGGCTTTCCGGGGGAGACTGAGGAGGATTTTGAGGAGACCATGGATGTGGTGAGCAGAGTGCGCTATGATAGCGCATTCACCTTCATCTATTCCAAGCGCACCGGAACACCTGCGGCTTCCATGGAGGAGCAGATCCCGGAGGATGTGGTGAAGGAGCGCTTTGATAGGCTCCTGAAACTGGTGCAGGAGATCTCTTCGGATAAGGCAATGCAACTGGAGGGCAGAATCATGCCCGTGCTTGTGGAGGAGATGAATGAGCAGGATGCATCCCTGGTGACGGGGCGTCTGGACAACAATTCGGTGGTCCATTTCCCGGGAACACAGGATTTGATCGGAACCATCTGTCAGGTAAAACTAAAGGAGTGTAAGGGCTTCTACTACCTGGGAGAAATTGTGGAATCATGAGGTGATCGGATGAATCGGCGCATTGGTAAAACGGATATCCTGTTTCTGATTATAGTTGCCATTTTGCTGATCCTGTCCACGATGGCGTTTCGTCTGTTCCATCGCACCGTGGGTGATTACATTCTGGTGGAGTATGACGGGACGGTGATTGATCGGATATCACTTTCCCAGGATGTGGAAAAAGAAATACTCCTGGAAAACGATAGATTTTACAATATCGTACAGGTGAAGGACCATCGGGCGTATGTGACGGATGCAAATTGTCCGGATAAGCTTTGCGTGCATCAAAGCGGCATCTCCCGAGATGGAGAGACCATTGTGTGTCTGCCCCACAAGCTGGTGATTGCCGTGTATGGTACAGAGGATATGGAATATGACGCAATCGCACAATAAGGGCAACCGGCGACGGAAAACAGCATACATGGGCCTGTTTTTGGCTTTAGCCTTGATTTGCAGCTATGTAGAGGCATTGATTCCCTTTCATTTTGGAATTCCGGGCGTGAAACTTGGGCTCACCAACATTGTGGTGATTTTTGTGTTGTATTGCATCGGGCCATGGGAAGCCCTTGGCATTTCCGTTTTTCGCATTGTAATCAGCGGATTTTTGTTTGGAAATGTGTTCAGCATTCTTTACTCCCTCGCCGGGGGACTATTCAGTTACGTCGTTATGCTTGCACTCAAGAAATGGGGAAAAATCAATTGCTTTTGCGTTAGCATCGCGGGCGGGCTGGCACATAATATAGGACAGCTGTTCATGGCAGCCTTTCTTGTCAGCAACCTTTCGGTGTTTTACTATGCCCCGGTGCTTTTACTGTCCGGTGCAGTGACGGGGCTTCTCATCGGAATCATTGCCCAGGAGATCGTTCTTCGTGTCGGAGATCGCATAGGATTATAGGAGAGGATTATGTATTCTTACATTCGTGGTGAATTGGTGGAGAGAAATTTGGACCATGTGGTGATTGATGTGAACGGCATCGGCTACATGATTTATCTGTCAGGGCTCTCCATGGAACAGCTGCCCATGATCGGCAGTGAGATTAAAGTACATACCTATTTGTATTTGAGAGAGGATCTGATGATGCTCTATGGCTTTTTGGATCGGGATGAACTGGAGATGTTCAAATTGCTGCTGGGGGTGAGTGGAATCGGCCCCAAGGGAGCAATGGCCATTCTTTCCACCCTTTCCGCGGACGATTTACGCTTTGCCATTCTCTCCGGTGATTCCAAGACTATATCCAAGGCCCCCGGAGTGGGCGGCAAGACTGCACAGCGGGTGGTGTTGGAACTGAAGGATAAGATGTCCCTGGAGGATGCCTTCGAGAAGAAACTGGCCCATGAGGGTGAAGCCGCAGGCCCGAAATTGGATTCCACCGCGAAGAATGATGCGATTATGGCACTCACGGCGCTGGGATATTCCTCCGCCGAGAGTTTGAAGGCTGTCTCAAAGCTTGAGATTACAGAGAATATGGATGTGGAAGAAATTCTGAAAGCTGCACTGAAGAGCATGTCGCTTTTCTGATAGGAAGTTGAGGTAATCCATGGAAAAAAGAGTGATTTCTACCCAGATTCAGGAGGAGGACAAGAGGATTGAGTCGAATTTGAGACCCATGTCCCTGGCGGAATACATCGGGCAGGAAAAAATAAAGGACAATATCAAAATATATATTGAAGCTGCAAAGCTAAGAGAGGAAGCACTGGACCATGTATTGTTTTACGGGCCTCCGGGCCTCGGCAAGACAACCCTGGCGCAGATTATCGCCAACGAGATGGGAACCCGCATCAAAATCACTTCCGGGCCGGCAATTGCAAAACCGGGTGAGATGGCGGCAATTCTGACCACCTTGTCCGATGGGGATGTGTTGTTTGTGGATGAGATTCACCGGTTGAACCGTCAGGTGGAGGAAGTACTGTATCCGGCCATGGAGGACTACGCCATCGACATCATACTTGGCAAGGGTGAGACCATGAAGTCCATCCGCTATAATCTGCCGAAATTCACGCTGGTAGGTGCCACCACCCGGGCTGGTATGCTCTCAGCACCCCTGCGGGACCGTTTTGGGGTAGTGTGCCACATGGAGTATTACACGGTGGAGGAATTGAAGACCATCATACTCAACTCCGCGGCACGGTTGAATATCACCATCGACGAGCAGGGGGCTTATGAGATGGCCCGCCGTTCCAGAGGAACACCCCGCCTTGCCAATCGTCTGCTGAAGCGCGTGCGGGATTTTGCGGAAGTGAAATACGATGGAATTATCACCTATGAGGTGGCTTCCTTTGCGCTGGATTTGCTTGAAGTGGACAAATACGGTCTGGATCAAAACGACAGGGGAATTCTTCTCACCATCATTGAAAAGTTCCAGGGGGGACCGGTTGGGCTGGACACTCTGGCAGCCTCCCTTGGGGAGGATGCAGGTACCATTGAGGACGTGTATGAACCCTATCTTGTGAAGAACGGATTCATTCACCGAACCCCGAAAGGTCGTGTGGCTACCGACTTTGCGTACGAACATTTTGGAATAAAACGTTAAGAAAAACTTGCCATCCATCGAAGGACATGCTACTATATATAGTGTATTGTGATACAAAATCTTGTGGTTTCGCAGGAATTCGATAAATTGGAGGTTGTTATGTCAGCCAAGACGAGTACGGAAGTTGTGATTGACGGAAAAGTGTATACCTTGAGCGGTTATGAGGGTGCGGAGTATCTGCAGAAGGTTGCCGCATATATTAATGAGAAAATCGCAGAGTACGATGCGATTGAGGATTTTCGCCATTTTCCGTTGAATATGAAGGGAACTTTAATTCAGATTAATATCGCAGATGACTATTTTAAAGCCAAGGCTCTGATTGAGAAGCTGGAGCATGACATTGAGATGAAGGACAAAGAGATCTATGATCTCAAACACGATTTGATTGCCGAGCAGATCAAGGTGGAAAATGCGCAGGAGACCATGAAAGAATTGGAATCTGAGAATAAAGAGTTGTTGCTGAATAAAGCGAGACTGGAAGCTACACTGGAAGATACTTTGCTGGATCCCAAGAAGCCGCAGGGTGGTGGCACATCTTCCGCAACAGATATTACATCCAAGAAGTGAGATACAAAAGGGACAGAAGCTAACGTAGTTTTTGTCCTTTCTTTTTTAAGGAGAAACAATGAATCCTGATTTTGAAATTCTGGCTCCGGCCGGATCCATGGAAATTTTGAGAGCGGTGATTGATGCGGGTGCGGATGCCGTCTACCTCGGGGGGACCAAATTCGGCGCGAGAGCCTATGCCAATAATTTTTCCGAAGAGGAGATGCTTGCGGCGTTGGATTATGCCCACCTGCGGGGCGTGAAAGTCTATCTGACCGTCAACACGTTGCTGAAAAACAGAGAATTGGATGAGCTGTATGATTATCTGAAACCATACTATGAGCACGGGCTTGACGCGGTATTGGTCCAGGATTTCGGCGCTCTTTGCTGCATCCACAGTTGGTTCCCCAAGCTTCCGATTCACACCAGCACTCAGATGACCGTGACGGGTGTGGAGGGAGTGCGTCTGCTGCAGCAATACGGGGTTACCCGAGTGGTGATGGCAAGGGAAGTGTCCATCCCGGAAATGAAGCGAATTCACGAGGAGACGGGAATCGAGATAGAGGCATTTGTCCATGGAGCACTTTGTTACAGTTACTCCGGACAGTGTCTTTTCAGCAGTTTGCTGGGCGGAAGAAGCGGCAACCGGGGCCGATGTGCCCAACCCTGCCGTCTGCCTTACACGGTAAGGGATGAGCAGCATAAAACTGTCAAAAAAGAAAGCTATATTCTGAGTCTAAAAGATTTCTGCGGCATTGACCATCTGGGGGAATTCCGTGATGCCGGTGTGTATTCCCTGAAGATTGAGGGGCGGATGAAGCAGGCTTCCTATGCGGCTTCGGTTGTGGCAATGTACCGCAAGTATGTGGATATGCTACTTGATTCTACCGATTGTCATGTCACAAAGGAGGACCGCGAAAAATTGGCTTCCTACGGCAATCGCTGTGGATTTACCGATGCCTTTTTTCACCGGCACAACGGGGAGGATATGGTGACTTATCAGAAGCCTTCCTTCACATCGGAGGCAAAGGAGTATATCCCCAATCGAAGATATGTGCCGATTCGCGGAGCTGCGTTCCTCAAGGTGGGAGAACCCTCCGTGTTGCAGGTGAAGCACACGGATTTGGAGGAATGGATTACCGTGGAGGGAACCGCGGTGGAATCTGCCAAGAATCAGCCCATGAGCAGGGAGGACATCTCTGCCAGATTGCAGAAAACAAAGGATACCGCCTTTGCTTTTGAGGATTTGTCGGTGGAAACGGAGGGGGATATTTTTATTCCAAACGGCGCTCTCAACCAATTGCGCCGCTCGGCAATTGAGGAGATGGAACGACGCATCCTGCAGCGCCTTTACCGGGAAGCAGAACCTGTAAGCGGGAGTATGGAGGAAGTCATCACGGAAGGTTTCAAAGAGCAAGGCAGTGACTTTGGCAACATGATCATTATTGAGCAGAGAGAACAGTTGTGGGCTGTGTTGTCCTGTGACTTCGCAGACACAATCGCCGTTTCCGCCGATGCATATCGTCATGATGTGTTTGCGGACTCTCTGGAGGAGGATATATCCCGGATAAAGAAAAACGGGAAAAAAGCGGTGCTTCTCATGCCGAGTATTTTCCGTCAAAAGACTTCGGAGTTCTACCGCAGGCAAATTGATTTGCTAAAACGGTTAGAGTTGGATGCGATCATTGTTAAGAATTTGGAGGAAATCGGCTTCTGCCGTCAGTTTTTCCCCCGTGTCCCCCTGATTGGGGACCACAATCTCTACACCTACAACGATGTGGCAGAGGATACCCTTGAAGAGTGGGGCGTTGCATGGAATACCGTGCCCTACGAATTGAATCGGCAGGAAATTCAAAAGCGCAACAACAGGAAAAGTTTTATGTGTATTTACGGGTATTATCCGCTTATGACAACGGCAAACTGTGTACATCGCAACGCATGCGGCTGTGATAAAAAGAGAACTTTGCATTATCTGGAGGATCGCTATCACAAACTGTTTCCGGTACAAAATTGCTGTGAGGAATGCTACAATATTATCTATAATTCTCTGCCAACCCTTCTTTTTCAAAATCTTGAGGAACTGAAGAGGGCTGGGTTAAACCGATACGTTTTTCATTTTACCGTGGAGAGTGGAGGGCAGATGAAGCAGATATGCAAGCTGTTCTCCGATTTATCTAAGGGCAATATCTCATGTGTTCCCCGGGATTCTTCGGTGGAATACACAAACGGACACTATAAACGAGGGGTTGAATAGCCTATGGTTCATTGGACGCAGGAATTGTCAAAGTACATATTGATCGTGTTGTTTTTGCTGTACACCTTCACCTGCTTTTTCGGATTTTCCAAAAACCAGAATAAAAGGGTAAACGGGACCATTTACACGATACAGCGCGTCATTATGTTTCTGTTTCATTTTGATGCCTACTGGGTGCTGTATCTGACCACGAAGGAAACTGATATTTTGGTTTTCTATGCCATTCAGGTGATTGCATTTGCGGGAATTTTGCTTTTGTACAAGCTATGTTTTCTCAAGGTGTGCGATTTGCTTCTCAACAATATGATCCTGCTCCTTATGGTTGGGATGATTGTGTTGACGCGGCTTTCCATGGAGCGATCCATCCGCCAGTTTATTTTTTTGATTGGAGGAATGACATTTGCTCTTTTGATTCCGGTGATTTTGAAATGCAAATCCGCGTTTCGCAATCTGACCTGGCTGTATGCCGCCGTGGGAATTATCGCCTTGGGTCTTGTGTCCGTGGCGGGAACCACCAGCTACGGCGCAAAGTTATCCATTTCCATCGCTGGAATCTCGGTGCAGCCCTCGGAGTTTGTGAAGATTATCTTTGTCTTTTTCATAGCCTCCATGATTTACCGGAAAAAGGATTTGAAGCAGTTGATGATCACCGCCGTGGTGTCCGCCATCTTCGTACTGATTTTGGTGGCTTCCAGGGATTTGGGCGGAGCATTTTTGTATTACTTTACGTTTCTGGTTCTCATTTTTGCGGCAACCGGGAAATGGTATTATTTTGCAGGCGGAATCGGTTTTTTGGGGGCTGCGGCAGTGGTGGGGAATCAGTTGTTCTCCCATGTGCAGGCCAGGGTCGCTGCCTGGAGGGATCCCCTGTCCGTGATTGACAGTGCCGGTTATCAGGTGAGTCAGTCCTTGTTCGGTATCGGAACCGGCGGCTGGTTTGGATTGGGATTAGGGCAGGGCGTGCCGGGCAAGATTCCGGTAGTGGAAAAGGATTTTATTTTTTCTGCAATCTCGGAAGAGTTGGGAGGCGTATTTGCCCTCTGTCTGATCTGCGTCTGCCTCAGCTGCTTTATTATGATTGTCAATGTCTCCATCCGCATGAAGGATGGTTTCTACAAGCTGGTATCTCTGGGATTGGGGACACTCTATATTATTCAGATATTCCTGACTGTGGGTGGCGCCATCAAGTTCATTCCATCCACCGGCGTGACCTTGCCGCTGGTCAGCTACGGGGGGAGCTCCCTGGTGGCGACTCTGATTGTGTTCGGGGTTGTTCAGGGACTTTACATCTGTCCGGATAAGCAGGACAACGAGGAAGTGAGCAGCAATTACTCCACGAAGGCAGTTATGGCTGTGACCTACCTGTTCCTGGCTCTGTATGTGGCAATGATGACCTATTTCGGCTGGTTTTTGCAGTTTGAGAGGGATGTTTTCCTGAATAACCCATATAACAAAGTGCAGGATGTGCTGGCCGACCAGATTGTGCGAGGGGAAATCCGGGCATCGGATGGCACGGTGCTCGCCTATACCAAGGTGGATTCGGACAACAACGAGACAAGGGTGTACACTTACGGAAGGGAATTCGCCCATGTGGTCGGTTATTCCACCTACGGAAGGACAGGGCTGGAAAGCCAGGCCAATTATTCCCTTTTGACCTCCCACGCCTCCTTTTTCGAGCGGGCTCAAAACAGTTTTCGGGAGGAGAAAAACATCGGTGACAACGTCATCACCACGCTGGATTTTGACCTGCAGAGAACTGCCTATGATGCCCTTGGAAAATATGATGGGGCTGTCATTGTGATGGAACCAAAGACCGGTAAAATTCTTGCCATGGTCTCCAAACCGTCCTATGACCCCAACACCATCGCGGAAAATTGGGAGGATATCTCAACCGGCGAAGAATCGGTGCTGGTAAATCGGGCAACGCAGGGACAGTATGCGCCGGGCTCCACCTTCAAGATTTTTACAACCCTGGCATATTACAGGGAACACCCACAGGATTATTGGACTTACAGCTATGACTGTGACGGAAGCTTTACCTACGAGGACAATACCATCAATTGCTCCAAGAAAACTCATCACGGCAGGGAAGACTTGATGGCGTCCTTCGCCAATTCCTGCAACAGCAGTTACGCCAATATCGGAACGGATCTGGATATCAGCATTTGGAATGAGGTCTGTGATCAAATGCTCTTCAACCGGGACTTGCCCATTGTGTTTGAGTCCAATTCCAGCAAATTCCATCTGGATTCCGATGCGAGTTCCTGGATGCGCATGCAGACCGCAATCGGTCAGGGCGACACGCTGGTTTCACCCCTGCACATGCTCATGGTGGTTTCCGCAATTGATAATGACGGGGTATTGATGCGGCCCTATCTGATTGACGAAACCCGGAACTACGAGGGCGTACAGGTCACTTCCTACGAGCCCTACACCTACGGGGAACTGTGCACATCGGAGGAGGCTGCTTTTCTGCAGGAGTACATGAGAGCGGTTGTGACGGACGGGACGGCGACAAAACTGAATGTCTCCGCCTATGATGCATATGGTAAGACGGGGACAGCTCAGGTGTCCAACACTACGGACCAGACCAACGCATGGTTTGTGGGCTTCGCAAGGAAGGAAGGGCAGAACGACATTGCCATTGCGGTAATCGTGGAGGATTCCGGGACGGGAAGCTCCTACGCGGTACCCATCGCCAAAAAAATATTTGACGCATACTATCATTAGGGACGATGGAGTTGCATCCAAGCTTGAATTAGGGTATACTGAACCTAATGTTTCACCACACGTTAGGAGGTATTGCAATGATTGAAGCAACGAGTTGTGGCGGTGTGGTAATATTTCGTGGAAAGATTTTGCTCCTGTACAAGAATTTCAGGAACAAATATGAAGGATGGGTACTCCCCAAGGGAACCGTTGAGCCGGGCGAAGAATACAAGGATACCGCACTTCGCGAAGTGAAGGAGGAAACCGGCGCCAATGCAACCATCATTCAGTATATTGGAAAAAGTCAATATACTTTCACCGTCCCGGAGGATACTGTGGAGAAGGAAGTTCATTGGTATCTCATGATGGGCGAGAGTTATTACAGTAAGCCGCAGAGAGAAGAGTATTTTGTCGATTCCGGATTTTACAAGTATCATGAAGCTTACCATCTGTTGAAATTCTCAAATGAGAAGCAGATTCTGGAAAAGGCGTACAACGAATATCTGGATTTGAAAAAAAGCAATTTGTGGGGGACACACAAGTATTTCTAGAGGAATGATATGAAGTGGTATGAGAATCTGTACGTAGGGGAATCCATTGCAGACAAAGCAGTCCGGATAAAACGGAAGATTGAGCACAATGGGATAACGCCATCCGTATATCTGGTCACACTTCCGTCCAATCCGGCCAATTTGTTGGATATCATCCCCGCAAGAGATCTGCTTCAGCCGGGATATCCAAAGCAGGATTTGCATATCATAGGTCTTGCAAAAGGATATGATGAGGCGATTGGACTGGTACAACAAATGATTGAAGAGACACTTCAGAAAACGGGAACAACCGATATTGTTTCTTACCTGAAAAATGAGCGAAGGAGAGAAGCGTGAAAGTTGTTGGCATCATTTTACTTAGTATTCTGTGCATAATCATCGGTTTGATACTGATGGTTCTGTTTGTTCCGATTCGCTATGACATAAAGGCGTCCGCCCATGAAAATACCTTTTCCGCCAAGTTCCATATCCATTGGCTTCTTAGGATGATTCGCTTTCGCGGGGAGTACCGGGACAGCCAATTGGATTCCAAGCTGTGGATTTTGTGTTTCGGCAAGTCTCCCGGGGACAGTTCAAAACGTAAGGAAGAGAACAAAGTCGATCCAACTTGGGAACAGGAGAAAGAAACCGCGGATTCCACAGACGCCCAAGGGGATAATCCGGAAGTGCGAGAGGATGTTGTTCCCGAAATTCATCATTATGATGAGGAGGACCAAGCCCCCAAAATCCCCAAAAAGAAAAAGCATTTTTCCCTCCGGGAGCGATGGAATTCTTTCCGTGCAAAGTGGAAAGAATTAAAACATAACATACACAAGTATAAGCGTATGTTGGAGGATCCGCGCAACCAGGCTGCGGTTTGCCATTTGAAGGAGGAAATCATTCGTCTGCTCAAATGTGTGATGCCGGATAAAATGAAACTGGAAGGTTCTTTTTCCACAGGCTCGCCGGATACGACGGGTGAGGTCTTGGGAATTTTGGCAATGTTCCCCATCGGCTATAAGAACCGTTGGAAAATATATCCGGATTTTGAATCGGATGTGGCATATGTGGAGGGGGATGCCCGCCTTATCGGGAAAATATTTATTTTTCAACTGGTTGGCATACTGATTCGCATATGGACGGATAAAAATTGCAGAAGACTATATCAAAGGTTAAAAAAATAGGAGGCATTTATGGCAGAGAACAATTTCAACAATACGGTAGAATCCCTCTTCAAGGGAATGGATAGTTTTATCACTACAAAAACAGTGGTGGGGGATGCAATTCATATCAACGACACCATCATCCTTCCGCTGGTGGATGTGTCCTTCGGCGTTGCGGCGGGGGCTTTTTCCCAGGAAAAGAAGAATAACGGTGCCGGCGGTATGGGTGGTAAGATTACCCCCAGCGCGATTCTTGTAATCCAAAACGGTGTCACCAAGCTTGTGAATGTGAAAAACCAGGATAGCATCACAAAGATTCTGGATATGGTACCGGATGTAATCAACAAATTTGCTCCGGGATCCAAGGATGAGAAGATTGTGGTGGAGGAAGTGGATGACATCGACGATGTCATCAAAGCGGCGGAAGAGAAGTAGACATCCGCACTTATGCAACAAATTTTCCTATACGAAACGATAAAAAAAGGAGCTGTATCACACAGCTCCTTCGCCTTTTACAAAAACGAAATATCACCAAATTATGCTCTCTCAACTTTGCCGGATCTTAAGCATGAAGCGCATACATATAACTTCTGCGGTACTCCGTTAACCTTGCAGCTAACACGCTTGATGTTTGACTTCCAAACTCTGTTAGATCTTCTATGAGAGTGACTTACGTTGTTTCCGTAATGAACGTTCTTTTCACAAATTGCACATTTTGCCATGGTATTGCACCTCCTTACACATTTCTAAGTTGGAACGTGTATCCAAACTCGCAACATGAGTATTCTATCAGACTTAATATTAGAATGCAAGAAAAAAATAGAAAAAAATGATAATTCTTAGATAATATTTGCTTTTCTGCTAAAAATAGGTATAATGACAGTAGTTATGTCAGAATATAATGGAGGTAATTATATGAAGGGACAAATGGAAAACCAGTATGGTCAAATCATTATTGGCAGCGATGTGATTGCAACCTATGCAGGATCGGTGGCTGTGGAATGCTTTGGTATTGTGGGTATGGCTGCAGTCAATGTGAAGGACGGCCTTGTGAAACTTTTAAAGCGTGATTATTTGAATCATGGAATAAATGTTACCATTGATGAAGACAATAAGATTACCATCGATTTTCATGTGATTGTTGCCTATGATGTGAACATTAGCACTATAGCGGATAATCTGATTGAGACAGTTAAATATAAAGTAGAATCCTTTACAGGTATGACGATTGACAAGATTAATATCTACGTCGAAGGCGTGCGTGTAATTGATTAAGGAGGACAAAAAGTTGGAAATCACAACGATTAATGCACAATTATTATCGAAAATGTTTCTTGCGGGAGCCATGAATCTGGACTCCAAAAAAGAATGGATCAACGAACTCAATGTTTTCCCGGTTCCGGACGGTGATACCGGAACAAATATGTCCATGACAATTATGTCTGCAGCAAAAGAGGTGAGCGCTCTTGAGAAGCCGAGCATGGAGCAGCTTGCAAAGGCCATCTCCTCCGGTTCACTCCGCGGCGCCCGCGGAAACTCCGGTGTTATTCTGTCACAGTTGTTCCGTGGATTTTGCAAGGTGGTGAAGTCCCACGAGGAACTCGATGTGGCAATTATCTGTGAAGCGTGCCAGAAGGCAGTGGAGACCGCATATAAGGCGGTTATGAAGCCGAAGGAGGGAACCATTCTCACCGTTGCCAAGGGTGCGGCTGACAAGGCCCTTGCCCTCTCTGAAGAGACGGATGATTTGGTATATTTCATCGACGAGATCATCAAGGAGGCGGACTATGTGTTGAGCCAGACTCCGGAGATGCTTCCGGTGTTAAAACAGGCCGGTGTAGTGGATTCCGGCGGACAGGGTCTGGTTCAGGTGCTCAAAGGCGCGTACGATGCCCTGATTGGCAAGGAGATTGACTATTCTGCCATCGAGTCCCCCAAGGCGGAATCCAAGAATGTTGCAGCCACCGAGGAGGAAGAGATCAAATTCGGTTACTGTACCGAGTTTATCATAATGCTCAACAAACCGATTTCCACCAAAGAGGAGAATGAGTTTAAGGCATATCTGGAGTCCATCGGCGATTCCATCGTGGTTGTGGCGGATGATGATATCGTAAAAACTCATGTACATACAAATGATCCGGGTCTTGCCATCCAAAAGGCTTTGACCATGGGTGCCCTGACCAAGATGAAGATCGATAACATGCGTGAAGAGCATCAGGAGCGCCTGATGAAGGAGGCAGATATGCAGGCTGCCGCCAAATCCGATGGCGCATCATCTGTGGATTCAACCCCGGTGCAGGAAGAGGTTCCGGAGATGGAGCACAAGGATATGGCCTTCATTTCTGTATCCATCGGTGAGGGAATCAATGAAATATTCCGAGGCCTTGGCGTGGATTACATCATTGAGGGCGGTCAGACCATGAACCCCAGCACGGAGGATATGCTCAACGCCATTGACCATGTCAATGCGGATCATATCTTCATCCTGCCGAACAATAAGAATATCATTATGGCGGCTAACCAGGCGGCAACATTGGTGGAAGACAAGGACATCATTGTGATTCCTACCAAGACGATTCCCCAGGGAATTGCTGCTCTCGTGAACTTTATTCCGGATTTCACTCCGGAGGAGAACATGGATACCATGTGTTCCGAGATTGAGAACGTCAAGACAGGACAGGTGACCTACGCGGTTCGTGACACCGAGATTGACGGAAAAGAGATCAAGGAGAACGACTACATGGGAATCGGCGACAAATCCATTCTTTCCGTTGGTCAGGACCTCAAGGCAACCACACTGGAGATGGTTGACGAGATGATGGACGACGACAGTGCCATTGTGAGTATTTACTACGGCGCAGAGAGCAAGGAGGAGGATGCGGAGGAGCTTGCTTCCATCATTCAGGAGAAATATCCGGACGTGGAAGTGGAAGTGAACAACGGCGGTCAGCCGATTTACTATTACGTGATTTCTGTGGAATAAGGAGTTACTATGAATTGCGATTCTTCCATTACCAAAATAAAGGGTGTTGGAGAAAAAACTGCAGAATTGTTTTCAAAGATGGGAGTATACACCGTTGGTGATATACTCCTTCGTTTTCCCAGGGATTATTTTTCCTACCCTACGATTTCAACTTTTCCCATGGAGGATGGACTTAACGAAGGTTATCGGGCTATTCTTGCTCCTGTTTCCCAGAGACCGCGCACCCAATTCTACGGTGGAAAAAGCATCACAACTCTTGCCATCGGGGATGAAGCTTTACAGGTTCAACTGACCTGGTTCAATTCCAAATTCATGGAAAAAACGCTTATTCCGGGAAAACGTTATGTTTTCTTCGGCAAGGTTTTTTACAAAAACGGCCGCTGGACCATGGCCCAGCCCAAATGCATGAAGCCGGAGGAATACCGGGATTTGGAAGGCCGACTGGAACCAATCTACAGCCTGACAGAGGGAATGCATAACCGCACCATCATCAAGGCGGTAAAGAGTGTTCTGGCGGGGGAAGTGCTGTTGTCGGATTATTTGCCGAAGGATATCCGGGAGGAACAGTCGTTGGCGGAATACAATTATGCCATCAAGCAGATTCATTTTCCGGATGATATGGATGCCCTGGTGCGGGCGAGACGACGGCTGGTTTTTGACGAATTCTTTCTGTTTATCATGGGAATGCAATATCAGAAGGAACGTCAGCAAAAGGAAGCAAACGGCTTTTCCTTCTGTGATTTTGATGTCATTGATCAGATTATGAAAACACTTCCTTATCCCCTGACCGGTGCTCAGAAACGCACCATCATGGAGATTCAGAAGGATATGTCCGGACCTTACCGCATGCAGCGGCTGGTTCAGGGGGATGTGGGCTCCGGCAAGACCATTGTGGCCTTCCTCATGATGGCATGGACCTCCTTAAGCGGGTATCAGTCCGCCATTATGGCACCAACGGAAGTGCTGGCAAGGCAGCATTATGAATCCTTCACCCGGATGGTGGAGCAGTTCTCCCTGGATACCGAGGTGATTCTGCTGACCGGTTCCATGACCCAAAAGGAAAAAAGGATTGCCTACGAGAGGCTGCAGACTGTTCCAAACGCCATGGTTGTGGGAACCCACGCCCTGATACAGGAAAAATCCATCTTCTCGGAGCTGGCGTTAGTGATTACGGACGAGCAGCATCGCTTTGGCGTGAAGCAGCGGGATACTTTTTCGGAAAAAGGAAAAAAGCCCCATATTTTGGTTATGAGTGCCACACCGATTCCCAGAACTCTGGCCATTATTTTATATGGAGATCTGGATATTTCCGTCATCGACGAGGTTCCGGCAAAACGTCTGCCCATCAAGAACTGTGTGGTAAACACCTCCTATCGCGAGAAGGCCTATTCCTTTATTCGTGAGCAGGTGGAGATGGGACATCAGGCATATGTGATTTGCCCTCTGGTGGAGGAGACGGAGAATTTGGATGCGGAAAATGTGGAGGAATACTCCAGGATGCTTCGCAAATACTATGGAGGCTCCATTTCCGTGGGAATGCTCCACGGGAAAATGAAAAACGATGAGAAAAATCGTGTGATGGAACAGTTTGCGCGCAATGAGATACAGGTATTGGTATCCACGACAGTGGTGGAGGTGGGGGTAAATGTGCCCAATGCCACGGTCATGATGATTGAGAATGCGGACCGATTCGGGCTGGCCCAGCTGCACCAGCTTCGCGGCAGGGTGGGACGAGGCGATGTCCAGTCCTACTGCATTATGATTAACACATCCCCGTCCAAGAATGCGGCAAAACGGCTGGAAATTCTAAACAGGTCCAACGATGGATTTTTTATCGCTGCAGAGGATTTGAAATTGCGTGGTCCGGGAGATTTCTTCGGCATACGTCAGAGCGGGGATTTGGCTTTTCAGATTGCGGATATCTATCAGGATTCCGACGTCCTGACAGAAGCGTCCGGAGTTGTCCACGACATTCTGTCCGCCGATCCGGGATTGGAACAGGAAAACCATCTGGCCCTTCATCGCCGTATGGAGCAATTTCAGGAGACACAGCTTCGCAAGATGAACTTATAATGGAAGAGCGTAAGTAGAAAAAACCGTCCATGTTAATTTGGACGGGTTAATTGTTGCAATTATTATTTGTTTAATCTTCCACCAGTTCTATTCCTGTAATATCCGGATGGATGGTGAGAGAATAGTTGGTGTAATATACCACGAAACCGGGCACAGCGCCGTTTGGCTTCTTCACATTCTTTTTCTGCAGATAATCAATCTCGATTTTGTCGCTTTCCCTGCCCTTGGAATAGTAGCCTGCCAATTTTCCGGCTTCCTCGAAGACAATGTCCGGAAGTTCCTCGTTGTTAGCCTTCACAATGACATGAGACCCCGGAATGCCCTTGGCGTGGAACCACCAATCGTTGCCGGTGGCCATCTTGAAGGTCAGTTCATCGTTTTGGAAATTGTTTTTCCCTACATAGATATCATATCCGGCGGAGGAACGGTAGTGGAAGGGCTTGCTCTTTACCCGTTCTTTTTTTGTGCCCTTAGATGTTTTCTTGATGAAACCGTAATCTGCCAACTCCTGCTTGATCTGTACCAAATCTTCCGCGGATTCCGCGATGTCCAGGGCATTTTGGATAGATTCCAAATGATCAATCTGAGCCTTGGTCTCCAGAGTCAATTCCGTCAGTGCCTCCGCGGTTCGCTTGAGTTTTCCGTATTTGTCAAAATATTTCCGGGCATTTTCCATGGGACTTAACTGCGGGTCCAGAGGAATCTGAATCACTTTATTGTCATCATAGTAGTTTTCCGCCTCCATACGACCGCTTCCCTCAGGCACACTGTAGCCGTAGGTTTGAATCAATTCTCCGTAAATGCGGTATTTTTCCCTTTTTTCTGCGTCCTGAAGCTGCTTCAGCTGAAGGTCATATTTCTTGACATTCCGCTCCAGGGCGGTGCTGACGATCTTGCGTAAATCCACAGATTTTTGCCGGATTCGGGTAAATTTGCTCTTTTGGGCATAATAGGTCTGCAAGACTTGGGAAATGGAATCGTATTCCGTGTGGGCGTAGTCACTGTATTGCTTTAAGGGAACACAGGAAAATTCCACAGGTTCCTGACCGTTCCAGATAATGTTGGGCACATAACGGTGATTTTGAATTTCCTCCATGAACCAGCGGAAATGGTTGCTTACATGGATCAATTGTTCTCCGGAAAGGGAGGAGAGCGGCGCATCCCCGTCCACATCTGCCCGGTATGCGATTTCGTTCGCCAACAGAGGGCTGATTCCCACAAATGAAGTGTAAATTGCTTTGGACACCGTGGTGGGTTTTTCGGAGAGCGCTTGGACAAATTCCTCGCCGGATGTGGAGAATGGGTCCATTTTTTCTCCCTGTGTATTGGGAATAAAGTATTGAAAACCGGGCAAAACCGTTCTGACGGAGCTCATGGCTGGTGACACATGCTTGATGCTGTCGATGATCATATTGTCCTCGGAACAGAAAATAATGTTGGAATGTTTTCCCATCAGTTCCACAATCAAATATTTTTGGCACAAATCCCCCATCTCGTCCAGATGCTCCACAGTAAAGCGGATAATTCGTTCATTTCCCGGCTGGTCAATGGCGATGATTTTTCCGTTGGCTATGTGTTTGCGCAGCACCATGCAGAAGGTGGGGGCAGTGAGGGGAGCCGGCTTGTTACTGTCTGTCAGATAGACAAAAGGAAGAGAAGCACTTGCCGATATCTGAACCCGGTACTGACCGTTATTGCCTTTGGTGGTGAGGAGAAGTTCGTCCACCTCAGGCTGCGCAATTTTGCTTATTTTCTGACCGAGAATCGTCCGATTTAATTCATATACTAGATTTGAGATTACGATTCCATCAAACGCCATGATGAAACCTCCTTTTTTCATTATTTTTAGATTTTGATTTTATTATATCTGACCGCTCATCTTTTTCCAATGAATATTTGACGAAATAATAAAATAGCTATATAATATTCACATCTATGCACGAGAGAAGGTAAGTCCATGATTAAGAGCATGACCGGATTCGGCAGATGTGAATTCGCCGATGAAAAGAGAAAATATACGGTGGAGATTAAGTCCGTTAACCATCGCTATCTTGACGTGAATATCAAGATGCCGAAAAAACTCAACTTCTTCGAGAGTTCCATCCGCAATTTGTTGAAGGAATACATGGAACGAGGCAAGGTCGATCTCTACATTACCTATGAGGACTATACCGAGGATAATTACAGTCTGAAATACAATCCCCAGATTGCGGAGGAGTATCTGAAGTATCTGAACCAGATGTCCGAACAGTTTGGGCTTGACAATGATATTCGCGTCAGCACCCTGTCCAGATACCCCGATGTGTTTGTGATGGAAGAGCAGGTGGTGGACGAGAAGGAACTGTGGGCCGGTTTGGAGCAAGCTCTTCGCGGCGCCTGCGAGATGTTCGTCGACAGCAGAATCAAGGAAGGTGAGAACCTTCGGAATGATCTGATTGGGAAATTGGATCACATGCTGGAATACGTGGATTTCATCGAGGAGCGTTCCCCGATTATCATGCAGGATTATCGCACTCGGCTGGAGGACAAGATTCGTGAAGTCCTCGGAGACCGCCAGATTGACGATGCCAGAATTGCCACGGAGGTTACCATCTACGCCGACAAAATCTGTGTGGATGAGGAGACGGTTCGTCTGCGCAGTCACATTCAGTCCACCAAGGATACCCTTCTTGCCGGTGGCGGTATCGGTCGCAAGCTGGATTTTATTGCTCAAGAGATGAACCGGGAGGCGAACACCATTCTCTCGAAAGCCAACAATCTGGAGATTTCCGATGTTGGAATCAATCTGAAGACGGATATCGAGAAGGTTCGTGAGCAGATTCAGAATATCGAATAATTGCAGAGGTGTGACACATGAGTTTGGCGACAAAGGGAGCTCTGATTGTTGTATCCGGCTTCTCCGGTGCAGGAAAAGGAACTCTAATGAAGAATTTAATGAAGAATTACGGGGAGTCCTACGCTTTATCCATCTCCGCCACATCCCGGGCACCGAGACCGGGGGAGGAGGACGGAAGGGAATACTTTTTTGTGACCCGGGAGCGTTTTGAAGAGATGATTGCTCAGTCAGAGCTGGTGGAGTATGCCCAGTATGTTGGGAATTATTACGGAACCCCGAAGGCATATGTGATGCAGCAACTGGAAGCCGGGAAAAATGTGATCCTGGAGATTGAAATCCAGGGCGCTCTGAAGATTAAGAAGCAGTTTCCTGAAGCGTGCCTCATGTTTGTATCCGCACCCAGCGCTACGGAACTGCGGAACCGCCTGGTGGGAAGAGGGACGGAGGCTCCGGAAGTGATTGACCAACGCTTAAACCGTGCCTGCGAGGAATCGCAGGGGGTAGAGGCCTACGATTACTGGATCGTCAACGACGATTTGGATGCCACAACTGTTCGCATCCACAATATTATCGAGAATGTGCGCAATAACCATTCAGAGAGGAATTCAGAGTATACTGTTTCCGCCAATGAAGGTTTTGTCAATAAAATGAGAGATGAGCTGATGAGCTTTTCGAAAGGAGAATAATATGATACATCCATCTTATGTTGAATTAATGCAGGTAGTGAACGAAGGCGTGGAAATCGGTGAGGAACCGGTGGTTAACAGCCGCTATTCCATTGTTCTTGCCACAGCAAAGCGTGCGCGCCAGTTGATTGACGGCGCGGAACCCTTATCCGATGCGCCTTGCAATAAGCCGCTGTCCATTGCAGTTCAGGAACTGTATAAGTCACAGGTTAAGATTGTAACAGACGACGAGAACTAAGAATTCGAAGGGGGATGACGCTTTGTGGTCATTCCTTTTTTTCAGTGAGGAAGTATGAAACTATTATTTATATCTCTGGGTTGCGATAAAAATTTGGTGGACTCCGAATTTATGATCGGAATCCTCACCAAATCCGGAATCGAGATGACGGATGATGAGACGGAAGCAGATATCATTATCGTGAACAGCTGCTGTTTCATCGGAGATGCCAAGGAGGAGAGCATCAATACCATTTTGGAGATGGCACAGTATAAGACCAGCGGAAAATGCAAATCCCTGATTGTCACCGGCTGTCTCGCCCAGCGCTACCACGATGAAATACAGGCAGAAATCCCGGAAGTAGACGCCGTCGTCGGGACCAATTCCTACGACGACATTCTCGATGCGGTTCGGCTAACTCTGGACAACAAGCATTTTTGCAGCTTAAAGCCTCTGGAGGGGCTTCCGGTCATCGACGCGAAGCGCGCGGTGTCCACCGGCGGACATTTCGCATATCTTAAAATTGCGGAGGGGTGCAACAAGAACTGCACTTACTGTGTGATTCCGTCCGTCAGGGGAAGGTATCGCAGTGTCCCCATGGAGGACTTGATTCGCCAGGCTACGGAGTTGGCGGAAAACGGCGTGAAGGAATTGATCCTGGTGGCCCAGGAGACCACCCTCTACGGCATAGATTTGTATGGGGAAAAGAGTCTCCACAAATTGCTGGATGAACTGAATCGGATTGATGGAATATTCTGGATTCGCATTATGTATTGCTATCCGGAAGAAATCTATCCGGAATTGATTGATGCCATGCTCCGCAACAAAAAGGTATGTCATTATCTGGATATGCCGATTCAGCATTGTAACGATACATTGCTCCGCAGCATGGGAAGAAAGACAAACAAGGCGGAGCTGATTGCCCGCATCGAGGACTTGAGAAGGAGAGTTCCGGATATCACTTTGCGGACTTCCCTGATTTGCGGTTTCCCCGGTGAGACTCAGGAAATGCACGAGGAATTGATGCAGTTTGTCAACGATATTGAATTCGATCGTCTGGGAGCATTCACCTATTCCCAGGAGGAGGGAACTGTGGCGGCCGGCATGGAGCATCAGGTGGATGAGGAACAAAAGGCCGAGTGGCAGGCGGATGTGATGGAACTCCAGGAGGAGGTCATCATGGACAAGAACGAGACCTTGATCGGAACGGAATTGTACGCCTTCATCGAGGGCAAAGTGGCAGACGAAAACGCTTATATCGGCAGAACATACCGGGATGCCCCCAATGTGGACGGATATATCTTTATCAATACCGATGAGCAGCTTATGACCGGTGACATCGCAAAAGTCAGAGTTACCGGCGCCTATGAATATGATCTGATAGGAGAAGTATTATGAATTTACCAAACAAATTAACTTTATTTCGCGTTATCCTGATTCCCTTTTTTGTATTCTTTTTGCTTGCACCTTATTTTCCGGGATACGGAAATTACATTGCAATTGCAATTTTCATTGTTGCCAGCCTGACGGACATGCTGGACGGAAAAATTGCGAGAAAGTACAATCTGGTCACCAATTTTGGAAAATTTATGGATCCTCTGGCAGATAAGCTTTTGGTCTGCTCCGCGCTCATCTGTCTGATTGAGCTTCAGATGCTCCCTTCCTGGATTGTCATTATCATCATCGCAAGAGAGTTTATCATCAGCGGATTTCGACTGATTGCATCGGACAACGGCGTGGTTATCGCTGCCAGCTACTGGGGAAAATTCAAGACCACCTTCCAGATGCTTATGGTCATTGTCCTGATGCTTGACATCACCTTGAATCAGTATGCATGGATTCATATTCTGGGAATTGTGTTGACCTATATTGCCCTTGCACTCACGGTCATTTCTCTGATTGACTACATCGTGAAAAACAGGGGTGTCCTTAAGGAGCAGAAATAAGCTTATGAGAATAATCGCAGGAAAGGCTAGAAGCCTCCCTTTAAAAACGGTGGAAGGATTATCCACCAGACCTACCTCGGACAAGATTAAGGAAACCCTTTTTAATATGCTGCAGTCCGATGTGCCGGGTGCCTGTTTTTTGGATTTGTTCGCCGGAAGCGGACAGATTGGGTTGGAAGCAGTCAGCCGCGGTGCGGATTTTGCCGTTTTCGTGGAGAACGGGAAAAAGGCAGCTGCATGTATCGATGCCAACATTAAATTCGCAAAATTTGATGACCAATGTCTCCTGATGGTTCAGGATGCCCGGTCTTCCGTGGCGATGCTGGAGGGGAAGTATCAGTTTGATATTATCTTTATGGACCCGCCTTACAACAAAGGGTTGGAGATGGAGGTTTTGGAGGCACTTTCCGGATCTTCCGTTGTGAAACCGGAAACCATCATCATCGTCGAGGCATCTCTGGAGACGGATTTTTCTCCTGCGGAAGAGCTTGGTTTTGAGATTACAAAGTACAAGAAGTACAAGACAAATGCGCATGTTTTTTTGCGCAGGAAATGAGGAAAATATGAAAAAAGCCATATATCCCGGAAGCTTTGATCCGATCACATTCGGCCATCTCGATATTATCACCAGAGCATCAAAATTAGCAGACGAATTGGTCATCGGAGTATTGAACAATAGCGCAAAAAGTTCGTTGTTTTCTGTAGATGAACGTGTTACAATGATTGAAGAGATGACAAAGGATATTCCCAATGTCAAAGTGGCTTCTTTCGACGGACTTTTGGTTGATTACATGAGGGAAATCGGAGCCACAATCAATGTGAGAGGGCTTCGCGCCGTTACCGATTTCGAGTATGAACTTCAGATTGACCAGGCCAATCATGTCCAGTATCCGGAGATGGAAACAATCTTCTTGACGTCGGCAGTGAAGTATTCATACCTCAGTTCAACCGTTGTGAAGGAATTTGCCTCCTATGGGGGAGATATTTCCAAGTTTGTACCGAAACAGATTATCGACAAAATATATGAGAAGTATAATATAAACAAGGAGTAGCGCCATGAGTACAAAAATGGAACAGAAAATTGACGAAATAGAAGAATTTTTGGCAAGCTGCAAGCCGCAGATGCTTTCCAGCACAAAAATCATCGTGGATCGCGAAGAATTGGAAGAACACATCGCAGAGCTTCGTTCAAGAATCCCGGATGAAGTTAAGCGCTATCAGAAAATCGTAGCCAATAAAGAGCAGATTATTGCCGATGCACAGGCAAAGGCGGACCAGATTATCGCTGCGGCACAGATTCAGACAAACGAGTTGGTTTCCGAGCATCAGATTATGCAACAGGCGTATGCACAGGCCAACGAGGTTGTGCTGATTGCGACCAAGCAGGCTCAGGAGATTCTTGATAACGCCACCAAGGAAGCGAACGAATATCGCATGAGCGCCATGACATACACAGACTCACAGCTCAAAGGAATGGAGGATATCCTGACCGGATCCATCGAAGCCACAAAGCTCCGTTGCGAGAGTCTTGTCAGCTCCCTTCAGGGATACTTGGATGTGGTCAGCGCCAACCGTGCCCAACTTTTCCCGGAGTCGGTAGCGGAGAGCCCGAAGGACACAGTGGAGACCATCGATTATTCCAAGGGCAAGGCTTCAGCCGAAGGATCTTTGAGTGAATAGATAGGCGATTGCGAGAATCGCTGATATCACACTTAACAATAGTTTTGCAATTGCATATTTTCCGATGGACAGATTGGCCTTTTTGATCATGGAACCGGTTTGAGCGAGACCTGAGATTCCGCCGAATGCCAGGAACATGATTGCCAAAATATATTTTGTGTCATCACCATAATGACAATTGCCGATTTGTGCAATCCCGTTTGTAATCTCCAGAAAACCGGTTATTACAATTTTCAAACGAGGAGGAATGTGCCCGAACAGGTCAAGAGCACTCACTCCGATTGAAAAGATAACGATGTATCCGCACAATTTAATAAGCGTTTCACAACCGTTTTGTATACCGGCGTCGATGATTTGCATATTTATATCGAATCCTGACGCCGGTTTTTTATGGATTTCCCCCGGAGGATTCTTTTTTCTCTGATATTGTAGCATAAGGATGCACAGCACAAAGGATGGAACATAGATAATGGCGTAGGTCGGCCACAATTTTTCCGGACATCGGAGTACGGAAGTGACTACATATCCGCCGACAAATGCAGGGCTCATATGGTTGGCAAAGCAGCATATAATTTGCGCCTGCCGCGGAGTGATTTCCCCATTTTCGCACAGATCCGCAGCCATTTTACTTCCCATGGGAAAGCCGAAGAGGAAGCCGCACAGGATGGCAATCCATTCCGACACAGAGATGCCTCTGTCTTTGTGAGCAATAGTTTCCATCCGGTTTTCCAGGTAGCCCGGGAGTCCGGAGAGAATCATCCAGTTGGATATGATGGAAAAGGGCAGAAGCGCCGGAAGCACACGGGAATACCAGATGAGCAGACCGTTTGCCGCCGCCGATACCGCGGCCCCCGGATGGAACAAGAAATAGAAAATCATTCCAAATATCAATAAGATTATCACGCTTTTTTTCATAATAAAATATATGTATGGAGGAGAAAATTATGAGCGTATTAGCAGATTTGCAACCAACAAGAGTTTTTTACTATTTCGAGGAAATTTGTAATATCCCCCACGGTTCACGGAATACGAAAGCAATCAGCGACTATATTGTGGATTTTGCCAAAGGGCATCAGTTGGAGTACATCCAGGATGAACTGAACAATGTGATTATTTTTAAGCCCGCAAGCCCCGGCTACGAGGCCAGCGAACCGGTTATCATTCAAGGGCATATGGACATGGTATGTGAGAAGGAAAAGGGTGTGGCCATCGATTTTGAGAAGGACGGACTTCGCCTTATGGTGGATGGGGATTTCGTCACGGCGGAGGGCACAACCCTTGGCGGGGATGACGGAATTGCTGTGGCCTTTGCCCTGGCATTGCTGGAGGACGATTCCCTGCAACACCCGAAACTGGAAGTGGTGCTCACCGTGGACGAGGAAATCGGTATGCTGGGAGCCTATGACATTGATTTAAGCATGTTGCAGGGTAGGAAAATGCTGAATCTGGACAGCGATGAGGAAGGACACTTTTTGACCGGCTGTGCCGGAGGCATGTCCTTGAATGTGGATCTTCCGGTTCATTACATTGTCCAAAAGGGCCTTGAGCTTCGCATAAATGTGACCGGACTTGAGGGAGGTCACTCCGGTGCGGAGATCCACAAGGAGCATGGAAATGCAGATATTATCATGGGAAGAATTCTTCAGACGGTCATGGATCATACCCCTATGGGAATTGTGCGCCTCGCCGGAGGCTTGAAGGATAATGCTATCCCGAGAGAATGCACCACCAAGCTTCTGATTCCGGAGGAGAGTCGAAATATGGTGGAAAAACTCCTGAACAAATTAAACACCACTATCAAAAATGAATTGTCTGTGGCAGACCCGAATTTTGAGCTGGAGTACAGCTTCGGCAATGTCATCGAGGGAAAAATGCTGGATTACGCTTCTGTGAACCGCGTTGTGTATTATTTGAGGACGGTTCCGAACGGAGTGCAGCACATGAGCCAGGTTATGAGTGGAATGGTGGAGACTTCCCTGAATCTTGGAATTATGGAGTTGACGAACGAGAGCCTCCACACGGTTACCTCCCTGCGAAGCAGCGTTTCCTCCCGCAAGGAGGATTTGAAGAACCGTGTCTGCAATATCGTGGAGATGCTCGGGGGAGAATACGCCATCGAGGGGGATTATCCCGCATGGGAATACAAGAAGGATTCCGTGGTCCGGGAGACCATCGGACAGATCTATGAGGAATTGTCCGGAGAAAAACCGGTGTTTGAGGCGATTCATGCCGGTCTGGAATGCGGGATATTCTCCGAGAAAATCCCGGATTTGGATTGTGTATCCTTTGGGCCTGCAAACTTTGATATTCATACACCCAAGGAGCGGTTATCCATTTCTTCCACCCAGAGATACTATCAACTCGTGACAGAGTTTTTGAAGAGATCGAAATAGTATGATGCGGTTGGATAAGTTCCTGTGCGACTGCCGGGCAGGCACAAGATCGGAAGTAAAAAAATATATCAAACAGGGGGCAATCTCTGTCAACGGTGTCATTGCAAAAAGACCGGAAGTGAAGATTGATGAAGCGAAGGATCAAATCACTTTTCACGGAAAACTTTTGGAATATGAGAAATTTTCGTACTATATGCTCTATAAGGAGGCCGGATATGTCACCGCGGTGTCGGATTCCCGCCATAAAACCGTGATGGAGGAGCTTCCGGAGAATCTGCGTGGAGTGCTGACACCGGTGGGACGGCTGGATCAGGACACGGAAGGACTGTTATTGCTGACAAACGACGGAGCCTTTACCCACCATATTTTAAGTCCCACCCACCATGTAGAGAAAACCTACGAGGCAAAACTGGACAATCCGGTTCCGCCCACCGCAGTGGAGGATTTTTCGCGGGGAATTGATATCGGCGATGAGGATTTGACCTTGCCCGCCGAACTTGTCATTCTGCCGGATGTCATTTTCGATGACGGCACCCGGGAATACGGTGCGCGGCTGACTATTTCTGAAGGGCGCTATCATCAGGTGAAGCGCATGTTTTCCACCGTGGGATGCAAAGTGATCGGACTGAAACGACTTAGTATACACACACTGACCCTGGAGGGACTGTCCCCCGGGGAGTACCGTAAACTCACCCCGGAAGAGGTGCAAAGCCTGTGGGGAGAAGCCAATCATATGTAATGGAGCAACGAATGAACGAAGGATTTTTACCGATTTCAAAACAGGATATGGAGGAGCGGGGAATCCGGCAACTGGATTTTGTCTATGTATGCGGGGATGCCTATGTGGACCATCCCTCCTTTGGGCATGCGATTATCTCAAGAGTTCTGGAATCCCATGGATATTCGGTGGGAATTATCTCACAGCCGGATTGGAAGGATGATGCATCCATTACCATTCTTGGGGAACCCAGGCTGGGATTTTTGGTGTCAGCCGGGAACATGGATTCCATGGTGAACCATTATTCCGTCTCCAAAAAGAGAAGAGAGACAGATTCCTATACCCCCGGCGGCGAAATGGGAAAAAGGCCGGATTACGCCACAGTTGTATACTGTAATCTGATCCGCAGAACCTACCGTACCACCCCGATTATCATCGGTGGGATCGAGGCAAGTCTCCGCAGACTGGCCCACTACGATTACTGGTCCAACAAGGTAAAGCGTTCCATTTTGTTGGATTCCGGTGCGGATCTGATCTCCTATGGAATGGGGGAGCGCAGCATCGTGGAGATTGCCGATGCCCTGAATTCCGGAATCGATATAAAAGATATCACTTTTATTGACGGGACCGTGTTCAAGACGAAGGAGAGGGACATCATCTACGATGCCATTGAACTCCCATCCTATGATGAGATCAAAGAAGATAAGCGGGAATTTGCAAAAAGCTTCTATATCCAATATCAAAATACGGACGCCTTTGTGGCCAAGCGCCTTTATGAGCCCTACGAGCGGGTGTATGTTGTCCAAAATCCTCCCTCCAAGCCCTTGAGTCAGGAGGAGATGGATACGGTGTATGCCCTTCCGTACATGAGGACCTATCATCCCTCCTACGAAGGGCTGGGAGGTATCCCCGCAATCAAAGAGGTGAAATTTTCCCTCATCAGCAACCGGGGGTGCTACGGCGGGTGCAATTTCTGCGCACTGACCTTCCACCAGGGAAGAATCATTCAGACAAGAAGCCATGAATCCATCATCGATGAAGCAAAAAAGATAACCGAAGACCCGGAGTTCAAGGGATATATCCATGATGTAGGCGGTCCCACCGCCAACTTCCGTGCTCCGGCATGCTCCAAGCAGATGACCAAGGGAGCCTGTCCCAACCGGCAATGTCTTTTTCCAACGCCCTGCAAGAATCTGGAAGTGGATCACAGGGATTATGTGGAGCTGCTTCGGAAGATGCGGGAACTGCCCAAGGTGAAGAAGGTGTTTGTCCGCTCCGGAATCCGGTTTGATTATCTGATCTACGACAAAGATCAAACCTTCCTGAGGGAATTGTGCGAACACCATGTCAGCGGTCAGTTGAAGGTGGCGCCGGAACATATCTCCAACGCGGTCCTGGAAAAACTGGGAAAACCCAGTGTGGAAGTGTATAACCGTTTTGTGGATGCTTATTATCGCATGAATAAGAAGATTGGGAAGGAACAGTATCTGGTGCCGTACCTGATGTCGTCCCATCCCGGCTCCACACTGAAGGAGGCTATTGAACTGGCGGAATATCTCCGGGATCACAATCTGTCCCCGGAGCAGGTGCAGGACTTTTATCCGACCCCTTCCACCATATCCACCTGTATGTATTATACGGGGTTGGACCCCAGGACCATGCAGCCTGTATATGTGGCAACAAATCCGCATGAAAAGGCCATGCAGCGTGCTTTGATTCAATACAAGAATCCAAAGAATTACGAGTTGGTGAAAGAAGCGTTGCAAAAAGCGGGGCGGGAGGATTTGATCGGATATGACAAGAAATGTCTGATTCGCCCCAGACAAAGCACCAAGACTTTTCAGAAGGCAACTGCGGCGAAGCCAAAAGTCAAACCCAAAAACATGAAAAAGAAAACCATCCGCAATGTTCACAAGAAGAAATAATCAGTCCGGATGTGTGTAATAGGAATATGAGAGAGTTCACAATCAAAAAAAAGGAAGAGAATCAGCGGTTGGATAAATATCTGAAGAAGCTTTTGCCAAATGCAACCACAAGTTTTCTCTACAAAATGTTTCGAAAAAAGAATATCTGCTACAATGGGAAAAAAGCATCCGGAAACGAGTTGCTCCGGGAGGGGGACACAATCACCATCTTTTTTTCAGAGGAAACCTTCACAAAATTTTCCGGTGATTTGTCCCGGCAGGAGGATGCCTTTGAGGAGCTTGCCAATCTTGGCATGTCGGGGATTACCATTGTGTACGAGGATTCGGACATTCTGATTGCCGACAAGCCCTTCAACATGTTATCGCAGAAGGCTTCTGCCAAGGATATTTCCGCCAACGAAATCCTGCTTGGCTACCTGATTCGGACCGGGAAAATCACAAAGGAAGAGTTTGCTACCTTTCGGCCTTCCGTGTGCAATCGCCTGGACAGGAACACCACGGGGCTGATTTTGATGGGAATCACATTAAAGGGCTCTCAGGAACTCTCCAAAATGCTGAAAGAGAGAACCATCCAAAAGTTCTATCTGACCGTGGTATCGGGGCATGTAACCTCCGGGGAACATCTATCCGGATATCTCTGTAAGGACCAGCGGACAAATCGCGTGTCCATCACGCAAAAGCCTGTGCAGGATGACAGCAAGCCCATCGAGACCTCCTATGAGCCCCTGTGTTATGCCAACGGGACCACACTGCTCAAGGTTCATCTGATCACCGGGAAAACCCATCAGATACGCGCGCATTTGGCCTCTGTGGGACATCCCATCATCGGGGATCCCAAGTACGGAGATCGGGAATTGAATCAAACCTTCCAAAAGAAATACCAAGTCAAGGGCCAACTGCTTCACGCCTTCTTGTTGGAATTCCCGGACGGAAGGGTATATAAGGCGGAACCTCCGGCTGCTTTTTCCAGAATTAGTGCCAAGTTTCAAGATGCCATATAGATTGGCGAACAGGTTATATCATACAATGATGACAGGGGACAGGTGAACAGATGCCCACATGGAATTCAAGAGGTCTTCGGGGTTCCACCTTCGAGGACATGATTAATCGAACAAATGAAAAATATTTGGAGAATGGTTTGGCTTTGATTCAAAAGATTCCCACCCCAATTACTCCAATCAATATCGATAAACAGTCCCGCCATATTACCCTGGCATATTTTGATCAAAAAAGTACAGTGGATTATATCGGGGCGGTACAGGGGATTCCGGTGTGTTTTGATGCAAAGGAGTGTAACACGGACGTTTTTCCCCTTGCCAATATCCACGAGCACCAGGTGGAGTTTATGCGCCAATTTGAGAAGCAGGAGGGGATTGCCTTCATCCTGATTTCTTTCACCAAGCGGGAGGAAATGTATTATCTGTCCTTTGCGGAATTGTTGAAGTTTTGGAACAGGGCGAAGGAGGGCGGCAGAAAGAGCTTTCGGTATGAGGAATTGGACAGGAGATTTTTCTTGCCGGAGGTTCCCGGAATATTGGTGCCCTATTTAAACGCGCTGCAACTGGATTTGGAAACTCGATAAATTTACCGAAAATTATTCGTTGACAAGAAAAAGGGAATACAATATAATAACTTTGTTTATCATGGTAGCATGGTAGCGAATTAGCGCTGTAATGTACTAAAGCAATGGAGGATTTATGAAATCAGATATGTTACATACCCCCGATGGTGTAAGGGATATTTATAATGGAGAGTGCAAGAAAAAACTCTTGATTCAGGATCGACTGCATCAGGTCTTTTTGCGCTATGGGTATCAGGATATTCAGACACCCACCTTTGAATTTTTCGATATTTTCAGCCGGGAAATCGGAACCACTCCCTCCAAGGATCTGTACAAGTTCTTTGATAAAGAGGGGAACACGTTGGTGCTCCGCCCGGATTTTACCCCTTCCATCGCGAGAAGCGCAGCAAAATATTATGTAGATGAAGAAATGCCCATAAAGTTGTGTTACATGGGAAATACATTCGTGAATCACACGGACTATAAGGGTCGTTTAAAGGAATCCACCCAGTGTGGTGTGGAACTGATGGGGGACGGAAGTATCTATGCGGATGCCGAGCTTCTGGCGATGGTGGTGGAGGCACTGAAATCCTGCGGTTTATTTGAATTTCGTATCTCCGTGGGCCATGCTCAGTTTATCAGCAGTCTCCTGGAAGCGGCCCAAATATCCGGGGAGGATGAAGCAGTCATCCGGGAGCTTCTCGCCAACAAGAACTTCTTCGGGGTGGAGGAGTTTATGTGTCAATTCTCCATCGACTCAGATTTACGGGAATTGTTCGCTTTTCTCGGTTCGTTCAATGTGGATGAGGCTGCTCTGACGGAGGCGAAAAACTATGCGAAAAATTATCCGCAAATCATAGAAGCCATCGACAGTCTGTTAGAGCTGCACCGGTACATAAAGCTCTATGAAATCGAGAAGTATGTGTCCATCGAGCCGGGTATTATCAGCGAGTATACTTATTATACCGGAACCGTATTCTACGGCTACACCTTCGGCACCGGCGAGGCCATTGTGAAGGGTGGACGCTACGATAAATTGTTGAATTATTTCGGTAAGAATGCTCCGGCTATCGGCTTTGCCATCATGGTTGACCAGCTTCTCGGTGCAATGTCATACCAGAACATCCGGATTGATATGCCCGCAAACAATGCGCTGATTGTTTTTTCTCCCAAGTACAACGGGGAAGCAATCAGAAAGGCGTCACTTCTTCGCACCCAGGGAATGATGGTGCAGACGATGCTGCTCTCGGAAGACAAAACCAAGGATTTCTATTATGAATATGCGAAAAAGCATCATATTAGTCGGGTAGAATTTATGGATGGAGAATAGAAGATGGAAGAACAAAGATATTTAACATTCGCTCTGGGAAAGGGGCGTCTCGCCAACAAGACCATGGAGCTGTTCGAGCAAATCGGAATCACCTGCGAGGAGATTCGCGATAAAGATACGCGCAAACTTATTTTTGTGAATGAGGAACTGAAGTTGCGCTTTTTCCTCGCAAAGGGACCGGATGTGCCCACCTATGTGGAATACGGCGCGGCGGATATCGGAATCGTTGGGAAGGACACCATTATTGAGGAAGGAAGAAACGTATATGAAGTGCTGGATCTGGGCTTCGGAAAATGCAGAATGTGCATCTGCGGTCCGGAAAGCGCAAGGGAATTGCTCAAGCACCACGAGCAGATTCGGGTTGCCACCAAATATCCCCATATCGCAAAGGATTATTTTTATAACAAGAAGCATCAGACGGTGGAGATTATCAAACTGAACGGTTCCATCGAGCTAGCCCCAATTGTGGGCCTCTCCGAGGTGATTTGCGATATTGTGGAGACCGGAACCACCTTAAGGGAAAACGGTTTGACTGTCCTGGAGGAGGTTTGCCCCCTTTCTGCGCGGGTGATTGTCAACCAGGTGAGCATGAAAATGGAAAACGAGAGAATTACAAAACTGATACGCGATTTGCGTCAGATAATCGACGGGAAATAAAGGAGACTAGAGAAATGAGAATCATGGAATTAAACGAATCGACCAAGAGAAATATTTTGGAAGATTTATTGAAGAGAAGTCCGAACAATTACGGACAATTTGAGGAAACTGTCAATCAAATCATTGACAATGTGCGCCAAAATCGGGACGTTGCGGTGTTCGACTATACCAGACAGTTCGATAAGGCCGAGATTAATGCCGGGAATGTGCGGGTGACACAGGAGGAAATCGAAGAGGCTTATGGGCTTGTGGATGAAAAACTTCTGGGAGTCATCAAAAAAGCCCTGGTGAACATTCGCAAATACCACGAGAAACAGCTTCAAAATTCCTGGTTTACTTCCGAGGAGGGGATTATTCTGGGACAGAAGATTACTCCTGTGGGAGTGGCAGGGGTATACGTTCCGGGAGGCAAAGCTGTCTATCCCTCCTCCGTATTGATGAATGTGCTGCCCGCGAAGGTTGCGGGAGTTCCCAAAATCATCATGTGCACCCCCTGTGATGCATCCGGGAAGGTATATCCTTCCACCCTTGTTGCCGCCAATGAAGCGGGAGTGGATGAAATCTACAAAGTGGGCGGAGCACAGGCCATTGCGGCAATGGCTTTCGGAACCGAGAGCATTCCCAAGGTGGACAAAATCGTGGGGCCGGGAAACATTTATGTGGCTTTGGCCAAGAAGGCGGTATTCGGCTATGTGAGCATCGATTCCATCGCAGGGCCAAGCGAGATTCTGGTACTTGCGGATGAGACCGCAAACCCCAGATATGTGGCTGCCGATTTGCTCTCACAGGCGGAGCATGATGAGATGGCTTCCGCAATCCTTATCACCACAAGCCGCCGGCTTGCAGAGCAGGTTGCGGATGAAATCGACGGATTTGTAAAAGAGTTGTCCAGAAGTGAAATCATCAAGAAGTCCTTGGAGAATTACGGATACATTCTGGTTGCGGACAATATGGAGGATGCCATCGATGCGGTCAATGAGATTGCTTCCGAGCACATGGAGATTGTGACAAAGGATCCTTTCCATGTGATGACCAAAATCAAAAATGCGGGTGCGATTTTTATCGGAGAGTATTCCTCCGAACCTCTGGGAGATTATTTCGCAGGACCCAATCACGTTCTTCCCACAAACGGTACCGCGAAATTTTTCTCGCCCCTTTCCGTGGATGATTTCATCAAGAAATCCAGCATTATCTCTTATTCCAAAGAGGCACTGGCTCAGGTTCACAGGGATATTGAATGCTTTGCCGAGTGCGAGAAATTGACGGCACACGCAAATTCCATTAAAGTTAGATTTGAGAACGAAGATTGATTCGTATATAGGGGGCTGCAATGTCTGAAAGAGAAGCAAAATTAACCAGAAAAACAAAGGAGACGGACATTTCCGTTATCTTGCAATTGGACGGAACCGGAAAATCCATGGTGAACACCGGAATCGGCTTTTTCAACCATATGTTGGAAGGGTTTGCAAGACATGGATTGTTTGACTTGGAGATCAATTGCGAGGGAGATCTGGCGGTGGATTGCCACCACACCATCGAGGATTGCGGAATTGTCCTGGGAAATGCCATCAAAAAAGCGGTGGGGGACAAGAAAGGAATCCGCAGATTCGGAAGTTGCATTCTGCCTATGGACGAAACTCTTGTGATGTGTGCCATTGATTTGTCCGGACGCCCATACCTTCAGTTTGATGCGGAATTCACCACGGACCGTGTGGGCTATATGGATACGGAGATGGTCAAGGAGTTTTTCTATGCCATTTCTTATTCGGCGGGAATGAACCTGCACATTAAGGTATTGTCCCCGGGCAACAATCACCACATGATTGAGGCAATGTTCAAGGCATTCGCCAGAGCGCTGGATGATGCCACAGTCATTGATCCACGTATCACAGATATTTTGTCGACGAAAGGAAGTTTATAGTACATGGAGCAGAAGAACATCGTTGCCACTTTGTATTTGAAAAACGGTAAGGCTGTAAAATCCATCGAGGATCACACGGAGATTAACGATGTATTTCACCTTTGCCGCATGTACAACGATAGCGGGATAGATAAAATCTTTGTGTTTGACTTATCGGACGATGATGAGGAACACGAGATTAATATCCAAACAATCCGGGAGTTGAACCGAAATCTGGAGATCAAAGTATGTGCCGGCGGTAATATCAATCGCATTGAGGATATCAAGAAACTGCTGTATGCAGGATGTATGCAGGTGGTTTTAAATGGTTCCAAACTGGGAAGCGTGGAGCTGGCTGCGGAGGCGAGCAAGCGTTTCGGGAAGGATCGCATCCTGGTATCCGTGAACAACGTGGACTTTTTGTTCAAATACCACAGCGATCTGGAGGAGACCATCCACGAACTCCTGGTCATGAATATCGACGTCATGGATTCCGTGGAAAACATTACATCGGTTCCTTATGTGGTTTGGTTACCGGAATTTGATTACCAACGCATTGTGGAGATTCTGCGCAAGGAGACCATCCGCGGTATCGCCGGTGAGTTTATCAACAACTCCGAGACGGACATTATGAAATTGAAATCCATGTTATCCGCAGAGGGCATCAAGATGGATAATTTTGCGCCGGACCTGAAGTGGTCGGATCTGAAACTGAACTCCGACGGCATGGTTCCGGTTATCGTGCAGGATTATCGCACCGATGAGGTGCTGATGCTTGCGTACATGAATGAGGAAGCCTTCAATACCACTATCAACATCGGCAAGATGACCTACTGGAGCAGAAGCCGCCAGGAGCTTTGGACCAAGGGACTCACCTCCGGCCACATTCAGTATGTAAAATCATTGACAGCGGATTGCGATTTTGATACGATTCTTGCCAAGGTGTCTCAGGTTGGAGCCGCGTGCCACACCGGAAACCGCAGCTGCTTTTTCAACAACATCGTGAAGAAACAGTTTGTGGAGAAAAATCCGCTGAAGGTGCTGGAGGAAGTGTACGGCATCATCGAACAGCGCCGCAATGAGCCACAGGAAGGGTCCTACACAAACTATCTCTTTTCTCAGGGAATTGACAAGATTCTCAAGAAAATCGGGGAGGAGAGCTCAGAGGTGATTATCGCGGCCAAGAACCCGGATCCCCAGGAGGTCAAATACGAGATTTCGGATCTCTTGTATCACTGCATGGTTCTGATGGTGGAAAAGGGTGTGACCTGGGAGGAAATCACCAATGAATTATCCCAGCGTTGATAAGAGGAGAAACAAGCGTGAACAAATTAGCACTGAATGATGAAATTTTGATGCGGGTGGAGAAATCTGCCCGCTATATTGGTAACGAGCTGAATTCGGTTGTGAAGGACAAGAATTCGGTGGATATAAGAATGGTAATGTGCTTCCCGGATGTATACGAAATTGGTATGTCGCATCTGGGAATTCAAATTTTATACGATATGTTTAACCGCCGTGAGGATACCTGGTGCGAGCGGGTCTACTCCCCGTGGCCGGATCTCCACAAGATTATGAAGGAGGAAAACATTCCCCTTTTCGGTTTGGAAAGCCAGGAGCCTATAAAAAATGCGGATTTCATCGGAATCACTCTGCAGTATGAGATGTGCTACACTAACATTCTGCAGATTCTGGATCTGGCTCAGATTCCCCTTCGGGCAGCTGACCGTACAGATGGACAGCCCATAGTGATGGGAGGCGGTCCATGCTCCTACAACCCGGAACCCATTGCCGATTTCTTTGATTTCTTCTATATCGGCGAGGGGGAAGTGCAATACGATTGTCTGCTGGATACCTACAAAAAGTTGCGGGCGGAGGGCAAAAACCGACAGGAAATTCTCCGTGAATTTTCCCACATTGAGGGAATCTATGTCCCTTCTCTGTACGAGGTGACTTACCACGAGGACGGCACCATTGCCTCCTTTGGGCCCAAGTATGAGGATGTTCCCGCAACCGTAAAGAAGCAGGTGGATATGGACCTGAATCATTCCGTCTATCCGCACAAGCCGGTGGTCCCCTTTATCAAGGCGATTCAGGACCGCATAGTTCTGGAGATACAAAGAGGCTGCATCCGCGGCTGCCGTTTCTGTCAGGCAGGAATGATTTATCGCCCCAACCGGGAGAAAAATGTGGAGTATCTGAAAGAGATTGCCGGGGATATGATCGCCTCCACGGGCTATGAGGAGATTTCCTTAAGCTCCCTAAGTTCCTCCGACTACAAGGAACTGCCGGAACTGCTGGATTACCTGATGGAGGAGTGCAAGGCCAAGAACATCAATATCTCCCTGCCGTCCCTGCGCATCGATGCCTTTTCCCTGGATATCATGAGCAAGGTGCAGGATGTGAAAAAAAGCAGTCTGACCTTCGCCCCCGAGGCAGGTTCCCAGCGCATGCGGAATGTTATCAATAAAGGACTTACGGTTGACAATATCATGAACGGGGCAGAGCAGGCCTTTCGCGGGGGCTGGAATAAGGTAAAGTTGTATTTTATGCTGGGGCTTCCCACGGAGACGGAGGAGGACATGCGGGCAATCCCGGAACTGGCCAACGATATTGCTGCGCTGTATTATGACACAGTTCCCAAGGAGGAGAGAGCTGGAAAGTGCCAGGTAACCATCAGCACCTCCTTCTTTGTTCCCAAGCCCTTTACCCCATTCCAATGGGCAGGGATGTTTACCCCGGAGGAATATCTCAACCGGGCCAAGATTGTGAACGATCACTGTAAGGAAATGCTCAATCACAAGAGTATCCGTTACAACTGGCACCAGGCGGATGTCACTGTGCTGGAAGGCCTGTTGGCAAGAGGGGACCGGAGAATCTCGGATGTCATTCAGTATGTCTATGAACACGGCGGAATCTTTGATGCCTGGGGTGAATTCTTTGATTATAACCGCTGGCTGGAAGCCTTTGAGGCATGTGATGTCTCCCTGGAATTTTACGCTCTCCGTGAGCGTCCTCTGGATGAGATTTTGCCCTGGGACTTTATCGACATCGGGGTGACGAAAGAATTCATGATTCGCCAGTGGAACACCGCCCACCAGGAGAAAGTGACTCCAAACTGCAGAATGGGCTGCTCCGGTTGCGGGGCAAAACAATTTGGTGGAGGTGTATGCTATGAAAATTAGAATCAAGTTCCGCAAATGGGGCGTCATGAAATTTGTGGGGCATTTGGACATGATGCGCTATTTTCAGAAGGCAATTCGGCGCTCCAATATTGATATCTGTTACTCGGAAGGGTTCTCCCCCCACCAGATTATGTCCTTCGCCGCGCCTCTGGGCGTGGGAATCACTAGCGACGGAGAGTATTTCGACATAGAGGTGCACTCCAGCACGAGTTCCGCAGAGGCTATCCGCACACTCAATGCCACCATGGTGGATGGTGTGGAGGTGACCGGTTATGTGGAGCTTCCGGAGAATGCCAAGGCCGCCATGTCCATTGTTGCCGCAGCCGACTATGAATTAACCTTCAAGGAAGGTTATGAACTTCCTCTTTCCTATCAGGAGGCGGTTGCACTGGTAAAGGAGGAATTCTGGGCTGCAGAGCAGTTTACAATCCTGAAAAAGACCAAAAAGAGCGAACGTGAGGTGGATTTGAAGCCCCTTGTCTATGAGCTTGAGGTCCGCGAGTTGGAAGAGGGATACGGATTTTTCATGAAGCTGTCCACCGGAAGCATTCAAAACATCAAGCCGGAGCTTGTGCTGGCTTCCCTCTTTGAAAAAAAAGGACTGGAATACAACGAGAATGCCATCCAGATTCACCGTCTGGAGGTGTATGCAAGAGATGAAAAGGAACAGTTGGTTCCGCTGTTAGACCTAGGAAATGTGATTGTGTAATCACATAGGAAATGAGGACGGACAATTCACATGAATCGATTAGCGATTACCCCGATAACCAAACACGGCAAATCCTTTATCGCCCAGATTGTACTGGACGAAAACCGGGATTACCTGGATTTTCAAATCTATGAGGACGAAAACGATACCCTCATGAATCGCATCTACATTGCGAGGGTAGAGTCCATTGTGAAGGGAATCCATGCCGCATTTGTCCGCATTACGGGGGACATGAAATGTTATCTGCCCCTGGAGGATTGCGTCAATCCCTATTACACAAGAAAACAATCCCAAAAAGAGGAGCTTTGTGTGGGGGATGAGCTGCTGGTTCAGGTGGTTCGGGATGCGGTAAAGTCCAAGGAACCGGTTGTGACCACCAAACTCACCTTGCAGGGAAAATGCTCGGTACTGACTACAGAGAATCACGCGCTTTCCGTTTCCAGAAAAATCACAGGCGAGAAAAGAACCGCGCTGTCGGCATGGCTTTCCGACCGGATTGCATCCCAGTGGCCGGAGAACGGGAGAGGATTCGGCATGATTCTTCGGACCGCTGCCGGAGAGCTACCTATGGACGAGATTCAGGAGGATGTCATATCCCTTGTGTACACCCTGGAAAAAATCAAGGAAAAAAGTCTGCATTTGTCTGCTTTTTCCATGGTATATCAGGATCCACCCTCGTACATTTCCAGAATCAAATCACTACGTTTGGAGGATTGCGATAAGATCCTGACGGATTCCGAAGAAATCTTTCATCAGTTGACGTCACAGTTGCCCACCAACCGGGAGAAATGCGAATTGTACCGGGATGATGTGATCTCTTTAAAACGGCTGTACAAGGTGGACACCACCCTGGAAGAGCTTCTGAAGCAGCGTGTATGGCTGAAATCCGGTTCCAATATCATCGTAGAGCAACTGGAGACTTTGACCTTTATCGATGTCAATTCCGCCAAAAATCAATCTGCAAGGCAGGACACCATCCTGCAGGTGAACATGGAAGCCGCCAGGGAAGTGGCCAGACAGCTTCGGCTTCGCAACATATCCGGAATGATTATTGTGGATTTTATCAATATGAAGTCCAAGGAGGAGGAACTTGCGCTGATTGAATGTCTGAAAGGGGAGCTGAGGAAGGACACCGTCCCATGCCATTTTGTGGATATTACCAAGTTGGGGCTGGTGGAGATAACAAGGAAAAAAGTCTATCGCTCTCTCAAGGAATTGATTGGATAAAATACCAAAAAATCTTGTTGACACAGGGAAATACAAGTGTTATTATACTTGAGTATGCCGCACAGTGGGGTTTAAAGTCTGCCCATTTTTAGATGGACAACACCGAAACTGGCGAGTAATGATAAATAGGAGGTGCCATATGTACGCAATTATAGCAACAGGTGGTAAGCAGTACAAAGTTTCTGAAGGCGATATCATTACCATTGAAAAGCTTGGAGTTGATGCTGGTGAGAAGGTTACTTTTGATCAGGTATTAGCAGTAGCAGGCGACGACATGAAGGTTGGTAATCCGACCGTAGCCGGAGCAACTGTTGAGGCTTCCGTAGTGAAGGAAGGCCGCGCTAAGAAAGTAATCGTTTACAAGTACAAGAGAAAAACCGGTTATCACAAAAAGAACGGTCACAGACAGGCGTTCACCCAGGTTAAGATTGACAAAATCAACGCGTAATCGATAGGAAATTGTTATGATCTCTATAACGATTTTACAAGATGAAAGCGAACAGGTAGTAGGTATGAAGTGTATCGGTCATTCCGGATACGCAGATGCCGGCAGCGATATCATATGTGCGGGAGTATCCGCATTGGTGGTCAATGCAATCAATTCCATTGAAGCATTCACTTCCAACACATTTGAGATTGAGACCGACGAGGAAACCGGACTTATCGATTTCCTGCTCAATGAGCGGGCCACTCACGATACCACATTATTACTTGATTCTATGATTCTTGGCTTGCAAGGAATACAAAACGACTATGGGAATGAATATATCATTCTGGAATTCAAGGAGGTGTAAGACATGTTGAATATGAACCTTCAGTTTTTTGCTCATAAGAAGGGAGTTGGTTCCACAAAGAACGGACGTGACTCTGAGTCTAAGAGATTAGGAGCAAAAAGAGCAGACGGACAATTCGTAAAGGCTGGAAATATTCTTTACAGACAGCGTGGTACCAAGATTCGTCCAGGCGTTAACGTTGGTATCGGCGGAGATGATACATTATTTGCGAAAGTGGATGGTGTATTGAGATTCGAGAGAGTTGGAAGAGACAAGAAGCAGGCTTCTGTTTATCCAGTAGTGAACGAATAAAAAGCAAACCCCGACTGTGCAAACGGTTGGGGTTTTTGTGTTTTGTCTTAATTTCGAATAGAAAGGAGCATAAGATCATCAGATCTTAGCTGTTAATATATGTTTGCAGATCGTGCGAAGATTATCATCAAATCAGGAAAAGGCGGAGACGGACACGTTTCCTTTCGGCGTGAAAAATATGTTCCGGACGGCGGCCCGGACGGGGGCGACGGCGGAAAAGGCGGAGATGTCATCTTTGTCATCGACGACGGACTCAACACCTTAACCGACTATCGGCACCGCAGAAAATTTGCGGCACAGCCCGGGGAAGAGGGTGGCAAGAAGAACTGCCACGGCAAAAACGGGGAGGATTTGATCCTGAAGGTCCCAGAGGGAACCGTAATCAAAGATGCCGAGTCCGGCAAAATTATTGCGGATATGTCCGGGGAAAACCGGCGCGTCACCGTGATAAGAGGCGGTAGAGGCGGCCTTGGCAATCAGCATTTTGCCACCTCCACCATGCAGGCGCCCAAATATGCGCAGCCCGGACAGGAGGCCATTGAGATCGAGGTGCTGTTGGAGCTTAAGGTCATCGCGGATGTGGGCCTTGTGGGATTCCCGAATGTAGGAAAATCCACCTTCTTATCCCGCGTCACCAACGCAAAGCCCAAGATTGCCAACTATCATTTCACCACCTTGCAGCCCAACCTTGGAGTTGTGGATATGGAGGATGGCTTTGGTTTTGTCATCGCGGATATTCCGGGACTCATCGAAGGAGCATCGGAGGGTGTTGGCTTGGGCCATGAATTTTTGCGCCACATCGAGCGTACCAAGGTTATGGTCCACATCGTGGACGCAGCCGGAACGGAAGGGCGTGACCCGATAGCGGATATTCACGCAATCAACCGGGAATTGGAGGCGTACAATCCCGATTTGTTAGAGAAGCCCCAGGTGATTGCGGCCAACAAAATGGACGCCGTATACGGGGACGAAAATGAGATTATATCAAAATTGCGCCGGGAATTTGAACCGGAGGGTATTAAGGTATTTCCCATTTCTGCAGTGAGCGGACAGGGCTTAAAAGAGCTGTTGTATGAGATTAAGGAACTGTTGGCGAAATGCCCCAAGGAAGCCATCGTGTATGAGCCGGAGTTTGATCCGAGCCTTGGATTTTTCAAGGACGAGCCTTACACCATCGAGAGAGCAGATGACGGCGCTTATGTGGTGGAGGGGCCCAAGATTGACAAAATGTTGGGATACACCAATATTGATTCCGAAAAGGGCTTTTTGTTCTTCCAGAAATTCCTAAAGGAACAGGGAATTTTGAAAGAGCTGGAAGAAATGGGAATTCAGGATGGCGACACCGTGCGTATGTACGGAAACGAATTTGATTATTATAAGTAATAGGAGAGGATAACATGGCATTAACCAGTAAACAAAGAGCATATCTCGGCTCGTTGGCAAGCAGTATGGATTCCATTTTTCAGGTAGGAAAAGCTTCCCTCACTCCGGAGATTGTGGAAGCCCTTGACGCAGCTCTCGAAAAAAGAGAATTGATCAAAGTATCGGTTCTCAAGAATTGTATCGATGAGCCGAAGATGATTGCGGAGGCAATCGCCGAGCGCACACGCTCAACGGTGGTGAAAGTAATCGGGAAAAAAATGATCTTTTATCGCCCGAACAAGAAAAATCCCAAGATTAAGCTCCCGGAATAATTATGAAAATCGGATTATTAGGCGGATCCTTTGATCCCATCCATTACGGACATATGAATATGGCGCTGGCGGCCAAGGGAGAGTACTCCCTGGATGAGGTGTGGCTGATTCCCGCAGGACATTCCCCCCACAAGAAGGAGGAGGACATGATGTCCGCAGAGCATCGGGTTGCCATGTGTCGGATGGCTGCTTCCCATTACGATGGAATCCGGGTCAATACCATCGAGGTGAGTTCCGATGAGACAAGCTACACTTACAGAACGCTGCAAAAGTTGTGCCAACAGCATCCCGACCACGATTTTTACTTTATCATGGGGGCGGACTCTATCAACTACTTTGACCATTGGCGGCACCCGGAGATCATCAGTTCCCTGGCAAAAATCCTTGTAGTAAACCGGGGAGAATTTACGGAGAAAGCCCTGTCAGAAAAATTTGCACAGATTGTGGCGCTTTTCCCGGCCGATATCCGAATGGTTCATTGTGATAAGGTTCATGTGTCGTCCAGCATGATTCGAAGCCGCATATCGTCAAATACGGCGTTGGACGGTCTATTGTGGGATGACGTGATCACATATATCCGCCAAAATCAATTATATTGTTAATATGGAGAACGCATGGAACTTCAGGAAATACGCAAAAAAGTAAAAAAGGAATTGGATAAAGACCGATACGAGCATACCAAAGGTGTCATGTACACAGCGGCATGCCTGGCGATGGCACATGAAGGAAACATGGAGCAGGCCATGTTGGCGGGTTTGTTGCACGACTGCGCCAAATGTGTCCCCAATGATGAAAAAATCAGAGTCTGCGAGGAAAATCATATCATAATCTCCTCCGTGGAGCGGGAGAATCCAACGCTGTTACATGCAAAGCTTGGAGCGCTCTACGCGTCAACCAAATATGAAGTGACGGATCCGGAGATTATTCACGCCATAAAAATTCACACCACCGGAGAGCCGGGGATGAGCCTTCTCGACAAGATTATTTTTATCGCGGATTATATTGAGCCCAAGAGAGATAAAGCGGCTCATCTGGATGAAATTCGTAAGTTGGCATTTGAGGATTTGGATGCCTGTATGGCGGATATTTTGTACGACACGCTACATTATCTGAACAACAAAAAAGGGGCCATCGATCCAAACACACAGTTAACCTACGAATATTACAAGCAGTATGAAAGGGAGCAGGAATGGAAACATTAGAATTAGTAAAGAAAGCGGTAGCGGCACTGGAAGACAAGAAGGCGGACGATGTCACGGTCATTGATATCAGCGGAGTGTCAACCATTGCTGATTACTTTATCATTGCAAACGCATCCAACCAAAACCAATTGACAGCCATGCAGGATGCTGTGGATGAAGCAATGTACAAAGAGGGTGTACACGCAAAGCAGATCGAGGGAAATCGCAGTTCCACCTGGATTCTGATGGATTATCAGGATGTCATTGTCCATCTTTTTTCCAAGGAGGATCGTCTCTTTTACGATTTGGAGCGTATCTGGAGAGACGGAAAGGTCATCGATATTCATGGAGAAAAATGAGTTTTTAACAGACCCGAAAAAACTGGTACGACTGGAATTGAAAAATCAGGGGTTTGATATTGACAAAATGATTGTCCCCAAAAGAGTTTTTGTTTTGGCAGACAGTCTCTATGATGAAATGCTTAAGCGAAATTGCGGGACATATCAATATCCTCTGGGAGGAAAACTTTTTGTTTTCAATGCAAATGATAACATCGGATTTGTGAAAGGACATATGTGTTCCCCGGCCATTGCAACTCAGGCGGAGGACTTAATTGCCGGCGGCGTGAAAGAGCTGATTCACGTTGGCTTTGCCGGGGGATTGCAGACGGATATGCTGCCGGGAGATATCGTTGTTACCGATGGCGCATACAATGACACTGCGGTAGCTCGGCTGTATGGTTATGATTTGGACAGAATCGAATCCTCAATAGAATTGACAGATGAACTGTGCAAAGCTCTCTCGGATAACGATATTGCATATCGAAGAGGCGTACATTGGACGACCGATGCCGGATATATGGAATCCTGGGGCCAGGTTCTTGCCTATCGGGAAAAAGGTGCACAATGCGTGGAGATGGAAGGCGTTGGCCTGTTCACAGTGGCGACATATCGCAAATGCCTGGCCACGGCAATTTATGTTATTTCTGATGTTCTCTCCGAAAAAGGATGGAATCTCGGATGGAATGAAACCAAATTGGAGGATTCCGTTCAGAAAATAATTAATTTTATTGTCTCAACTGTATAACTTATATTCCCTAAACTGTTTTGTATATGATACAAAGCAGTTTATATTTTCGTTATAATAGGCACTATTATTTTGCTGTGGTACAATAATAAACAAGAAAGTATAAAGAGGAGTTTGGTATGGAAGAGATGTGTGTGAATAAAAAGGCATATCAAGTCATAAAACTGTTAGGGCATGGAAAAGGCGGCTATTCCTACCTCGTCACCGACGGAACCAAGGAATACGTGCTCAAGCAGATTCACCATGAGCCCTGCGACTATTATCAGTTCGGGAATAAAATTGAGTCAGAAATGAATGATTATAAGCGCCTGAGAGAGATTGGAATCCCCATGCCTGAAATGCTTGCGGTGGATATCGAAAACGAGAGGATTTTGAAAGAGTATATCGAGGGGGACACCATATTTGATTATGTCTTGCGAAAAGAGATGAAACAGGATTTTGTGGATCAGGTAAAGGCCATGTGCGAACGTCTGTATCCCGCCAATACAAATATCGATTATTTTCCTACCAATTTCGTGGTGCAGGATGGTATACTGTATTACATAGACTACGAGTGCAACAACTACATGGAAGAATGGAACTTTGAGAATTGGGGAATCAAGTACTGGTCTCAGACGGACGAGTTCCTGGCGTATGTTGAGAAAGGAAAAAATTGAGTAAATGAAGTACGATTGGATGGACGAGTTCCTGTTGGAGAAAAAAGGGGTTCGAAAGGATTTTAAGGAAGAGTGGAACTGGCTTCGCTATATGATTGAGGATAAAATGTTCGCGGCAGTGTGTTACGGCGATGATAACAAGGCAGAACTTATCACATTGAAGCTGGATCCGATGGAAGGGGATTTCCTTCGTCAGCAATTTGATGATATCATTCCGGGGTATTATATGAATAAAACACATTGGAATTCTATCAAGGTGGATGGCGCCATATCGGATGATATGCTTAAGGATTTGTTGGACAAATCCTATGATCTGGTTCTGAAGAGCTTTAGCAAGAAAAAACAAATGGAAATTCTAAAATAGAAAAGGGGGGGAAATAATCACAATGAACAACAAAGAATTGGTAGTCAGCTTTTTTGAGGAAGGTTACACAAAACACAATTATGACCATATCATGGAATGTGTGGCGGAAGACTATATCGACCACAGTCCGGCCGGGGCCAGAAGCAATGCAGATGCGGTGAATATCCTAAAAATTGTGGAGGGACAATTCGCAGACCTGAAAATCGAGGTGCTTGATGTGTTCGGTGAGGAGGATATGGTCGCAACTAGAATTCTCTATGACGGCATTCATGCAGGAACCTGTATGGGAATCCCAGCCACCGGAAAACGCATTCGTTTTGAGGCGTTGGAAAACTTCAAGGTGATTGACGGCAAAATTGTGGAATCATGGGGGTATTGGCCGGATAAGGAAATCGAACAGACTCTGTTAAAGTAATCGTCTCAAGGAGAAGATACAACATGATTACTGAACTTAAAAAAGTTGTGGACGAACGAGAAATCTATGACTACATGGAAAAACTTTCCTTCCCCTATCATTATGAAGTTGATTATGACATTTGGAAAAAATCTTATCTTCACGATGTGGATGGTGAGGGCAGAGCCCTGTTTTCGGATTTGACAACTTTGGGAGCATATGCTGACAGCAAGTTGGTCGGATTTGTACAGTACGGTAAGACTGCCTTCGGATTTGATGATGAGGGGGAGGTCTCCGATTCCGTTTCCTGTCCCGTGATTCGCAACTTCTATTATGATGAAACCCAAAAAGAGATTGGCATTGAGCTGTTACAAGCAGCGAGAAAAGCACTTGCCGGTATTTCCGGTCCCGTCTATGCCTTTTTTCATTATTTTGGCATGTCATGCTATGCAAGGCACGGAAAATTGTATGAAACTTTTGGGTATATCCACGATTTGTTGACGCAGAGAGGTTTTGCCGTCGAACATGAAAATGTATTTTATTCTTCTGTGATAGATTCCGTGGAATTATCATCTATAGATATCCATTGGCACAACGCCACACCGGGAAAACAGCAGTACTGCGATTTCATTATGGGAAAAGAGATTGTGGGCGGCTGTGAAATCCATTTTCTTGAGCAGGCAAACCTGGCATATTTGAGGTGGATATTCATCAATGAAAATTTGTGCGGAAAGGGAATCGGTTCCGAATGTATGTCCGCCTTGAAAAAAGAGTTATTTCACAAAGGAATTCGCCGGTTGGATACCGACACCGCGCTCACCAACACAGTTGCACAGCATTATTATGAAAAGAACCATTTTACACGGGAAGGAATTACGAGAAGTTACCACACGGAAGGGTAGAAGAATCATCCCCCAAAAATTTCATATGATGAAACATGAAAAATCCCCATCCAAAAATGGATGGGGATTCTATTATGCTCTGAATCAGAAGAAACGAAATACACCGAACACTTTTCCCAAAATTGCACAATCCGGAACAATAATGGGGTCCATGGTGTCATTTTCCGGCTGAAGACGAATGTGATCTCCTTCCTTGTAGAAGGTCTTGACGGTGGCGGAATCATCCACCAAAGCAACCACCATCTCGCCGTTTCTGGCGGTCTCACATTTCTCGACGAGAATCTGATCGCCGTCAAAGATTCCGGCATTAATCATGCTCTCGCCCTTAACCTTCAGCATGAACGACTCCGCATTGGGCATGTATTCCGCCGGAACAGGGAAGTAGGACTCGATATTCTCCACCGCGAGAATCGGTTCCCCGGCAGCAACTCTGCCCACAAGAGGAACATTCACCATCTCACGTCTGGTCAGGTTAAAGTTCTCATCCACAATCTCAATTGCACGGGGTTTGGTAGGGTCTCTGCGGATATATCCGTTCTTCTCCAAAGTCTCCAGGTGGGAATGTACGGAAGAGGTGGACTTCAAATCCACAGCCTCACAGATATCACGCACCGTGGGCGGGTAGCCCTTGTTCAGAATCTCATCCTTAATATATTCCAGAATCTCTCTCTGCTTGGCAGAGATCTTACCATATGCCATATTTTATCCTCCTAAATACAAAACCTGTGTTCTGATAAGATAAGTTTAGCATAAGGAAAAGCAAAAAGCAAACATATATTCCGAAAATTTGTTCGATTTTTCTGTTGACAAACATTTGTTCGTGTATTATATTTATATCACAAGCAAACGTTCGTTCGATTACAGGAGGACAAATTCATGAGAAGAGCATACAATGAGAAATTATCTCCAAGCATAAATGCACAGTTGGCGAGAAGAGCACATGTCATCGTTCTGCAGAAGCGTCTTATTGCCTTTTTCACCATTCTTATTGTATCGTTGATGATTTTGCTTGGTACAAGCATGAAGACCTTTGCAAGCGCCAATAAAGAGCAGCTTCCCGTGCAGAAATACTATACCAGTATTCAAGTCGAAAGCGGAGACACGGTCTGGGCAATCGCAGAGAGATATACTGCGGATTATGATGTTGATATGCAGGAATATATCAATGAAGTATGTGCTATGAATCAACTTCAGGACGGGCAGATTCACAGCGGACAGCATATTGTCGTTGCCTATTATTCCACAGAAGTGAAGTAATTCTCATTTTTAGGAATAAGACCTTTGGCTGAATCTTAAAGTAATCTTATATGATTGGCGACTTCGTTGAATTTCTCCTCATCTTGGGCTATAATAAACATATTGAGGAGAGATGATTATGTTTAATTTACTTTATGTTATTATCATGAATTTTTTTCGAGCTCCCTATATTATTCCTAAGATGAGACATCGTGCGAATCATCCGGAGAAGTATAGTGAAGAGCAGAGATATAAACTGGCTCATTATGTTATTTTTTTGATGAACAAGACCGGAAAATTCAAAACCATTGCTTACGGTACGGAGAATCTCCCAAAGGAAGGCGGATATATTATGTATCCCAATCACCAGGGGAAATATGATGTCCTCGGTATCGTTTTTACCCATGACAAGCCCTGTTCCTTTGTGATGGACAAGAAGAAATCCCACACCGTTCTTGTTCGGGAATTTATTGATTTGGTTCAGGGAAAACGCCTTGAGATTGATAATCCTCGTCAAGGCATTACCATTATCAATCAGGTTGCAAAAGAAATACAGGAAGGGAAGCGATACATCCTGTTCCCTGAAGGAGGATACCATTTTAATAATGGAAATAAACTGTATGATTTTAAAGCAGGGAGTTTTAAGATTGCGCTGAAATCCAAACAGCCTATCGTTCCTATCTGTCTGGTGGATTCCTACAAAGTATTTAACAGTTGGCACTTTGGTCCAACAACCACATATGTCTATTATCTGGATCCCATCTATTATGAGGAATACAAAGACATGAAGTCTCAAGAACTTGCAGAATATGTAAAAGCCCGTATTCAGGCAAAGATGGATGAAGTCCTTGCCCAGAGAGAAGAAGAGCAGTCATAATCTTTTCTTATTAATCTTTGCGGAGATGTACATACTTGGCAGCGGTTCGCCTGCGGTCATCCTCGATTGCAGCGTAATGCTTTTTGGTGGTGTTTACATCTTTATGCCCCAGTACGTCGGCCACCAGATAAATATCGCCCGTTTCCTGATAGAGAGACGTGCCGTAGGTACTGCGGAGCTTATGAGGGGTTATTTTCTTTAAATTCGTTACCAGTTTTGCGTATTTTTTTACCAGATTTTCCACTGCGCGGACACCTATGCGCTTGTGTTGCAGAGACAGAAAGAGAGCATTGGTGCTGCCTTGGGCGGCGGTGATTCCTTGCCTTTCCTCCCAGTATGCCAAGAGAGCATCTCTAACTTCTTCTCCAAAGTAAACAACAACCTCAGCGCCACCTTTTCGATGGATTTTGATTCCGTTATTCTTGAAATCCACATCATCCATGTCCAATCCCACACATTCGGATACACGAATACCGGTCCCAAGCATCAGGGTCAGAATTGCCAGATCCCTAACCTTTGTTCTTTGATGATATGCCTGTTGACGCTTGGAGAGATTTTCTCCGGATTCCACCTCATCCAATAGCATAGCGACCTCATCCGCATCCAGACGAACAATGGCCTTATCATGCAATTTAGGCATATCAACCTTTATTGCAGGGTTTGTCTCAATCAATTCATGTTTATAGTAGTAATTGTAAAAGGTTCGAAGAGATGCCAACTTGCGCTTTAGGCCACGCTCGTCATTGGTATGGGCTTTTCCGTCCTTTTCATAAACCTTGAGATAAAATAGGTACTCTTCAATATCGGAAGGGCGAAGAGAGTCCAAAATACTCAAAGGAAATTCGCGCACTTCCATATTGCGAAACATAGGGTTATTGTCTTTGATAAAGTTAAAAAAGCATGCCAGATCATAGGCGTAGGCAATCCTGGTTCTGGAAGAGGTGGTGGGTTCCAGTGCAATAAAAAACTGTTTGCAAAAGGGTGGAAGTTCCTTCAGCTGTTCCTTCAGCTTCAATTCATTTCGAATATTAACACCTTCATAATATGGTTTTTCTGACATTAGCTCCCTCTTTTCTTTGGCCAATCACAGATATTTTCCTCCGTGATGGCATGAAATAATTGTTTTTTTACTCCGGGATTTTCCCGATTTAGCTGTGCAATCAGATTTTTCACGTACTCCCGTTTGGTATGTCCGTCGTAGGGACATGGATTTTTGAGCACCGGAAGTGATGTTTTATTCTGAAAACCGATTACATCCACTTCAGGAACATACATTAAGGGACGGATAATTGAAATATTTTGGTCCGGCATATAGGTAACCGGCGGAAATACATAAAATCGGCCCTCGTATATTAAGGATAAGAACATGGTTTCAATCATATCATCCATATGATGTGCATAGGCAATCTTGTTACACCCCAACTGTATCGCAGCGTCATTTAAAGCGCCTTTTCTCATTTTGGAACAGAGAGAGCAGTAAGAGCCTTCCTCAATTCTTTTATCCAGCACATTCTTAATTTGTGTATGAATCACATGATATTCAACATGAAGGCTTTCACAAAGAACTTGAATCTCTTCATAATTACAATTTTCGTAGCCCAGATCAACGGTTATTCCGATTAAATCAAATTTATTTGGGTAAAAGCGTCGCAAGCCGGCCAGGGCATATAGGAGAGTGAGAGAGTCCTTGCCGCCGGATATCCCAATGGCAATTTTATCCCCGGAATCAATCATTGCATAATCCTCACAGGCTCTTCGAACATAACTGTATAACTTTTGTATCTCCATGATTTCCTCCAAAACATAGTTTCATTATACAATATTTTGTGCTATAATTCTATTCAAAACAAAATATGTTGTGTTTGTCAAAAGATTCACAATAGTATGGAAGAGGATAGCAATTATGAAATTTCTGATACAAAGAGTAACCAAGGCATCATGTACTGTGGATCATCAGATCACCGGACAAATCCAGGACGGTTTGTGTGTATTTATCGGCTTTTCCAACACAGATACCCGGCAAATAGCAGATAAAATGATTCAAAAACTCATCGGGCTTCGAATCTTCGCAGATTCCGAAGGAAAGACCAATTTATCCATCCGGGATGTAAATGGAAGCTTACTTTTGATTTCGCAATTTACCTTGTACGCCAATTGCCGAAAAGGAAATCGCCCGTCCTTTACGGATGCCGGGAGCCCGGAGCTTGCCAACGATTTATATCAGTACATCATTGATGAATGTCGCAAACAAATTCCCATAGTGGAAACCGGAATATTTGGAGCTGATATGAAAATTGAGCTCATCAACGACGGTCCGTTTACCATAGACCTGGATTCCGGTGATTTATCCATATGAGAGTACAAATTAAGTGTATCAAAAGCCTTTCGGAAAAGCAATATATTTATTCGCAAAACAAAAGTTTAACGAATAGTTTGTACCCTAAACAATCAGCCAACGCCTCGCAAAACCTTTATTTTAGCGAATTGTTGGCCTGTTGTCTAATATTTATCAATTGTTCAAATCTTTACGCAATGCCTGTTTTTTTATTCTTGCAATATATATTCCTATTACAACCTTACGATTTTTATCGCTTCATGACTTCCCCAAACCTGATGATCAACTCCACACACTCATCCAAGGAAAGCTTACTGGTATTCAAACACAAATCGTAGCTGCGGGAATCGCCCCATTTTTTGCTGGTATAGTAATTATAATAACTGGAGCGCTGCTTATCTTTTTTGGAAGCCATGTCTTTTGCCTTGCTCTCCGTAATATCCAACCGTTTGCTGATCCATTTGATTCGATCCTCCAGGTCTGCACGGATAAACACATTTACCACATCGGGATTGCCGGCCAAAGCATAGTCAGCACAGCGTCCAACAATAACGCAGGAACCTTCCTCCGCAATTTTCTTGATGGAATCAAACTGCGCCAGAAAAACCTTATGGTTTAATGGCATATCGAGAAATGGCGCCGCAGAATAATTTCCTGCGGAATAAGTATCCATCACCAAAGAATATAAGAAACTGTTGGTTGGCTTCTCATCGTGATTCTCAAAAATTTCTTCACAAAATCCGGAATCCTTGGCAGCCTTCTGCAGCAATTCCTTATCATAAAGAGGAATCCCCAGGCGCTTTGCAATTTTTTCCCCAATTTGCTTACCGCCGCTACCAAATTCACGTCCTATCGTATAAATTGTTCTACCCATAATACACTACCTCCAACTATATAGTAAACTTCTATATACTTGAATTATACAATATTTTTCAGAATTATTTCAAGGAATTCAATAATTTTTCAAAGTATTCCGGCAAGGGTGCGCTGTACTCCATATATACTCCTGTGGTGGGATGAACAAAGCCAATTGTCTTGGCATGAAGGGTCTGTCCCTGAAGGTTTTTATACGGACTTTTCCCCGAAGAATAAAGGGGATCACCCAGCAAGGGATGTCCGATGCTGGCCATGTGAACGCGTATCTGATGGGTACGTCCGGTTTCCAATTGAAACTGCATGTAAGTATAGTTTTGAAAACGTTTTAACACCTTATAATGCGTTATAGCAGGCTTTCCGTTCGCCTCATTGATTGCCATTTTTTTGCGATCCTTGGGGTTACGGCCGATTGCTCCGTTGATAGTTCCTTCATCTTCAGACACATTTCCGCACACAATCCCTTCGTATATGCGATTGACGGAGTGATCCTTAATCTGCTGGGCAATCTTTATGTGGCTCTCATCATTTTTACACACGATCAGTGAGCCGGTGGTGTCCATATCGATGCGATGAACGATGCCCGGGCGAATCTCGCCGTTAATCCCGCTCAGAGAGTCTTTGCAGTGAAACATGATGGCATTTACCAGGGTGTGTGTGTAATGACCGGCCGACGGGTGTACCACCATCCCTTTTGGTTTGTTTACAACAAGAAGATCCTCATCCTCATATAAGATATCAAGGGGGATATCCTCCGGTTCAATGGCAGTGGTGACAGCATCCGGAAAGTTAATCGTCACAATATCCTCATCCCGAAGCCGGTAATTCGCTTTCTGGGGCTGATCGTTCACAAGCACCATATTATCTTTTATGATTTTTTGAAAAAAAGAACGGGAAATATCCGGGTAAATGATACTCAAATATTTGTCCAGGCGTTCTCCTTCCTGTTCTTCCAGAACCTCAAAAACATCCTGTTTCATAACATCAATCCTTTTTCTTCTCTTTGGAAGGAAAAATACGCTCAAAGTCAGCTTCCTTGTAATAGAACAAACCGAGGACAATGATAAAGAAGGCCGAAACCGTCACGTAAATATCCGCAACGTTAAAAATCGGGAAATCAATCAATTTAAAATAGAAGAAGTCGATCACATAATGATGAACGGCACGATCAATCAGGTTCCCGATTGCGCCGGCAATAAATGCGATTAATATCCAATCAATATAACGAAATCTCCGCTCCTTCGGAATGCGAAGGTATAGCGCATACAGCAAAAAAACCACCGCAATTGTCATTATAATAAACAGAAACATCTTGACCTGCAAGAACACATCCGGATGCTCCACAAAGTAAGAAAAACGGAAGATTTTTTGTATAATCAAGATTAAATCAACGCCGAAAGCGGCACTTTGATTCTCCAGGTAATGTAATTCAAAAACATTGTCTATCAACGAAAGCGGCTCGCTATTTTTCAAAAAAGTGGCAGCAAAAAACTTTGCAATCTGGTCTACCCCAACTAAAAAGGCTATGATAAGCCAACTAATCAAAATATTTTTTCTAGATTTAATTATTTTCATATTGGTTCCTCATGTCTGTAATATAAAATAAAAGGCACCAGAATCATAAAATTCTGATGCCAAACATTCCATTTAGTAATTGAAACTTGAAGTATCAAAAGAATCAACGATATTCTGAAAATCTCCGGATATATCTACATTCGCCGGGGTAATTATGAATATGTAATTTGATATCTTCTGAAGATTACCGCTGATTGCAAAGCAGGAACCCGATGTGAAATCGATAATTCTCTGAGCAATATCGACATTCAAGCCTTCCACATTCAATACAACGGTTCTGCCATTCAACAATGTCTCTGTAATCTCCCTTGCATCTTCAACCGATGTTGGCTTAATAACGCAAACTTCCATTCCCATAACCTGCTTTCTTGTTCCTTTGGAGATCGGTGTAATCTTCGGAGCGGTCTTCACCGGCTTTTCCTTCGAAGCCTCGGATTTTTCATAACTGCTCTCTTCCTTTTCCTTGTGTTCCTTCTTGAAGACTCCGGAAGATTTCTTTACCGGATACTCTTCTTCTTCGTCTTCCTCATCATATGGGAAATCGTCTTCATCCTCATCGTACTCATCGTCATCCGGATTTAAACGCATAAAATTTAAAACTCCATCAATTAAACTCATCTTGTAACCTCGTTATATATTGTAATTTCTCGCCCCGAATATCCCGGTTCCGACACGCACCATGGTTGCGCCTTCTTCAATCGCAACCGCGTAATCGCCGGTCATACCCATTGACAAAATATCCATACTTACATTATCTATGTTTTGATTTGCGATGTCAACAGATAATTGGCGTATTCCCCGGAAATACAATCGGTTATCTTCCGCATTCTCCACGAAGGGGGCAATGGTCATCAGGCCTTTAATTTGAAGATGATCAAGGCTTGAAATCTGTCGCACGAGCTCCATCGTTTCCTCTTTCGATATGCCAAATTTTGACTCTTCCCCGGCGATATTGACTTCCACCAGAATGGGTACATAAACATCCTTTTTGACAGCCTGCTTTTGGATTTCCTCCGCAAGCTTCAGACTGTCTACCGAGTGAATCAGAGCAGTTTTTCCTACAATATATTTCACCTTGTTGGTCTGCAGATGACCGATCATGTGCCACTTGATATCATGGGGAAGCACCTCTATCTTGTCGCACATTTCCTGCACCTTGTTCTCCCCGAAATTCCGTATTCCCATATCATATACTTCCTGAAGCATGGGAACCGGCTTTGTCTTGCTGACCGCAATCAAAGTGACCTCATCCCTGGAACGACCTGCCCGTTCACATGCAGCCACAATATTCGCTTCCACTTCCGTTAAATTTTCCTGTAACATATCTTTTTCTCCTATTATTTCTTAATTAACTGAGATTCCTGCAGTTTGCTGCCATCCAGAGCAATGTGGTCATACAGAGCAATTCCATAAGATGTTTTGGGCTCCACAATGGCATACTCGTCATTTTCATACATGATATTGATTTGCTTGAATACCGCATAACCCTTGTTGATATTGTATACCCCAATCAGAGAATCCGTATCGGTTCCGATGGTGTAGGTGGACAAAATAGAGTCCGGTTTCCGAATTACCGTGCCAGCCGAAATCAGTTCACTGTCAATATAGTACTTATCGTTCTTCTCATAGTAAATTGTGGGGTAGATGATACTGCTCTCATCTCCCGCTGTATCCGCATCCAGAGTTTCCGCCAGGATTAGCCCCTTGTTATCGGAATCACCACCCTCCGTAAAATAACTCTTCGGAACTGTAAAAAATTCCTTGGATGTGATGGCAGATTTAGGAATCTTCAAACCGCTGGTCTGATTGATCACCAGTTCAACATCCACGAAACGCTCATTGATGTAGCGGATCATTGCCGTGTTGAGCTGCAAGGCCAAAAAAGGTTCCCCGTCTTGCCAGATAATCTCATAGGTTGCATTGGCGCTGTAATTGTCCTTGCAAAATTTTATCTTAATATTAGAATCATCCTGAAGACTTTCTGCCAAATCAGTTGAAATCGCAAAGATAATATTCCATTTTTCACTGTTCACAATTTTGTAAACAGGACTGTTTGAGGTAACCTGAACGTTGGATTCCAGATTTGTCTTTACATATCCGCCTGATTCCAGCATTTCAGCCTTAAAATTCTCCAGATTATCCGCCTCATAGCCATCCACATAATAGGCTATCACACCCTGCTTGCCGGAAGCATAGCGATGGAAGGTGTTGTTTGCCTCCGCAGTACTAATCTGCTCTCCCAAATTAGCCAGGGCGATGGAATTCAATATCTGGGAGATCTCGGAATCCAAATCCATCTTAAATGTATTGGTGTCCCCAAAGGAGGAGGAACGATAAGTGTTGGAAAATCCATCTAATTTGGCGGAAACCTCCTGCAGTGCTTCCTCCGACAACAGTTCTCCGTTGGCACCCGTTGAATTGATCTTGTCCGCAATCACACCGTTGGTATCGATGGAATAAACCACATCATTGACAGACACCCGGGAGGCATTCTTGATATAATAATTGATATATCCGCTCTGATCCGCGTAAACCACGGATTCATCCCTGAGAATTAGGCCGTGATACACGTTATTGGACGCAATCATCCCTTGAGAGACTTGGTATTCGGAAATGGTTGATGTGGTAAAATAGGAAAAAATATTGTAAATCACATATATGATAATAATGCAAAAAATTACAAGTCCGATATTAAAATGAAACGGCTTTTTGTATTTTATGATATTTTCATTCTTTGCCAAAATTGTCACCTCTTTTTTACTTATGTATCATTTTATCATTTCTCAAAAGTAAATACAATGAACAGAAGTGTATATTAACCCAAAAGAAAACACATACTGAATGTACGGAGGTGATAGAAATGAAATGGCTTGATTATACGTTGTTGACGCTTGCAATCATCGGATGTATAAACTGGGGGCTTATCGGATTTTTCCAATTTGATTTGATAAAATTTTTGTTTGGAAATATGAGCTGGTTTTCCAGAATCATCTATGCAATCGTCGGGCTTTCCGGAATCTATCTGATTAGTTTCTTTGGAAGGGTGCGTTCCGCTATGGAATAACACAAAAAAGGTGTCGGATCTCTCCGACACCTTTCATTTCAACAATACCTATGTAATGCTTACAAAGCAACAACAACCTTCGCCTTAGCGCACTCCGGAAGATTGTTTTTATCCTTGGAAACGCTCAAAATGAACTTAACCTTGTACTTCTCACTGATGACGTCCAGTTTCTCAATTGCCTTAACGATGTCCCCCTCATCCGATAAGCTTGCAATCGTCAAAAAACTGTCTAAATACATTTCCTCCAAATCATTATCCTGTGAAACGATACCGCAAATAAAACCAATAAATTCATCACAATTTGAAATCGGATAATCAACAACGTTGATCAATCGAATTTTATTGTTTAACTCAAACATATGCTTCTGGCTCTTATCGAGATAAACCACATTTCCGTTGCTTGATTCGACGGAAGAATTGACTCTAGCCAAAAGCTCCTTTGTCTTGCCTTTTCCTTTTTCCCCACAAATAATTTCTATCATTGGCCTTCCCCTCCTGGATAATAATTTTTCGGAATAATATAATCCATTGATATAAAAATATTATATTATATATATACGAAAAATACAATCACAAATTACCAAACTCCTTGAGTATCTGACTCATGAGCAAATAGAGATTGGACACGCCGTCCGCTTTAAAAACAATACTAACTAACTGCTCCCCGGATTCGTTGGTGGAGTACAGTACCAGGCAGTAACCGGCCGCTCCCGTGGTCCCCGTCTTCCCTCCAATCACCGTGATTCCCTGCGGCATCTCTTTAGCACCGTTGATGTAGCGATTGGTGTTGTTCCAGGTCTTTTTCACACTTTTTCCTGCTTTGTCCGTGTACAGAGCATTGTAGGAAGTGGCATGAATAATGTCCACAAACGTCTCATATTGAATTGCCTCTTGAAAAATCAAATACATATCGTAGATGGTCGTGTAATGATCCTCATCCGGCAATCCGTTTGGGTTCACAAAATGGCTGCCTGTGCATCCCAGCGCCGCAACTTCCTGGTTCATGACATCCGAAAAGGCTTCCACACTTCCGGAATAGTATTCTGCAAGTACAATGGCAGCATCATTTCCGCTGGCCAGCATAAGGCCGTACAACAGATCGGTCACACTGACCACATCGCCGGCATTCAGGCCACACACGGAGGAGTCCGAGGTCTGATTCACGGCCTCCTCGCTCACCGTCACATAATCGTTCAAATTGCAGTTTTTGATAATGATGTATGCGGTTAATATCTTGGTGGTGCTGGCCGGATACAAACGCTCATAGATATTTTGGGAGTATGTCACCTTTTTCTGATCCAGATTAAATACTCCTGCCCCTTCCGCCACCTGGGAGTCCACATACTCCAAGCCCACATTTTCATCCGGGGCAACACACAGGCCATCCGCGAAAAAGGAATTGGTCAGCTCCGCCTCACCGAAGGAACTGATTGCGGAGGAATATGTCGGGTATTGATTCTCCACCTGGGAAGAGCCGCATCCGCTCATAAAAAGGGCTGCTACACATAATATGCATAGCAGTCGCTTCATTTTTCTATTTATACATTTCACGCCAATCCAAATCTCCTCTGTCCAACGATCTGATTAAAAGTTCCGCTGTGGCAAGATTCGTTGCCAACGGGATATTGTGCTCATCACATAATTTCACGATGTTGTTGACATCCGGCTCATGGGACTTCGGCTTCAAAGGATCCCGCAAAAAGATGACGAGGTCAATCTCGTTGTGCTCGATCTGTGCCCCCAACTGTTGAGAGCCGCCCAGATGTCCTGCGAGATATTTGTGAATCTGAAGATTTGCAACCTCCTCAATCAAACGCCCCGTCGTTCCTGTCGCATACAATTCGTTTTTGCACAAAATTCCTCTATATGCAATACAAAAATTCTGCATAAGTTTTTTCTTTGCATCATGTGCGATCAATGCAATGTTCATAGTTTACCCTCTCCTAACTGTATTTACGTACTCCCTGTAATCGTATATTTAATACAAACCCCATTCCGATATATAAACTCAACAGGGAGGTAAGACCATAGCTGACAAACGGTAACGGCAGACCGGTGTTTGGCATTAATCCTGTTGCCACGGCAATATTCATAAAACTCTGAAATCCGATAATGGTAGCCATACCGATACATATGACGGCACCTTCTATATCAGGCGCCCTTTTCGCCACTAAAACACATTCTATGGCAATTAACATTAACAGAATAATGACAACACAGCCACCAATAAATCCCAATT
>JAQXJP010000032.1 GCA_029008875.1 Lachnospiraceae bacterium | reverse complement strand
GTGCTTCGTTCGACTTGCATGTGTTAAGCACGCCGCCAGCGTTCATCCTGAGCCAGGATCAAACTCTCATGTTCAAATCCTCGCCAGTTCTATCTGGCTTCCATTCAGTTTACAATTGCTTGCACTCTGAATTTACTGTTTTAAAGGTCCCAATCTTTCGATTGGACGTTCGTCAATCTAATACTAGATTGCTTGAATATTCTCTTAGAATCTTTCAAGGTTGTTCACTGTTCAGTTATCAAGGTTCTGTGACGCCTTGTCACGCGTCAGCCTAGTTATAATATCACGCGTATTTTTCATTGTCAACAACAAATTTTATTTTTTTCAAAACTTTTTTGAAATGAAAAAATTCCGAGACGTCAAACGCCTCGGAATCCCCAAAATTTGATTTTCCGATTCTCAAAAAAATGCCGCAAAAGTGTCCAGCACCAGGTTATGTTCATAGAACCACAGCAGAATGGGAGCCTCATATACATAGGAAAGAATGAACCTTCCCCAATCCGTTCCCGCGAAGGTCGCGGTTATGGCGAAAAACACCCAGAGGATAATCAGCGCTTTGATTCCGCCCGCAATCACCCCAAGTTGGCGATTGATTCCACCGATGATCGGAATCTTGTCAATCCATTTTACAATTTTTTGAATCAATGCATACAGCACAAGAGCCACAACCAGCGCCACAACATAACTGATTCCCTTTACCGCCAGGGAGGATACGTCCTGTGACAGCTGCTCATAGGTGCCGGAATCCATTAGAATTTTCTCCGCTAAAGCAGCAGGAAGCATGATTCCGATTTCCCGGAGAAGTTCTCCGCCACCCGCCTCGGAATCCTGCAGCTTTTGAGCACGCTCTTCCATGGCCTCCTCCACAGACTCCTGCAATTCTCTGGTACATCTCGCCTCGATTTTGGCCGGAATCTTGGTATGCTCATACAGATATTGAGAAATGTACGGAGAGGTGCACACGATGAACGCCATCACCAAAATCCAGCCCACCAGGGATAACAGGACCCGCAGAAAGCCCTGACGATGTCCCCACACAAGATTGGCTGCGAAAAAAAGTATAACAATCAACAAGAGCCAATTCATTTCAAATGCACCTCTTCCGTCACTCCGTCAAGCACCAGTATGTAATCCGTACCGCCGTTCCTTGAGATTACTTTATATAATTCATTATCAAATGTATATTCAAATTTGCGGACACTATGCACGGTAAACAATTGGCATTCATATTGGTTGCGCACGCAAATCTCATTGTTATCCAAAAACTCTATCTCCCGGTACGCCATTCCGGTGTCTCCGGACATGACCTCGTTTCCCCTCATATCAAACACGCGAATATGGTGAGTCCCTGCCTCGTCGTAATTGCTCTGCACCACCCCGATATAGCTTTCGTTGCAGAACACACTCTGGATCTCGTTCTCAAAGAAGATTTCCTTGGAAATCTGAGGCTTTTGGGATCCGGTAAATATGATAATCTCCGAATCCCCAAAGGCCACCATGCGGTCTGATGACACATACCGGATCTCCGGAATCAGCATGTCCGAGAAAGAATAGGTTCCCACGTTGTTATTGATCTCGTTTTGTCCCACGGAACCGAAGTTATAGAAATTGATGGTGGATTTTATGGAGCCATCACTCACATCTACCATATCCACCGCCAGTTTTTGCGCATCGTAGGAAAAGGCAATGTCGATGGGGAAGCCCCCCTTGTTGCCGTAAAATTCACCGTTTGCCAGCTCCGCTCCATTTTGGTCGTACAGTTTCAAATAGGAGGTGGTCCCCTCCTTCATGAGAACGGCAACCGTTCCCTGGTTTGCAACACACACTTTTTGAATCGGCCGGTTGGTCTCGATTCTATTTTTGACACCCGACTCGTTCATAATGTATATTTCCATACCGCCCCTGTCATATACCGCCAGATAATTCTCGCAGATGCTGAGTTTCGGTGCGCTCATCTCAAAGGATTGATTCCAGATCAGTTCCCCGGCATCATCCATATACACAATCCCATCGTTGCTGTACTTTACAATATTTTCCAAAAAGGATTCGAAGCTGGACGCTTCGCTGTCAGTGCGCTCGATGCTGTTCCTCACATCAAAGGATGTAAACGTGCGTAGCGCCGTCCATAGTCCGAATGCTACCAGCACAACCACAAGGATGCACACCGTCCACACCGATTTCCAGAAGATGGATTTGCGATGTTCATATATTTTTTCATCCAGCTCGTCTGTATTGCTTTCCACGGTATGAAAGCCTTTTTTCTCCGACTTTTTCACAGATGTTATCCTCTCGTAAATTGATTTTGTATCATTATATCATTTTCTAAATTATATGGGCAAGACACTATTGGCCCCCATTGCTCTCAAATATGTCCCCGGCGGTTGTTTTTTCCACCGTGACACAGTTTGTCTCAACCGTCTCTGTTGGTTCCCCCTCCACCTCCAATGCAGCTTCCGGCGCGTTCTCCCCGGAGGATGTGGGAACCTCCATTTCCTTGATGGTCTCCACAGCATCCTGCAATTGTTCCAGGGATATTCTGTTTTGAAGGATTCCGGTTCCAAGGATTGCCAGAAGCAATACCACAATGGCGACAACTCCCACGATGGAACCGTTTCCGCTCTCCTTTCCTTTCTCCTTCTCCCTCTTCTTTTCTCTCCCAATATCCTCCCTGTATATTTCCCGGTATCGCGGAGTTTTGGTTTCCGGGGCACGGACGCTCGGGACCGGTGGCACCGCGGAGGACTGGTTCGGCTCTTCCGTCGTTTTTTTCCCATCCTGATAGATCATAAATCCATTCTGTTTCAGCAGGCGGTTATTCCGAATGCGGTAAAAAGCCTCCTCCTGCTCCAGCGTGTCCATGACAAAGAGAATTTGCCGCACCCCGCCGAACTGTTCCTTGTGAACCAGCTCCAGCTCGGGGGAGACCACTGCCATCTTCCCCTTCAGGTCCAGGGCCCAACCAAGAATTACCATATCTTCAAACCGCGTTTTTACCTCTTCAAACACCTCGCTCCACACCCGGGTATTCCACTGGGGAATCCCCTTTTCAAAGGAGATGTTCTCCACCTCGAAAGTGCTCTCAACCACCGTTATGTACCCATCTTCGCTCCGCTCGTTATGCCCCATCAGGATGAAACATCTTTTCTGGGAAGATTCCTCCCTATGCAATCGCCCGTACGCTTTCTCTTCTATGTAGATACGATCGCTTTCCTGGGGGCTACCCACCTGGCGAACGCTTTTCAAATCCATCATCGACCACATTTCTTTTTCTCCTTTTGTGGTCATGCTATCACAGGAAATTCAAATAATTTGGAAAATTATAGAAGGTTTTTGAAAAAATCCTTCGACCGGTTTTATCCTTTTTCTCGGCTTAACGCAAAAAGCGCCCCGGAATACTCCGGAGCGCCACAAAATATATCTTATTTTACAAATGCTTTTACTTTCTTGTAGATTCCTTCCGCATCCAGCTCATATTTATGAAGCAATTCCAGTGCCGGACCGGATTCCCCGAAGCGATCCTCCACGCCGATGCGCAGCACCTTTGTGGGTTCCTCCTCGCAGAGCACTTCACATACCGCGCTGCCGAGGCCGCCGATTACAGAGTGCTCCTCCACAGTTACCACCTTTTTCGTCTTGCGGGCAGATGCCACCACAAGTTCCCGGTCAATGGGCTTAATGGTTGCGATATTGATTACCTCCGCAGAGATTCCATCATTCTCAAGCAACTTTGCAGCTTCCACGCTCTCGCACACTTCCAACCCCGTTGCGAAAATGGTAACATCCGTGCCCTCCTTGAGAACACGGCCCTTTCCGATTTCAAATTTATAGTCTTCCCCGTCGTTAATGACAGGGACCGCAAGGCGCCCAAAACGCAGATACACCGGGCCCACATATTCATATGCCGCGCGGACCGCAGCTCTCGCCTCGATGTCATCGGAAGGGTTAATGACAACCATTCCCGGGATTTCGCGCATAAGTGCGATATCCTCCAGGCATTGATGGGTGGCGCCGTCCTCCCCCACGGAGATTCCCGCATGTGTGGCACCGATTTTTACATTCAAATGAGGATAGCCCACGGTGTTGCGAACCTGCTCAAAGGCGCGCCCTGCCGCAAACATGGCAAAGGAGCTGACAAAAGGAACCTTTCCGCAGGTAGCAAGCCCCGCTGCAATTCCCACCATATTTGCCTCTGCAATTCCGCAATCCAAATGGCGCTTTGGAAAGGCCTTCTTGAAGATTCCCGTCTTGGTAGCGCCTGCCAGGTCTGCATCCAAGACAATCAAATCCTCATGTTCGTTTCCGATCTCCACCAGCGCATTGCCGTAACTATCCCTTGTAGCGATTTTCTTTACTTCTGACATAACGCTTCACCTGCTTTCGTCAATTCTTCCATCGCACGCCCAAACTCCTCGTCGTTGGGTGCTTTTCCATGCCAATCCGCAACGTTTTCCATATAGGATACACCCAGACCCTTGACGGTCTTAGCGATGATTGCGGTGGGCATTCCCTTTGTTCTTCGAGCTTCCTCGAAAGCAGTGCGCAGCTCATCAAAATCGTTGCCGTTTACATTAATCACATGGAAATTGAACGCCTCAAACTTCCGATCGATGGGATAGGGAGAGCACACTTCCTCCACAGTACCGTCAATCTGAAGATTATTGTTATCCACAATGACGCACAGATTGTCCAATTGCTTGAAGCCTGCCCACATTGCAGCCTCCCATATCTGGCCCTCCTGAATCTCCCCGTCTCCGGTGAGTGCGTACACGCGATAATCCTTGCCATCCATTTTTCCGGCAGCGGCCATCCCAGCCGCAACGGACAACCCCTGACCCAGGGAGCCGCTGGACATATCAACTCCCGGAATATGCTTCATATCCGGATGCCCCTGAAGATAGGAACCGGTGTGGCGCAGCGTAGTCAAATCCTCCTTCGGGAAAAACCCGCGCTCGGCAAGTGCAGAGTAAAGTCCCGGGGCAACATGGCCCTTGGACAACACGAAGCGGTCGCGCTCCTCCCACTTCGGGTTCTTCGGATCGATATTCATCTCCTCAAAGTACAGATAGGTAAAAATATCTGCCGCGGAAAGCGATCCTCCCGGATGACCGGATTTTGCGCTGTGAACTGCGGTCACAATGCTCTTGCGAATTTCATTCGCGGTTTTTTGCAATTCTAAATTGTTCATGATGTCTCCTTTATAATAACGTTCTTCCCTCAAGAGCTCGAAGCAGGGTCACTTCATCTATGTATTCCAAATCTCCGCCCACCGGAACTCCGCTGGCAATGCGGGTCGTCTTGATTCCCGCCGGCTTAATCAGCTTGCTGATATACATGGCGGTGGTCTCCCCCTCCAGACTGGAATTTGTGGCGATAATCACTTCTTCCACCGGCTCCTCCTGGAGACGCACCATCAATTCCTTGAGTTTGATGTCGTTGGGTCCGATTCCGAGCATGGGAGAGATTGCGCCGTGAAGCACATGGTACACCCCCTCGTACTTCCCGGTCTTTTCGTAGGCCACCAAATCCCTAGTGTTTTCCACCACCATGATGGTCTTGTGATCCCGGGCCGAATCCCTGCAGATGGGACACACCTCCTGGTCCGTCAGGGTATAGCAGCATTTGCAGTATCGCACATTATTCTTCGCATTGATGATTGCGGAAGCCAGACCTTCCACCTGCTCCTGCGGCATATTGATCACATAGAACGCCAGTCTCTGCGCGGTCTTTGCCCCGATTCCGGGCAACGCCGAAAATTCTTCGATTAATTTGGATATTTCATTGCTGTAATATTCCATATTAGAATGGCAGTCCTCCGGTAATCTTGGACATGGATGCCTGGGAAGCCTCCTCCACCTTGCGGAGAGCTTCGTTGGTTGCCGCCATGATCAGGTCCTCCAACATCTCGGTGTCATCCGGATCCACAACTTCTTCACTCAGTTTGATCTTGGTAATCTCCCTCTTTCCGGTAACAGTCACTTCCACTGCTCCGCCTCCTGCGGTGGCGGTCACTTCAGAATCCTCCAAAGCTTTCTGCGCCTCCTCCATCTGGCGTTGCATTCTCTGTGCCTGCTTCATAATGTTGCCCATGTTCCCCGGCATTCCGCCCTGGAATCCTCCTCTTTTTGCCATGTTGGCATCCTCCTATATTATCTCTTTTTAAAAATTCTCATCCTCCGATGAATCGTCGATGGTATCATCAATTTCAAATTCCATATTGATTTCGCCGCTGCTGATCAGGCTGCGAATATCCGGAAACAATTTCTGTGCACTGACAGCGCTTTCGTTTTTGCGAATCTCGATATCCATCTCCTTGCCGATTTTTTCCGAAATCAGATGTCTCAACCCGGAAAGTCCACCGGCCCGGTCTTCATTAATATAACCATATGCAACGGAATCGTCAAATACCAAAAGCAATTTATTGTCATTGCCCACGCTGGGAATGCATTTTTTGAGATATACCTTGGTCACAGCATCAATCTCATCCATGAATTTACCCCAGTTCTTGGCCACCATGCGAATGTCTTCCGACACCGCCTTGGGAAGAGGCGCCATCTTGGCCTCCTGCCCCATGTCCCCGGGTCCAATCTCACCTCCGGCGGACATAGCCTGCATGGGGATTCCTTGCTCCAACCGTCGCTCAATTCCTTCCACCCGATCCGTGAGCGCATCCATGTTTTTCTCCATCTGTGGCTTGCACAGCTTGATGATGGCAATCTCAATCAGGATACGTTTTTGTGTGGCGTAGCGAACTTGATCACTCAAGGCGGAAAAAATCCGAATGTATCGGACCAAAATCTCCGGCTTAATCATCTGTGCCTCCTCCTTGAGTGCGGCGAGATTGTCCTTTGAGATATCCAGAACCTCCTCCATGTCATCCGAGCTCTGCAACAGCAGCAGATTTCTCATGTACCATGTAAAATCGTTGACCATCTGGCCAAGCTCCCGGCCCTCATTCACTAAGACATCCACCGTGGAAATGGCGCCGGTTACATCCTTATTAATAATCTGGCGCAACAACCCGGAAAAGATCTCCGTATCCACCGCACCCAACACTTCCAGCACGTTTTCGTAGGTCAGGGTCTCCCCCAGGTGGAAGGCGATACACTGGTCCAACAGACTCAAGGCGTCTCGCATGGATCCGTCCCCCGCCTTCGCAACGTAGCGGATTGCCCGCTCCTCCACCTCCACCTTCTCCTGTTCCATCAGGTCTGAGAGTCGCGCAGCTATGGTATCGATAGAAATTCTGTGGAAGTCATAGCGCTGGCATCGGGACAGGATGGTGATGGGTATCTTGTGTGCTTCCGTTGTGGCCAGAATAAAAATCACGTATGCGGGAGGTTCCTCCAAGGTCTTAAGAAGGGCATTGAATGCTCCCGTGGAAAGCATATGTACCTCGTCGATGATGTAAACCTTGTATTTTCCCTCCGTGGGGCGATACTCCACCTCCTCACGGATTTGGCGGATGTTGTCCACGCCGTTGTTGGAGGCCGCATCGATCTCGATGACGTTCATGGAGATCCCGCTGGCAATCGCTTTGCAGGTCGGGCACTCCCCACAGGGGCTTCCATCCACCGGGTGTTCACAATTCACGGCCTTGGCAAAAATCTTGGCAACCGTAGTCTTTCCGGTTCCCCTCGTACCACAAAACAGGTATGCATGCCCTATACGATCCGCCTTTATCTGATTGCGAAGAGTAGTGACGATATGATCCTGTCCTTTTACATCTTCAAATTCTTGCGGACGAAATTTCCGATACAGCGCAGTATATGACATGACGCTTCCTGCCTTTCTACATAATTCAAAGTCAAAGCACGGTACTGCAACGCAGACCATGCTTTGAAGGGGTTACTTAATCACCGAAACTGATTCCGGTTCTCTTTGCTTCTTTAATCATCTGGCTGTCCGGATCGACCATCTTAAGCTTGCCGGCAACCTCTCCAAGAGGAACCCGCTTGGTCTTTCCGTTAATCATGGCAATCATGCAGCCATAGTCCTCATCCATGATTGCTTTCGCGGCAGCTGATCCAAGTCTCGTACACAGAACTCTGTCGTAAGGGCAAGGGCTTCCGCCTCGCTGGGTATGTCCGGGAACCGCCACTCGGACTTCGCTTCCCAACTTCTCCCCAATCTGTGCCGCGATCTCGTAGGATACGGAAGGATACTTGCGCTCCGCAAGCTTTGCCTTGTAATCCTTTTTCGGGAGAGCCGCATCCTCTTTGGAGATTGCGCCTTCCGCCACCGCCAGAATGGTAAATCCCTTACCGTCCTTCGTCCTCTTCTGGATGGCCTCAACCACTTTATCAATGTCATAGGGGATTTCCGGAAGGAGAATGATATCCGCTCCGCCGGCGATTCCCGCATAGAGCGTCAACCAGCCCACCTTGTGGCCCATGACCTCCACGATAAATACACGGTTATGTGAGGCCGCTGTGGTATGGATGCAATCAATGGCGTCAGTCGCGATATTGACCGCACTCTGGAATCCGAAAGTGACGTCGGTTCCGTAGATATCGTTGTCGATGGTCTTCGGGAGATGGATGACATTCAAGCCCTCTTCCCGAAGCAGGTTCGCTGTCTTTTGCGTTCCGTTTCCGCCCAGGATTACCAGACAGTCGAGGTTCAGCTTGTAGTAGGTCTGCTTCATCGCCTCCACCTTATCCAGCCCATTCTCGTCCGGCACGCGCATAAGCTTAAACGGCTGGCGGGAGGACCCCAGAATCGTTCCGCCCTTTGTCAAAATACCGGAAAAATCTGCGGATGTAAGCAGTCGATAATTTCCGTATATCAGGCCCTTATATCCATTCTCAAAACCATAAACTTCAAGCTCATCCAGGTTCGCGGAAAGACCCTTTACCACGCCTCTCATTGCCGCGTTTAACGCCTGGCAATCTCCGCCACTTGTCAACATACCGATTCTTTTCATACCCATCATCCTTTCTCCCAGTTTAACCCCGAGTTCCATAGTGTAATTATTATACAATAATTTCCAGCCTGTTGCATAACATTATTGCATAAATTTATCGCAAAAATCCGTTGATTATTTTTTCCTCAGCTTCCTCCTCGGTAAGGCCCAGCGACATCAGCTTAATCAGCTGCTCCCCGGCGATTTTTCCGATGGCCGCCTCGTGGATCAGAGACGCATCCACGTCATTGGCATCCAGCTTGGGGATTGCAATCACCCGGGCTTGGTCCATGATGATTGCATCACACTCCGCATGTCCGTGGCATTCCGTATTCCCCACGATACTTGCCTCGAAAGACTGCACGGAATGGTCCTTGGCAACAGAGCGGGAAATCACGTCGGTGGACGAATCCACACCGTTTAAGAACACCTCGTACTTGCTCACCGCATCCTGGGTTCCGTGTGTCATGAGCCTCTCATGCACAATTAAGGTCGCCCCGGCTGAAAGTTCCGCCTTTGTGGTGCGAACCGTGGAGTCAACCCCCTTAATCTGCACCATCTCCATCTCAACGTAGCTTCCCTCTTCCTGGTATACTTCCGTGCCGGGGTTTAAGATGCGCTTGCCGGTTCCGTCCCCCGCGCCATAGTGTTTTTCCACATATTTCACCCTGGAATTCTTGCCCACATAAAAGCGGTGGATTCCGTCATGCTCGGAATCCTGAACCCCACAATTGTGGATGCCGCACCCTGCCACAATGACCACGTCACAATTCTCCCCGATGTAAAAATCGTTGTACACCATCTCCTTCAGCCCGCTTTGGCTTAAGACCACAGGAATGTGAACGCTTTCGTTTTTTGTGTTGGCCTTGATTTTGATATCGATTCCGCTCCCGTCTTCCTTTGAAACAATATCGATGTTGGCGGTAGTGCTTCTGGCCGCCATCTCTCCGTTTGCACGAATATTGTATGCGCCCTCCGGCATCTGGTGAAGGTCAGCCACCTCCTCCAGCAGTCTCTTTTGAATATCGTCTATCATCTCGCCACCCCCTAAAACTTACTGCAGGTTCCGATTGCCGCCGGAGTTCCCAGCAGAGATGGAAGAATCATGTCTTTGGGCCCCTGTTGTGCAACCATTCCGTTGCGAATCACCACGATTTCATCGGCGATGTCGAGAATGCGCTCCTGGTGGGAGATAATCAAAACGGTTCCGTGGATGGACTTTCGGATTCCCTCAAACACCTGAATTAAATTTTGAAAACTCCACAGATCGATTCCCGCTTCCGGCTCATCAAAGATTGACATCTTGGTCCCCCGGGCCAAAACAGTTGCAATCTCGATTCTCTTGAGTTCCCCGCCCGATAAGCTGGCATTTACTTCCCGGTTGATGTAGTCCTTTGCGCAAAGACCAACCTTGGAGAGATACTCGCAGGCATCCGAAGCAGACAGATTCTTCCCTGCAGCAAGCCGAATCAGGTCCAACACCTGTATCCCTTTGAAGCGCACCGGCTGCTGAAAGGCGAAGCTGATTCCCATATTGGCTCTCTCGGTAATACTCTTTTGGGTAATATCCTCTCCCTCGAAGAGAATGGAGCCACCGGTGGGTTGCTCAATCCCCATAATCAGTTTTGCCAGTGTGGATTTTCCTCCACCGTTGGGTCCGGTGATTACCACGAACTTCCCGTCATCTATCTTCAGATTCAGGTTTCGGATAATCTCCTTTGTCCCCTTTTCCGCGGGGACGTCGAAGACGAGATCTTTTATTTCTAACATCTTTTTACCTCTTACATTTTCAACCATCCATTATGTTGCCCAAAACAGCACACAATATGAACAGCTTTCCTACATATTTCTTGAAATATCAAGGCATTTCATCATCGCCTCGAACACGGCGCTTCTCATGCCCTTGTCCTCCAGCACGCGAACCGCCTGAATGGTGGTTCCGCCCGGGGAGCATACCTTATCCTTGAGGACCCCCGGATGTTCTCCGGTCTCAAGCACCATCTTTGCGCTTCCCAATACAGCCTGTGCCGCAAACGTGTAGGCCTGACTTCTCTGCATTCCGCCCGCCACGGCCGCATCCGCCATGGCCTCGATGAACATGTAGACATAGGCCGGCGAACTGCCACTCACCGCGGTGACCACATCCATCAAATGCTCCGGGACCACCTCTGTCCTGGTAAAGCCATCGCACAGTTCTCTTATCAGCGCAACCTCCTCGTCGGTCACGCCGGAGCCCACGCACATGCCCATCATGCCCTCCTTCACCATAGAAGGGGTATTGGGCATGGTTCGAATCAGCTTCACAGCCTTGCCAAACTGCTCCCTCAGCCACTCTAAAGTCTTCCCCGGTGCCATGGTCACAACAATCTCCGCCTCCCGGACCTCATCTCTGATCTGGGCAATCACCTGGGCGTAAAACTGTGGCTTCACGGCGAGAAATAAGATATCAGCCTCCCTCGCAACCACGCAGTTGTCCATGGTGGTGTCAATCCCGTACTTCTCACGTTTTGCCTTTGCAGATTCCTCCGATTTGGTTGAAACAATCACATCCGCTGCCCCGCATTTTCCCGAATCGAGAATTCCCTGAAGAATTGCCGTCCCCATATTGCCGCAGCCGATAAAACCGATCTTTCTGCTCATGACTCATTTCCTCCGTTCGCTCCGTTGCCTCCCTGGCGATTTCTGTTGCGATTGCGACGTCTGCGTTTCTTTGCCGGAGCCTGTCCGTCCCCGGACTGTTCCCTCATCTCCGCAGCTAAAACTTCCCGGTTGCTCTTGGGCTGTTGTCTGGACTGCTGCCCGCGAGACTGCTGCGGATGGGTTTCCTCCCCATCCGATCCACTTCGCTGCGGGCGCTCCTTCTTCCGGCCGATGTACACGTTCCACTTTGTGTACGCCTCCTGGGCGTTGCGGGATTTGTATACCTCGTGCCTTTCCTCCCCCATCACGTCCACAATGCTGTACCAACCGCGATCATACAAAAACTGTGCCGTCTTGTCATCCAATTCCTTGTCTCCCAGCATGAAAGTACGAAGATTATCGCTCTTATCCTGCTGCTGTTGTTTTGGTCCCTGTGACATTCTAATTCCTCTTTCCGTGCAGCACGAAATCCACTGCATCCTTTAATTTGAGATCCTTTGTCAAATCAATCGACGGGTCGCTCTCTATCTGCTTGGCTTCCTCCTCGGAAAAAAGCTCCCGCAGCACGACCTGGTGATTCTCCACCGGTATATATGACACTTCCTCCTTGGCAAATACCGGGCGCAACACATAGTAGGCAGCCTGTCCGGCCTTTTCCACCGCAAGTTGGGTTATGTTCTCCACCTGGCACACGCCGAGGGTTTCGCTGTATATGTATTGTTTCTTCTGAAACATGCTCCGCCTCCGTATCTGTCAAAACTATCCAATTCATATTATCACAAACATGACCCTTTTTCAAAGAATAATGGCTCTCGTACGCAAAAAAATCCACGATTTGCTCTCAATAGAACAAACCGTGGTTTTTTCTTCTTGTTTATCCGGTTACCGCCTTCTATTTTTCGTCCTTAAAAAGATCTGTGGAGTAATATCTGTCGCCGCTGTCAGGAAGGAGGGCAACAATGGTTTTTCCCTTGGATTCCGGTCTCTTCGCAATGTCGATGGCCGCAGAGAGGGCTGCACCGGAGGAAATACCCACCTGAATTCCTTCTGTCTGCGCGATGACTTTGCCGAATTCAAAGGCCGCCTCATTGGTCACCGGAAGAATCTCATCGTAGATGGAGGTATTCAAGATATCCGGCACAAATCCTGCTCCGATTCCCTGAATCTTGTGAGCGCCTGCAACGCCGGTGGACAAAACGGCTGAAGTGGCCGGCTCCACCGCCACAATTTTCACATCCGGCTTCTTTTCTTTCAGGTATTCACCCACGCCTGTGACAGTTCCTCCGGTTCCCACACCGGACACAAATACATCCACCTGTCCATTCGTATCTTCCCAGATCTCCGGGCCGGTTGTCTTGCGGTGTGCAGCCGGGTTCGCCGGATTGACGAACTGCCCTGCGATAATGCTTCCCGGAATCTGGGCGTGAAGTTCTTCCGCCTTCGCGATGGCACCCTTCATTCCCTTGGTTCCGTCGGACAGTACCAGCTCTGCGCCGTAAGCCTTGATGATGTTGCGTCGCTCAACGCTCATGGTTTCCGGGAGCACGATGATCAGCCGGTATCCTTTTGCCGCAGCGATGGACGCCAATCCGATTCCCGTATTTCCGGATGTGGGCTCGATGATGGTTGCGCCGGGCTTCAGGCGGCCGTCCGCCTCCGCCTGCTCGATAATCTCCTTGGCAATGCGGTCCTTGACGGACCCCGCCGGATTAAAATACTCCAATTTCAAAAGCAATCTGGCCTCCAGATTGTACTTTTTCTCAATATTGACAGCCTCCAAAAGCGGTGTCTTTCCAATTAACTCGGTTGCACTCTTATAAATTTTTCCCATTTTTGTCTCCTCCGTTTCGTTGATTTCTTTAATTCCCTGTTTTCCTACTGAATTGATAGGATTTATCTGTTGAAATCAATATACTCTTTCTTTTTTGTGCTGTCAACACTCTTTTTTCATTTTTTCAATTGTTCCGCCGCACATCACATGGTCACCCTCATAAAACACTGCGGCCTGCCCCGGCGTCATGGCCCGCTGCGGCTCCTCAAAGGTACACCGGACAAGGCCACCCTCTATGGGTTCCAGAATACAGGGTGCCCCGCTGTGGGAATAGCGAACCTTTCCGATTGCGGACGTGGGCCCATCCAGCTGCGGGATTGACATATAATTCATTCCGCTGACAATGCAGGTTCTGGAAAACAGACCCTCGGATTTGCAGATCACCACCTCGTTAGTTTCCGGCCTCAGTTCCTTCACAAAGAGGGGTGTCTCCGCGGTGAGGCCCAGGCCTTTCCTCTGTCCGATGGTATAGTGGATGATTCCGCGGTGCTGTCCCAAGACATTTCCATCCTCATCCACAAAATTCCCCGGCGCAAATTCATGCCCGGTTTCCCTCTGAATAAAACCGGCATAGTCCCCGTCCGGCACGAAACAGATATCCTGGCTGTCCTGCTTATGAGCAACCGGAAGTCCCGCCATCTCGGCGATCTGACGAATTTCTGATTTCTCATATGCGCCCACCGGCATCAGGGTGTGAGCCAGCTGCTCCTGGGTCAGATTGTAGAGTGCGTAAGTCTGATCCTTTGCCGCAGTCACGGAATTTTGAATACTGTAGCGCCCGTTTGGAAGCTGCATCACTCTGGCATAGTGGCCGGTGGCAATATAGTCCGCCCCGATTTCCAGTGCCCGGTGCAAAAGAGCCTCCCACTTCACATGACGATTGCAGGCATTGCACGGATTCGGCGTGTAGCCACGCTCATACTCCCGGATAAAATAGTCCACCACGTGGCACTTGAAATCCTCCCGAAAATTCATGACATAGTAGGGAATTTGGAGCACAGAAGCCACACGTCTGGCATCCTCCACCGCGGACAATCCGCAGCAGCCGCCCTCCTCCGAGTCCTCGAACACATCCCGGTCCTGCCAGATTTGCATGGTGACTCCGATGACTTCATATCCTTGTTTTTTCAGCAAATATGCCGCTACCGAGGAGTCCACGCCTCCCGACATCCCCACAACTACTTTTTTGTTCATAAGGTGTTGAGAATCCTTTCTAATAATCCTCTTCCGCAGCCTCTTCTTTTTCCCCGATATCGCTTACCGGTTTCTCAAGGCCTTCGATTTTCACCCCGCTCTTCTCGCAATAATCCCACAGGGCGGCGTGAATCGCTTCCTCCGCCAACAGGGAACAGTGTACCTTGACCGGCGGAAGTCCGTCAAGGGCTTCCATAACCGCTTTGTTCGTGACCTCCAAAGCCTCCTGCACCGTTTTCCCTTTTACCAGCTCCGTAGCCATACTGCTGGTTGCCACAGCCGCTCCGCACCCAAAGGTCTTAAACTTGGCCTCACGGATTACACCATTCTCATCAATGTCAAGGTACATGCGCATGATGTCCCCACACTTTGCATTGCCCACGGTTCCCACACCGCTTGGGTCTTCCATTTCCCCCACATTGCGGGGATTATTAAAATGATCCATTACTTTTTCACTGTATGCCATAGCTTATGCTTCCTTTCCGCTCTTCACAAAATCCTCATACAACGGTGACATGCCCCTCAATCTATCAATGATTTCCTTGAGCTTATCCACTACAAAATCAATTTCCTCTCTGGTGGTATCCTCCGACAGTGTCAGTCTCAACGAACCGTGGGCAATCTCATGGGGAAGCCCGATTGCCAAGAGCACGTGGGAGGGGTCCAGAGATCCGGAAGTACACGCGGAACCGCTGCTTCCGCAGATTCCGTTTTGATCCAGCAGAATCAGAAGGGACTCTCCCTCAATGAAACGGAAACAGAAATTAGCATTGTTGGGAAGCCTGTGAGTTCTGTGCCCGTTCAGTCTGCAATGGGGGATTTCCCGCAGAACCCGGTCGATGAGATAATCCCGAAGTTCGGTTTCTGCGAGACCATTCTTCTCCATATTATGAGCGGAAATCTCCGCTGCCTTTGCCATTCCCACGATTCCCGGGACATTGTGTGTGCCGGCACGCCGAGACCTCTCCTGGGCGCCCCCGTGAATAAAGGAACGAATTCGAACACCCTTGCGGATGTACATGATTCCAATCCCCTTTGGCCCGTGAATCTTGTGCCCGCTGGCGCTGAGCATGTCAATGTTCATCTCATCCACATTGATCGGTATATGGGAAAAAGCCTGCACCGCATCCGTGTGGAACAGCACCCCGTGCTCATGGGCAATCTGCCCAATCTCTTTCAAAGGCTCCACCGTTCCGATTTCATTGTTCGCGGCCATGATGGAGATCAGTATGGTGTCCGGACGGATGGCTGCCTTCAATTGTTCGAGATCAACCAGCCCGTCGGGATCCACATCCAGGTATGTCACCTCATATCCCTGCTTTTCCAGCCACTGGGCGGTGTGCAAAATGGCATGGTGCTCAATCTTGCTTGTGATGATATGCTTTCCCTTTTGGGAGTAAGCTTCCGCGGTCGCCTTGAGCGCCCAGTTATCCGACTCGCTCCCTCCTCCGGTAAAATAAATCTCTTCCGTCTTGGCACCGATAATTTTTGCGATTGTGGCCCGGGCTTCATCGATGGTGCTGTGGGATTTCTCCGCAAAAGAATAGATTGCAGAGGGGTTTGCATAGTCCTCCTTCAGATAGGGGAGCATTGCCTCAAAAGCCTCATCGCTCAACTTTGTCGTCGCCGCATTATCCAAATATATTAGCTTCTTGTCCATAAATTAAACCTTCTTTCAATTTTTGTGCAAGAAAGTATAAGATATCAATGTCTAGATGATATACTGCCCGTTTTTCTCGCTCTGCCAGTCCACCAGATCCTGTAGCGTTATGGAGTCCACCACACCGTTGATGGCCTCATTAATTCTTCTCCAGACAATGGAGGTTACGCATGCATCCATCCGGTCACACACCACCTCATCATCCTCCACGCAGGCCACGGGGGCAAGACTCCCCTCCGTCAAGCGCAAAATCATTCCAACGGTATACTCCGAAGGATCCTTGCGCAACAAATATCCGCCCTGTGCTCCACGGATACTCTTCACATATCCGGCTTTGTTCAGCACAGAAATAATCTGTTCCAAATATTTGTCCGAAATTCCCTGGCGCTTCGCTACATCCTTGAGGCTCACCGGTTCCCCGGAATTATTGGTCGCAAGGTCCAGCATCAATCGCAGAGCGTATCTGCCCTTTGTTGATATCTTCATATCTTCTTTTTCTCCTTGATTTTAGCTAATAATCAATTCCTAGTAAATTACTATAGTTTCAAGAATTTGATTTGTCAATACAAAACTTACAAATCATCTCATTGGTGAGGCTTAAATCCTCGGGCAAAACCTCAATATCCGCACATTCCACCCATTCTGCCACGGACAATTCCTCCCTGTCCATGACGATGTCCGAAGCTCCGTCCACCTCACAATAAAATCCCACAAGAATATTATCGGTGAAGCCCCAGGGCTGGGATTTATAGTAGCGGATGTTTTGCACCTGCAGTCCCGTCTCCTCCATCACTTCACGTCGAACGGTCTCCTCCAGGGTCTCGCCAATCTCCACAAAGCCGGCAACCAGAGCGTACTTCTTATATTCCCGATCCCGATACTTCGTCAAGAGCAATTTGGTGCCGTCGGTCACCGCCACAATCACCGCAGGATTGATTCTCGGGTACACTACATTGCCGCAGGCCGGACAGACCATCGCCCGCTCTCTGTGATCCCTCTCTAATTCTGTCCCGCAGACGCCGCAAATGCGGTTCCTCCGATACCATCCGTCCAGGTGCATTGCCGTGATTGCGGCAAAGGCTCTTTCCTTGGGCCGGGCTGTCCGAAAAAAGGACCGTCCCTGCCATGCAAAGGCAAGCCCGCTTTTTGTTAATTCTGAATTTAATTTTTCAAATTCTTTCTTATTTTTCAATCCCACGCGGAACAGGCTATTCCCGTCCAGGGAAAACAAATAGTGGGCATCCCCCACGCAATCCGCCACTTCCCGGCACTGCAAAAAATCCACGTCATTCCCCCGATTGATTACCAGAAGTTTCTCTTCATAAAAAAAGAGCACCCTGCTATGTTCCTCCATAGCACACTCCTGAAAAGCGATATCCATCTTATGTGGTTTTATCTCCTGAATCATCTCTCACCTCGCACGATAATCTGCGACTTTTTCGTCCGGCGTTTCATCCCCCGCAAAATTTCCTTCTGTTCCCCGGGCACCCGATAGGATTCTATCATCTTTTGAATCGCTTTATTGTATGTCCAGTCATCCAAATGATTATTTTTCAAATAATCCATGCATTTGTCCGGATACTTTGCCATCACTGTGGCAACCGCCCATGCGATTCCCATTTTTGCGTAATATCCCTCCGGGTACAGCTCGTCCAGAACCTTAATCACCCGGTCAATATATTGGTCATTCAGAAAGTGGCTCATCAACAGCACCGCCACCACCCTCACCTCATATTCCTTTTTGGAGTCCTTGTATTTCATTAGGAAATTATAGGTCTCCTCCGGATGCTTTTTCGCCTGGGAAAAGGTCTGGCACAGGGCGTCATTCACGGCCCAGTCATGAATGATGGGAATAAATGCCTCCATGTACCCCAGCAAGGTGTATATATCATCCTTGGCATACCCGATTACAAATGCCTGCAACATCTCCATCTCATAGGTATCCATGGGGTTATTTTGCAGGAAGGATTGGTAATCATTCCGGGCGATTTCCTTTGCCAAAGTCCTAAGCTTGGGAACCGACACCCCCAGGACCTGCTTTGCCCCCGGTATGATATTCGTATAGAACTGGGGATTGTCTCCGGCCATATCCCCCAGGCGCTTTCTGATTTCTATCAATTCCACTGTTTCCAACTCCTTTCCCTACTTTCTCCCAAAAGGAAACGCCCTGAAAGCTTACTCCTTCAGGGCATCCTTTTTATGCGGCCATTTTTCGTTCACCACGCGGGAGAACTTGCGAATCACACACAGAATCACGATACTGAGTACGGACAAAAAGATGTCCGTGGCCGAATCCGTGGTGATAATCATATGTCTTGCAACCAGGAAAATGACAATCTCAATCACATTATCCGTGCTGGGCTTGCAGAGCAGTTTCATGAACTCAATTCCGACTACCAGATTAAACACCTGCTCGAGAAATACCAGAAACATGTCTGTGGAGCCCTGTGCAGACAGCACCTCAATCAAATTCGGCACAGACAGAACAACGGATACCAGCAATGCCACCCCCACGCAAAGGGCGATCAGAAGTTCCAGCGCATCGCATGTCTTCTGCATAAATTTACGCAACTTTTCCCACATAAGAAATCCCCCATTTCCAAATATTGTCCATAGATATAGTATATTTCATCCCCATAATTCTACGCAAGAAAAAACCGAGCGCTTCGCTTCGAATTATCAGCAACGGTCGTTACCTCCGCAGTTAGCTCAATTCAGGCAACCTTGCGTCACATGAGAGGTTCTACTTAGGGCTGCTGTATTCCTACCCTGACCCGGTTCATAGATTCCCATTGCACAAGACCCAAACGTCAACACCACTTACAAAGGGCAGCACCACTGCCAAAATCCTCTACGAAGCATCACCCCAACTATAGCGGATTGTTGGTACAAGGAACCGCTAACTCCCCGGCTGCTCGGAGATTTCAGTATACGACATAAACACACAGGTGTCAAGATGTGAAAGCCTTGTATTTCCTAGTCTTTCTGTCGTTTTTTCGCCTCCCGAAGCTCCCGGAAAAAACCGGATAGTATCTGGGAACACTCCTCTTCCAGGATTCCCCTCTCCACCTCTACCTGGTGGTTAAATGCATCCATCTGCAGGAGATTCAGTATGGAGCCGGCACATCCCGCCTTGGGATTCATGCTGGCAATCACCACCCTGGCCATGCGACTCTGCACAATGGCTCCGGCGCACATCTGACATGGCTCCAGCGTCACGTACATGGTGCAATCCTCCAGTCTCCAGTCCCCGGTCTTCTTGGATGCCTTTCTTATGGCCGCAATCTCTGCGTGGGACAGTGTATTCTTGTCCGTATTTCGCCGATTGTATCCCCGGGCAATAATTTTTTCATTTTGAACAATCACACACCCGATGGGGACCTCCCCCAATGCGTATGCTTTTTGGGCCTGGCGGATAGCCGCTCTCATAAACTTCTCGTCCTGTGTCATCTCTCTGTCTCCCTGCAACGATTATAAGATAGCTTTTTTCTCCTTGTCAACCGCTCTCATCTTGCCTTTTCCACCGGGATTTGATAGATTAGTTACATAACATTTTTTGCAGGTAGATACCATGAATTTTACTTACGAAACCACAAGATTGATTATGCGCATTGTCCCCCCCGCGGAGGCACAGGATGTCCTGGAATTCTATTCCGGGGATCGGGAACTGTTCGAGCGGTACGAGGGCGAGCATGTCCCACAATTTTATACCAGGGAATTCCAGAAGGAGAATCTCCAACAAGAGTACAACATGGCATGCAAGCAGGTCCATGTTCGTTTTTATGTGTACCTGAAGGAGTCCCCCGCTCACATCATCGGGACGGTCTGCTTCCACAATATTCAAAAGATTTTGTACTCCAGCTGCGAGGTGGGATACAAATTCTCCAGAGCCTACCATCACCGTGGCTACGCCACTGAAGCATTGGAAAAAGGAATCGATATCATGTTCTCCGAATTGGGCTTACACCGTATTATGGCATGGGTGGTCCTGGATAATACCCCCTCCATTCAGCTGTTGACATCCCTGGGTTTCCAGTTCGAGGGCATTAACCGGGAGCGGGCACTGTTGCACAATCAGTGGGTCGACCACGCACAGTACAGTCTGATCTCCCCACTGAAATAGTCTACATCCGGAGCGGGCAAAGCCAATAGCCGAACGCCTGCTCCTCCGATTCCTGCTCCCGGGTCTCCTCCGACTCAAACTCGGGGAACCCGAACAACATTGCCATCATTTTTTCCGGCACCTCATAGATTCCCGGCACCCCGATATACTGCTTCTTTTCGCCGTTCTCCTCCACAGTCTTCAAAATCAAATGCTGATAATTAAAATACCCGTGAATCAGAAAACTGTTATTGCTCAAATACCAGCACCTTTTGGGCAGCCTTCGTATGTCAACAAGACCTATTTTCTCATAGGTCACCTTCGGCGCTTTGAGTTCACTTGCCGACTCCGTTTCGTCCCTCACCGGCTCTTTTTCACACTCCCGGCAAACCTCCGCGTATTCCATGGAAGAATGCATCGGTGTTTCCACCGAGGGGTCCTCCGGCGCAGCTGTCATATCCTTCGCAGCCTCCGCCATATCCTCCGGCTTCCCGGTATAAATCGTGTACCTTCCCCGGCAAAAATCTTCCCCAGCCTCGTCACTCCAACAGCTGGCCGCATAGCCCCCATTGGAAAAAGCCACCGCGACACCCCTGGCGTCCTCCAGGGAGATACCGCTATCCATAATATTGGAGACGGAAAAGGAAAATTCGGCAATCATATTTTGCTGCGTTCCCCCCGCCTCGGCAACCGGAATTCCCATGAGCGGGCTCTCCGGCGTCCTTTGGGTCAAAATACAAATCTTGATTTTCTGCGGCTGATCTCCCGCGCCTCTCACATGCACGCTCATCCTGCACACATCGTTTCGTATGTCCGTCTTCACAAATCCGATGTTCTGTGTCTTTGCTCCATTTTCATATGCAAACAAATATGTGATAAATCGTCTCATCGCTGCTCATACCCCCACCATATGATATAAATTGTATGAGCAACTATCTTGACCTATGCTAGAAATTTCCTCCGTTCCAGCCCCAATTGGACACCGCCTCATACTTCACATACACGTGATCCGGGGCAATGGAGAGCACCTGTTGGAAAATATCGCAAATCCTCGCCGTCAGTTTTTCGAAGGCAGCCTTATTCTCCGCTCCGAATACACTCACTTCCACAAATGCGATCGGGTCTGTATTATCTCCCCGGAAATACAGCGTATATTCCGGTTCCAGACCTACCATAAGCCAGTTTTCACTCTTGCCCGGAATGGTTGTGATCGCCTCTCCGAGCAGAGTCTTAATCTGTGTTTCCTGTTCCTTGGTGATTGTTTTGCTGATTTTTGCATTGATAAATGGCATAATTATTCTCCTCTCTTTCTATTTATAGGCGCTTGCGAAACGCCCATTATTATAATTCTTCCACAATATTGTTGACCCACACGCGCTTCTTCAAGAGCACATAGCCAACCACGCCCTTTACCATCTCCAGTGTTTGACAAATCAAGAACAGCTCAAACATGGGGACATCGGTAAATCGGCTGATCACAAACGCCGCGGGAATACATATCACCCACAGGTACCCGCTGTCGAACAGGAAGGTGACAATGGTCTTCCCGCCGGAGCGCATGGTAAAATAGGATGCATGGTAAAAGGCATACAAGGGCATAAAGCATGCGCTGACACGCATAAGTGCGGTTGCCAGATGACGCACCTGCGGGGTGGTGTTGTATATCTCCGGGAACAGCGGCGCCAGAAGAAACAGAAGCGACCCCATTCCCAAGCAACATGCCACGGAAAAGAAAATCATCTTGCGGTCCGTGTCCACCGCTTTTTCCAATTGTCCGGATCCCAGCAGCTGTCCCACCACGATGGCAATGGAACTGCCCAAGGCGATGAACACCACATTGAACAGGTTGGTCACCGTGGAGCAGATATTGTACGCCGCAACCGCATCCAAACCGCGCATGGAGTAACACTGCGCCAGCACCGCCATGCCTCCGGACCACATGGTCTCGTTGATAAACAGGGGGAAGCCTTTTTTAAAAATCTGTCCCACCAGCGCCATGGGAACCCGAAGGGAGCGGTACATTCCCCGTATAAACACATATTTCCCGTGGTGAACATGGGTCCATGCCACCACCACAATGACTTCCACGAATCTGGAAATTACGGTCGCAATGGCTGCTCCCGCCACCCCCAGGGCAGGCGCTCTGAAATGTCCGAAGATCAGCACATAGTTCAGTGCCAGATTGACGAACACCGCCAGGATTCCCGCAATCATGGGGAGAATGGTCTCCCCCGTCTCCCGCAGCGTACTGGCATATATCTGTGTGATGGTGTATGGGATTAACCCTACCAGCATCACGAACAAATAGTTCATTCCCGCCTCGTGAGCTATCCGCAAGTCGCCGGTTCCGTTGTCAGATAAAAACAGGTCCACCAGCAAATCCCCCTTGCACACAAACAGCGCCGTGCACAGAACCGTCAGCAGGAGGCAGGCAATCAGCTTAAACCGGAAGGTATTGCGAAACCCCTCCATATTTCCCTGCCCGTAAAACTGTGCGCTGAAGATGGAAGCACTGGACACCATGCCAAAAATGGCAAGCTGGAACACCATCAAAATCTGATTCACAATGGCAACTCCGGACATCATTTCCGTCCCCAGCTGCCCCACCATGATATTATCCAAGAGGCCCACAAAATTTGTGATGCCGTTTTGTATCATAATCGGAACGGCAATCCATAACACCATTTTATA
>JAQXJP010000031.1 GCA_029008875.1 Lachnospiraceae bacterium | reverse complement strand
AGCTGACTGTTACTAATCGGTCGAAGGCTTGACCTAGCAAGCTAGGGAAGAACAAGACGGTTTGCAAGTGTGTGGAGCGCTTGCTAGGTCGTTCGTCGAACAACGTGAGACGAACTTCCTTGTTAAGCAAGATAGCAGAGTTGCATACTTACCTGTATGAAGTTTTGAAGGCATGTGCCTTACAATAATCCTCGATAGCTCAATGGTAGAGCACTCGGCTGTTAACCGAGTTGTTGTAGGTTCGAGCCCTACTCGGGGAGTTTTCTTATATGAATAAGAATACGGTGACTTAGCCAAGTGGTAAGGCGTGGGACTGCAACTCCCTGATCGTCGGTTCAAATCCGTCAGTCACCTCTAAAGCCTTGAATCAACGGATTCGAGGCTTTTTTGTTTGCATAGATTCAATGAATTAAAAAAGCCATGGCAAATGCCATGGCTTTATGTGAAATAATCTCTAACTAAACAACTGGAAAATGATTCGTATAATCCAGAAAATGATGAATGCAAGCATTCCGATGTTGATATAGTAGGTGATAAAACGTTTTCCCTTTGGAACGGTGTCCTCTGTCTTCTCAAACGTAATCTTGCGGGCATTGATTGCAAATAAGATAATTCCTGTGATAACAAGAGCAATAATCAGCAGGAAATAAATCATAAAGATGGCCAATCCGGTGAGATTGTTCATTAAATATGCCATCATTTCCTCGTTGGTGGTAAGTGTGCCGGACAGAAGCTCCTCAAGGTGAGCAAGTCTTATTACGCCCAGCGACAAAACAGATCCCATGAAATTGATCAGCATATGCAGAAAAATGGTATATTTTACGTTTCGTGTCTTAACATATACATATGCAAAAATTCCACCGATTACAAAGGCGTAAGCAAATTGATTCAAATTACCGTGGAACAACCCGAAGAAGAGTGCGGAGGTGAATACCGCAATGCCCTCCCCGTATTTTACCGTGCGGTCAACCAACATCTTTCGGAAAAGCAACTCCTCAGCGATAGGTGCCAGAATTACCATAATGATAAGGTTGACAAAGGTGCTGTTGGATGTTGCGATGCTGATAATATCATTGGACACGGCGGAGCCCTTGATGCTTCCTATAATGGCGGTGATGATATTGCCCACTATGTTGGCGAGATACATTGCCGCATAGGCGATGAGAAAGGCGCAAATCCATTTTCCAAAGCTCATCTTCTTCTTTTCGCCGGTAGATGCCGGAACAGTACGGATAAGCAATCCCATAAGCGGCATGGTTATCGCATACATGGAAAGCATCTGAATCAGAAAATAAATCGTCTGATTTTCAAGAACGTATGGGAAAAAGGCGCAGAAGAAATAGTACTCTCCGTACTGCAATCCGATAATGAGCAGTGTACCGAGGAAATACATGAGTCCGAGTTTGGAAAAATGTTTTCCGGTTAGCTTAAGTGTTTCTGTTTCCATAGAAATCCCCTTTCGTATTAAGTTATAATAAAATTATGACATTTCTTTCTTTTTTGCACAATGAAATTCGTGCGAAAATATCTTAAGAATACCTTAAATCGCGCAGGAGGACAGGATTATACTTCCAGATGCGTGAAAAATGTGGAAAACTGAATATCAGTCTACTATAATAAAAAGGGAATAAATATGTCATGAGGTGAGAAAATGAGTGCACAGACAAATACCGAAAAAGTATTGAGAAGTTTACATGTTTTATTATCGCAGAGTGAGCCCTACGGGAAGGAGCCCAGCAAGGTTATTGTGGATAAACAAAAGGTGCTGGACCTTCTGAGCGATTTGAATAAATGCGTCTACGAAATCATGGATGAGTACGAGTTGACAAAACAAAGCAGAGATCGGGCGGAGCGTGAATTCCACAAAAAAGGAGATCAGATTGTGTGGGATGCCAGCCGCAAGGCGGAGGATATCTACGCCGCATCCGTGATGTATACGGATGAAGCCTTAAGAAGCGTGTCGGATATCATGAAAAGAAATCATCAGCAGCTGCAGGAAATGTACGAGGAGATGGAGCGGAAGCTGAAGGAGCAGGAGCAGTTGGTTCGGCAAAATCAGTCAGAGCTCAAGGGCCAGTTGCAGGATTTGGTGGACACAGAAAAATATCTGAAGTTAATCGAGGAACGAAATCAAGAGCTGGAAAAGAAGAGAGCAAAGCTGGAGGGAAGAAAGCCGGAGCATAAGACTTCGATTTACGCAAACCGCCAGACGGAGGTGCGCGTCAACACGGAAGTATTAGAACAGCTTGGGCTGGCACCGCTTGAGGACGATACCGCTCCGGCGGAAACTTCCGCCTCTAAAGGAGAGAAGTCCGAGGAGGAAATTCAGATGCAGGAAGCTCTGGATTCCGATTATTTTGCATGGAAGACAGAACAGGAAGCGGTCGAAGCAGAGCAGAAGGATTCCAAAAAGACAGAGAAATCGGATTCAGAGAAAGCGTCCGGGGGAATTCATCGGCTGTGGAGTGTAATAGCAGGAGCCTCCTCCGGGGAAGAGGAGAAGAAATAGGGGGATTTAGATGACAATACTTGTTTGTGACGATGAAAAGGAGATTGTGGAGGCAATCGAGATATATCTGCTTCAGGAAGGATACAAAGTTCGAAAAGCATACGATGGGGAAGAGGCGCTTCACATATTAAAGACGGAAACCATTCATCTCATAATCATTGATGTGATGATGCCAAAGTTGGATGGCATCCGTGCCACCCTGCAGATTCGAAAGGAGAGTAGCATCCCAATCATCATTTTGTCAGCCAAGACGGAGGATGCGGATAAGATACTGGGGCTGAACGTGGGGGCGGATGATTACATGACCAAGCCCTTCAACCCGCTGGAGCTTGTGGCCCGGGTCAAATCTCAACTCAGAAGGTACACCATGATGGGGGGAACCGAGGAGAGCGAAGGCAACATATACCAGGCCGGGGGGCTCGAGATTAACGACGATCTTAAGCGGGTGACCGTGGATGGGGATGAGGTTAAGCTAACGCCCATCGAGTACAACATTCTCTTGTTGCTGGTGAAGAATAAGGGCAAAGTGTATTCCATAAATCAGATTTATGAAAATATATGGAACGAAGAAGCAATCGGAGTGGACAATACCGTTGCGGTACATATCCGGCATATCCGCGAAAAAATTGAAATCAATCCGAAGGAACCGAGATATCTAAAGGTTGTGTGGGGCGTCGGCTATAAGATTGAATCATAGGAGCATATCAGAATGAAGGAATATACCTTTGGGAAAAAGGCGGCAGGTACAGTACTGCATCAGTTGGGTATGGTTCTTGCAGTAACCGGCCTGTTTGCCATGGATTATTTCATAAAAAACGGCATGATGCAGTTTGTGCGAATGTATACCATTGCGGCAATCTCCTTTTTGGTCAGTGCCTTTGTGGCACTTGCTTTTCTGACCAGCGCATGCGGAGTCAGAGACCAAGCGGGAACAGAAATAAAAATTCATTGGATCGATCAAATCTACGGAGATCTTTTGGCAATTTTTTTCATATCCATCACCATGGGACTCGTGGCTGTCATGCGTAAAATTACCCTAATTAATTTTTCCCTGGCCGGGCTGATGGTATCCACCGGCTGTGTCACTTATCTGGCAGATGCGGTGTTTCTCATTTTTTACTTAAGCGTAGTTCGAAGGGCAAAGGCAGATATGCTGTGGAAGCAAACCTTAATCTATCAGGTTGTCCGCCTTCTGTCCGGTTGGAATAAAACCCGCGAACTCCCCGCCGTTACAAGAAAAAGCAGGGAGCGAAGAGAACTCCAGAAAGTGTTGGAGCAAATTGCGGAGGGGAGCATGGACGTGCTTCTGGATGTGGACCGATTCCATGGACGGGAGCGGGATATGGCAATCTGCATCAACAGCATCGGAATCGGTTTGAGCCATGCGGTGGAGGAAAGTATTCGAAATGAAAAAATGAAAGCGGACCTGATTACAAATGTTTCCCACGATATCAAAACTCCGCTGACCTCTATTGTAAATTATGTGGACCTGTTGAAGCGTGAAAATCTGGAGAATGAGAGGGCGAGGGATTATATTCGCATTTTGGATGAGAAATCCCAGCGATTGAAGCAGCTGACGGAAGATTTGGTGGAGGCCTCCAAAATCAGTTCCGGAAATATCAAACTGGAGATGCAGAACATAGATTTTGTGGAACTGCTGTATCAGACGGGAGGAGAATTCAACGAGCGCTTTGAGGCGCGGGATTTGACCATTGTCACAAAGATTCCAAACCAGCCGGTGTTCATCTATGCGGACGGAAGACAACTGTACCGCGCAATCGAGAATCTGTATACAAACGCCGCAAAATATGCGCTGGAGAAAACCCGGGTATATGTGGAACTCTCCGTGGAGGAGGAAAACGCGGTGTTCACTATGAAAAACGTGTCCAAAAATCCTTTGGGTTCAGAGGGGGACAAGGATGGGGACGAACTGACGGAACGTTTTGTCCGGGGTGAGGAATCCCGCACCACTGAGGGCAGCGGCCTCGGATTGTCCATCGCAAAGAACCTGACGACTTTGATGGGCGGGAAATTTAAAATTATTGTGGACGGCGACCTATTTATTGCCACAATATCCTTTAAAATGGCTTGCCTAGACGATAAGCAAAAGTTATAATGCAAGGGAACAGAGAATTGGAGAACAGGAGGAAAAACTATGAAATTATACGAAAACGGTGCATACCTGCTAAACGGCAAGGAAGTTGTATACCAATCACCGGATGCATTCGCAGAAGTTAAGAGCAGGACAGGTGTCGCAGTTACAACAGATGAAGCGAAGAAGAATACCATTGCCTATGGAATTTTGCAGGAGCACAATACCTCCGGCAACATGGACAAGCTGCAGATCAAATTTGACAAATTGACATCTCACGATATCACCTTTGTCGGAATTATCCAGACGGCTCGTGCATCAGGTCTAGAGAAGTTCCCGATTCCGTATGTTTTGACAAACTGCCATAACAGCTTATGTGCGGTCGGAGGAACCATCAATGAGGATGACCACATGTTTGGTCTTACCTGTGCAAAAAAATACGGTGGAATATATGTTCCGCCACATCAAGCTGTCATTCACCAGTTTGCTCGGGAAATGCTGGCAGGCGGAGGAAAAATGATTCTGGGTTCGGATTCTCACACCCGCTACGGCGCCCTTGGAACCATGGCAGTGGGAGAAGGCGGACCGGAGTTGGTGAAGCAGCTGTTGAACAAGACTTATGATATCGATTATCCGGGTGTTGTAGGAATCTACTTGACCGGGGAGCCCATGAAGGGTGTGGGACCTCAGGATATCGCGCTTGCAATCATCGGGGAAGTGTTCGACAACGGATTTGTGAAGAATAAGGTTATGGAGTTTGTGGGACCGGGCGTTTCCAACTTGAGCGTGGACTTTAGAATCGGAGTTGACGTAATGACCACGGAAACCACTTGTCTGACCTCCATCTGGAGAACGGACGACAAGGTACGTGAGTTCTATGAGATTCACGGAAGGGAAGAGGAGTACAAGGAACTCAATCCCGGAGATGTGGCATTCTACGACAGTTTTATCGAGATTGATTTGAGTCAGATTAAGCCAATGATTGCTATGCCGTTCCACCCCAGCAACACATACACCATCGAGGAGTTAAATGCGAACTTGATGGATATTCTGGATGATTGCGAGAAGCGTGCAGCAGTCAGCTTTGACGGCAAAGTGAAGCTGGATCTCAAGAGCAAGGTGAGAAACGGACGCCTCTACGTAGATCAGGGAATTATCGCCGGATGTGCCGGCGGCGGATTTGAAAATATATGCGATGCGGCAGATATTCTCAAGGGCGCATCCATCGGAGCGGACGAGTTTACTTTGAGTGTATATCCGGCTTCCACTCCAATCTACATGGAGCTTGTGAAGAACGGGGCCATCGCAAACCTGATGGCAACCGGAGCGATTGTGAAGACCGCATTCTGCGGACCTTGTTTTGGTGCGGGAGATACCCCGGCAAACAATGCATTCTCCATCCGCCACTCCACAAGAAACTTCCCGAACCGCGAAGGCTCCAAGATTCAGAATGGACAGATTAGTTCCGTTGCGCTTATGGATGCCCGTTCCATTGCAGCCACTGCGGCGAACAAGGGCTACCTCACCGCAGCGACGGATGTGGATGTGACATTTACCAAACCGAAGTACTTCTTCGACAAGACCATATATGAGAATCGCGTCTTTGACAGCAAGGGAGTTGCGGATCCGGATGTTGAGATTCACTTTGGCCCCAACATCAAGGATTGGCCGGCTATGAGCGCATTGCCGGAGAATATGGTTCTCAAGGTTGTATCCGAGATTCATGATCCGGTTACCACCACAGATGAGTTGATTCCTTCCGGGGAGACCTCTTCCTTCCGCTCCAACCCGTTGGGATTGGCGGAATTCACTCTGTCCCGCAAGGATCCCGAGTATGTGGGAAGGGCAAAGGAGATTCAAAAGGCACAGAAAGCAATCGAGGCCGGTCAGTGCGCCGGAGAGGCAGTGCCTGAAGTTCGCGGAGTGATGGATATCATCAAGCAGCAGTTCCCGAATGTGGGTCATGACAATATCGGATTCGGAAGCACCATTTTCGCGGTGAAACCGGGTGACGGATCCGCCCGTGAGCAGGCGGCATCCTGCCAGAAGGTGCTTGGCGGATGGGCCAATATCGCAAATGAATACGCGACAAAGAGATACCGTTCGAACCTGATTAACTGGGGAATGCTTCCGTTCATCATCGACGAGGGAGAACTTCCGTTTACCAATTTGGATTATCTGTTTTTACCGGGAATCCGTGAGGCAATTGCGGAAGGTAAAACAGAGTTTGAAGCGTATGTGGTAAAGGATGGCGCACTGAAGCCGTTCACACTCAAGATGGGAACACTTACACCGGATGAAAAGGATATTATCCTCAAGGGATGTTTGATTAATTACTATCGCGGTTAGGAGGTAACATACGATGGGGGAAGAAAATGAACCTTTGAAAAATTCCAAGAGTTCGGAGGAGGAGAAACAGCGTTTTCGGAATTATTATCACATCGGCGTGACCATATTTCTGACATTTGTGTGCTGCATCCTATTCTTTTTTGTACTGTTCCGTTTTAAAGGATTTGCGGAAGGCTGGGGAGCGCTCCTGCGCGCCGCCCAACCGATTATCATCGGGTTGGTGCTGGCCTATCTGCTCAATCCTGCCATGCGATTTTGTGAAGGTATCGTCACCCGATGGATGAGGGAAGCGGCGGTCAAGAAGAAAAAGGAACCCAACGAGGAAAAAATACAGAAGTATTCGCGGATGATGGGGGTAACCGGTGCAATTTTTTTCCTAATCGCCATCATCGCGCTGCTTATTGCGGTGATTGTGCCGTCTGTCGTAACCAGCGTCAGCACACTGATGACGACCCTTCCCTCGCAGGTGGAGACCTTTATCGAGCAGGTAAAGCAGGGAGAGTATGGAAATACGGAGTTTACCAAATATTTTACCATGGCAATCAAAGCGGTCACGGATTATTTGGAGGAGTGGACCACCACAAAGCTCCTGCCGGAAATCGAAACCTATGTCATACAGATTACCAGTGGGGTGATCAGTGTTGTCAAGGGGCTGGCCAATTTTGTAATCGGAATTGTTGTTGCGGTTTACGTCATGACCATTCAGGAAAAATTGCTGGCCCAGGCACGGAAGATTATCTTTGCCATCTTTAAGCCGGAATACGGAAATGTCATCGTTCACACGATCCGCCATTCCAGCAAGATCTTTGGCGGGTTCATCTCGGGAAAACTGTTGGATTCCGCAATTATCGGAGTAATCTGTTACATTGTGTGTCTCATTTTGCGGATGCCCAACGCCATGCTGGTTTCCGTCATAATCGGTGTGACCAACATCATCCCGTTTTTCGGTCCGATTATCGGTGCGGTTCCCACTATTCTTCTGGTGGTGATTCAAAGCCCGTGGCACGCATTATATCTGCTCATTTTTATCATCATCTTACAGCAGGTGGACGGAAATATTATCGGCCCCAAGATTCTGGGCAATTCCACGGGATTGTCTTCCTTCTGGGTAATGTTTGCAATTCTGGTATTCGGGGGAATCTGGGGATTCTTCGGAATGCTTTTAGGAGTTCCGACTTTTGCCGTAATCTACTACATCGTGGGGAAATTGGTGCGGTTCGGACTTCGCAAGAGAAACCTTCCGGAGGCGACAAAGGATTACTACGGCGCAAGAGGGGTGTATGTGGAGACCAACACTCTGCGGTATGCTCCCCCGGAGGAGGCGAGTGAACCGCCCAAAAAGCGCAAATGGTTTCAAAAATAACTGACAGAAAAACACCGGAAAATGAATGTTTTTTCCGGTGTTTTTTTCTGCTTGCATTTTGACATTATATAGTGGTTATGATACACTGACACTAGGGTATTAGAACCAATTATCAAGGAAAAAACTGAGGTGGCTACAGTGGATAAATATGAGTACAACTTAAAAATTGATCAGATGAAAAGCTTGTATTCCGAAGAAAATTATGATGCCGCAGCCGATATCGCCGATACCATCAACTGGAATAAGGTCAAGAATGTAAACGCCCTTGTCCGCGCCGGCGAGATATATGAAAAAGTGGGACGCTATGAGGAGGCAAAAGAAATTTTGCTCCAGGCTTATGACAGATCTCCAATCGGTCGAACCATTATCTATCGTCTGGCCGAGGTGGCAATTAAGATGAAGGACTTTGTCTCCGCAGGGGAGTATTACCGCGAGTTTGTGAACATCGCACCCCGGGACAATACCAAATATGTGCTCCGCTATGAGATTCGCAAGGCGGAGGGTGCAGAATACCGGGAGTTAATCAAGATTCTCGAGGAATATAAAACCCAGGAATATACGGAAGAGTGGGCCTATGAGCTGGCTTATCTGTATCACAAAGCAGGGTTGATTGACAAATGTATCGAAGAATGTGACGAATTGATTCTGTGGTTCGGCGACGGAGTGTTTGTGGAGCGGGCGTTGGAATTGAAGATGCTCTACCAACCGCTCTCCAAAGCGCAGGAGGACAAGTACCGCAGTTTCCGTCTTGCAAGGGAGGGAATTACCGCAATCGGGGAAGCCGAGATGCAGCATTCCGGGGAATATGTGCATGACCCGGTTGAGATTCCCCAGGTGTCTCTGAACCCGGAGCGGTTTAATACGGTGAATCTCCAGGAGGAGATTGCCAAAGGAATGCAGCAGATCATTGAGGCAACCGAGAAGGAAACCGTATCGGACACCATGGATTCCATCAAGAAAATCGTGGAAGATATTCCCTATCTGCAGATACCCAAGGAGGAGGGAGCAGCAGATTCGGCGGTACATATTGAGACTGATGAGGAGATTGACGGAGCGCTCCGCATCAACTTCCAGGAGTTGTTGAAGGAAGATTTTGATGGCCAGATTAGCATGGTGATGAGCGAAAAGGCCAAACTGGAGCAGCAGATTACCGGCCAGATGACCATTGCGGATGTTTTGGAAGAGTGGGAGAAAACAAAGCACGCGGCGGAGGTTGCCCTGCAGGAGGCCGAACAGCGGAAGCTGGAATCCGCGAAAGCTCGCGCACTTCAAGAGGCCGGTGACATTATGGACCGTTTGAATGATGTGATTCCCAAGTTGGATGCGGGAGCAACACCGAAAGATCTGCTGGTGGAGGAATATTTACAGCCAAATCGCACAGACTTAACATTGGAGGGAACCGTTCCCGGAACAGCGGAAGACGTTTCCGAAATCGTCTCAAGTGTAAACGGTCTGTTGGACCGTGAAATTGAGCGTCTGACCGAAGAAAATACGGCCATGGAGGAGCAGATAGAGAGAGCGTCCGATGACATGACAGAGCTTGCGACACCGGAAGCGGAAGAGCCTGAAGTACGGAAGATAGACGAGAATCCAGTGATATCTGAAGTGCAGGAGGTACAGGAATTGCCAGTGGGAAAGGCCGCAAAAGAGGTAAGGGGAAACAGCCCGAAAATCGACCACCTGACGGACAGTCAAAAGGCGATATTTACTTATTTTGTTCCGGTTAAAGGGATGGAGGAACAGCTGTGCAATGCATTGAGCGGCGCAATTGCTCAACTTCAGCCGGGCTCAACTGCAAAATCGGGCAATATTATTATTTCCGGAGGCCGTGAAAGCGGGAAGACCGTGCTTGCCACAAGCCTGATTAAGGTGCTCCAGCAGGAGACGGGACGTCTGACCGGAAAAATCGGCAAGATTGATGCAGATGCCCTGAATCATAAGGATATCCAGGGATTGATGAGCAAGATTGCGGGAGGCTGCCTGATTATCGAGAGAGCCGGAGATTTATCCGCGGCTGCGGAGGCCACATTGGCGGAGATTATGGAGCGGGATGACAGCGGAATGCTTGTCATTTTGGAGGGAACCTCCAAGGGCATCAAGAAGGCATTGTCTCTCAATGAGAAATTTGCGGGTATGTTCACGGAGAAGATAAATGTTCCGATTTTTACGATTGACGAACTAGTTTCCTTTGCAAAAGCATATGCTTTAGAGCACGGGTATGAGATGGATGAGCTGGCAGTGCTCGCTCTCTACAACAGAATCAGTGGGATTCAGAAGTTGGACCAGGCTACGACCTTGGCGGAGGTAAAGGAGATTGTGGATCGTGCCATTGAGCGCGAGGGGCGCTTTGGGCTCAAGAAGTACTTTAGTATTTTGACAGCCAGAAGGTACACGGACAACGATTGCATTCTTTTGTTGGAAGAGCATTTTGAATAACGAAAACGGAGGGGTATAAATGAGTAATTTTACAGAGATGGACAGTTATCTGTTCGGTCAGGGCACCCACTATGAGATTTATCGCAAGATGGGCGCTCATCAGATGAAAGTGAAAGGAAAGTCGGGAGTAAACTTTACGGTATGGGCACCAAATGCCAGCGCGGTATTTGTCATCGGTGACTTCAATAATTGGGATGAAAGCGCCAATCAATTACAGCGGGTAGAGCCGCAGACCATAGGGGTATACGAGGCGTTTGTGCCAGGGGTACAGAAGGGAGCGCTCTACAAGTACTTAATCTATACGAGGGATGGCCGCAAGCTGTATAAGGCGGATCCCTATGCCAATTACGCGGAAATGAGGCCGGGCACGGCATCTGTGGTGGCGGATATCGATCACTTTAAGTGGACGGATGATGCTTGGATGAAAGCTAGAGCAGCCCTGACGAATGAGACCATGTTTGAGCAGCCCATGGCCATTTATGAGGTTCATTTCGGTTCATGGATGCGCCATCCGGGACGTGAGGATGACGGATTTTATACATACCGCGAGTTGGCGGACAGTCTTGTCAAATATGTTAAGGAAATGGGATACACCCATGTGGAACTCATGGGAATCTCCGAATATCCCTACGACGGATCCTGGGGATATCAGGTAACCGGATATTACGCACCCACTTCCCGTTACGGGGAGCCGGAGGATTTTGCCTACTTTGTTGACGCATGCCACCGCAATAAAATCGGTGTCATTCTCGATTGGGTGCCGGCACATTTCCCAAGGGATGCCCACGGTTTAGCGGAGTTTGACGGAACCTGTCTGTATGAATATGCGGATCCCCGCAAGGGCGAGCATCCGGATTGGGGAACCAAAATTTTTGATTACGGAAAGACAGAGGTCAAAAACTTCCTCATCGGCAGTGCGCTGATGTGGGTGGAGAATTACCATATTGACGGTCTTCGTGTGGATGCGGTGGCGTCCATGCTCTATTTGGATTACGGAAAACAGGATGGCCAGTGGGTTTCCAACAAGTACGGCGGCAACAAGAATCTTGAAGCCATTGAATTCTTTAAGCATATTAACACGGTAGTTACCGGAAGAAACCCCGGCGTTGCCATGATTGCGGAGGAGTCCACCGCGTGGCCGAAAGTGACAGGAAGCGCTGAGGAGGACGGTCTCAATTTCAGTTACAAGTGGAACATGGGATGGATGCATGACTTCCTGGAGTACATGAAGCTGGATCCGTATTTCCGCAAATTTAACCACAATAAGATGACCTTTGCCATGAGCTACAATTGCAGTGAGAAATATATCCTGGTGCTTTCCCACGATGAGGTGGTTCACTTGAAATGTTCCATGTTCAACAAGATGCCGGGATATGAGAGTGATAAGTTCAAGAATCTCATGGCGGCATACGCTTTTATGATGGGTCATTCCGGCAAAAAGCTCCTCTTCATGGGGCAGGATTTTGCGCAGGTTCAAGAGTGGAGTGAAGCCAGAGAACTGGATTGGTACCTGTTGGAAAACCCCGACCATAAGAAGGTTCAGGATTGGGTGAAGGAACTCCTCCATCTGTACCAGAAGAATCCATGTATGTATGAACTGGATAATTCCTGGGAAGGCTTTGAGTGGATCAATGCGGATGACTGCGACCGGAGTATTTTCAGCTTCGTGCGCAAGAGTAAAAACGGCAAGAACAACTTGCTGTTCGTGATTAATTTCACGCCGGTGGAGAGGCCGGATTACCGTGTCGGCGTGCCGAGGAGAAAAACCTACAAGCTGGTGCTCAACAGTGAGGATGCAAAGTTCGGCGGACCGGATAAGGATAAACCGGATTCCTACAAGGCGGAGAAAGTTTCCTGTGATAACAGAACATATTCTTTCGCATACCCTCTCGCACCGTACGGAGTGGCGGTATTCAAATTCTAAACATAACGACATAGAGGATGCAGCTTTCGGGTTGCATCCTTTTTTGGTTTGCCCACTTCAAAAAAACATGTGCCGAACCGATATAAAGAGTAGAAAATTCGCAAGGAGCAGAGGCATGCAAATTAATCAAGCGGCACAAATGAACCAAGTGAATCGATCCGTGGAGGAGACACAGGCGGGTGTGGCAGCCTTTTTCCAGGAGGCGCAGGATTGCAGCGTTGCGGGAGTTTTTCAGGGCAACGAGCAGTATACACATACGCAGGGAGTGTCTGCTTCAGGGTCTATTGATATATCAGAAGCAACATACATGCGTCCGGGCCAGGGGGACAAGGAGTCCAAAACCGTAGCGGATATGTTGCAGGAGGACAGCGGAATGTCCGCGGAGGCTCGGCGCAATCAGATGGCTGTCCTGGTCAACACGCTCAGCCCACAGGATCTGAAGGAGGCACAGAAGGAGGGTTATTCCCTCTCTGATATGGACTCCCACCAGGTGGTGACAGTGACGGACAAAATAAAAGCTGCTCTTGCAAAAGCGGGGGTGGATATCTCCGGATATGGGGACAGCTTGAGCAAGGAACAGTTGGAGGAGATTACAGGGAGCGTAGCGCTTGCCACGCAGATTTCCAATCAGTTGATTGCGAGGGATCTCCCGGTGACAACGGAGAATGTGGAGGATACAAAGGAGGCTTTTTCCCAGGTGTCTTCCCTGAAGGCGTTGGATGATCGAGCAATGCAGTATATGTTGCGCAATCAGCTGGAACCGAGCATCAAAAATATATACTTGGCGGAGCACAGCGGGGCGGAGCAGGCAGATCTGTCTGCAGAGGCATATGATTCTGGAAAATCGAAGATCAGTGAGGAGGATTTCCACCAGCTGAGAGGGCAGGTGGAAAAAATAATCACAACCGCCGGGCTTTCAGTGGATGAAAGTACCATAAGTGACAGCCGGTGGATATTGGAGCAGGGATTATCTCTGAACGTAGAAAACCTATCCTATATGCAGCTGCTGCAAGAATTATCCGGGCAGTTGGCAACCGGAATGGACCAGGCAACCCTCCTGGGAGCCATGGCCCAGGCGATTTCGGAGGGAGGTCGTCCGGGGGATGGAATGTTAATCTCCGGGTATTCTATGATTGCGCGCGCCGAAGATGCAAAGGCAGTGATAGATGGGACCACGGAGGAGGATCTTGCCTATGTGATTGCCCAAGGGCAGGAGCTCACCATTCAGAATCTAAAGCAGGCACAGAAGAACAGAGACATAAATTGGGGGATGGAATCAAATATGCAGGCGGCGGAGAACCATTCCGCGACGGAGTTGGCTTTGTTGACGGCCCGCCGCCAACTGGAGGAAGTGCGCCTTGCCATGACCACAGAGGCAAACTATGCGCTTTTGAAAAAAGGAATTCATATCGACACGAAGCCCTTGGAAGCCCTGGTGGATGATTTGAAAAATCAGGAGGAAGCCTTTGCCCGTGAAATGTTGTCCGATGGAAAAATACAGGCAACCGACGAAAAGGTAGCGCTGTTTACTTCCACAACAAAATATATCTCGGATTTAAAGGGATATCCGGCAAATGTTCTGGGTGCTTTGGATGGGGGAGAAACCATCGCGTCCCTTCATGAAGCGGGGGAAGCACTGCAGAATCGGTATGCGAAGGCGAACGAGAGCTACGAAACGCTGATGACCGCGCCCCGGGCAGACATGGGGGACAGCATCCAAAAGGCATTTCGCAATGTGGAGGATATCCTGCGGGATATGGAATTGGAGGCCACGGAAGAGAACCAAAGGGCAGTGAGAATTCTCGCCTACAACGAAACCGCCCTCACGGAGGAGAACATTGAGATGATCAAGGCGAAGGATGAGGAAATACAGCGCCTGTTCAAAAATATGACTCCACAGACGGTGCTGGAGATGATTCGCCGGGATGTGAATCCCCTGGACATGGAGATTTCCCAGGTGAACAAGATGGCGGAACAGATTCAGGACGAGACCGGAAATAGGGAGATGGAGCGGTATAGCAAGTATCTCTATAAGCTGGAGCAGAAGAAGGAGATCTCGGAGGAAGAGAGGGCTTCATATATCGGTATATACCGGCTTTTTGCACAGATCCAAAAGACGGATGGGGCGGTCATCGGCGCCCTTGTAAATCAGGGTGCGGATCTTACACTGCGCAATCTGTTGACGGCGGTTAGGAGCGGAAAGAAAGAGAATATGGAGTATTCCGTGGACGATGATTTCGGCGGGGTTAAGAGCCGGACAGAGGGACCGCGCATCGACGACCAGATTATGGCTTCCTACCAGACAAATCTGGCAAAAGATATCGGGGAGATGATTACGCCCTTTGCCTTTTCCAAGGTAAAGGAAGAAAACTGGGAAGATATGACAGTGGAACAGTTTAAGCAGGCGTTGGAGCAAAGCCTGGCGGACGAAGACTCCGATGCAGCAGTGGAGGATGCGCGGCTTGAGGAGGCATATCAGCAGGACTGCCTGTCCCGGTATGGGGAGGTTCTTCAGGCCTCTGAGGATGTGTATCAATTTTTGGAGAGGGGAGATTTCCCGAATTCCATTCAGAATGTTCTGGCTGCAAGTATTTTGCTGCAGAATCCAAGTGCCATGTTTGATACCCTGTTTGGAAAAAGCAAAAACATCTCTGAGAGGATGCAGCAGGTGGAGGACATCAAAAATATTGTCCTGGAGAGGTTCGGCGAAGCCATAAAGACGCCGGAAGAGATGGCCCAGGCCCAGGAGGAGCTGGCGGACATTGCGGAGAAGGCAATGCGGGGAATGATTGTGGAGAATCAGAATATCAGTGTCAGGGATCTTCGGGAATTGCGCCTGATGAATCAGCAGTTTTTCCTCTGCAAAGAGCAGGCAAAGGAAGAAAACTATGTGGTTCCTATCGAGACGGGGGATGGCGTGACCGGAGTGTCCCTCAAGATTATTCGGGGGCGTGAAAAGAAAGGATTTGTGGATATCATGTTCCGGGGACAATTGATGGGGAAGGTAGCGGCTTCCTTTGAGGCGAAGGAGGAGGGAATCAGTGGAATGATTGCCACTGATGATGCACAGACGAGACAGCTCTTATCGGACAACCTTGCTACATTTGTGGATTTTATGAATGAGAATGAGCCGGAGCCTGTGGACATCCGCGTGGCCTACATTCCGGATCTTTCTTTGGAGCATTTTTCCACGCAGAGTGATGTGCGCAGGGAAAAGGCCGGCGAGGTGGAAAAGGCGGAGCAATCACCGGTCCAGACCACCCGCCTGTATCACATTGCGGAGAGCTTTATCAAAGGGATTCAGGAGCTTGACAACGCATCACTCTTCTAGGTTGGCTTCCTCGCCCAGTTCCAGATAATCACATATTCCAAGGTATATTGCACGGACTATCAAATCCCGGTAAGCCTCGTTGTTCAACAGGGCGGTTTCCGTCGGATTACTTAAGAACCCACACTCTACGATAATGGTAGGTGTGGGTGTTTTTTTCAGCATAAAGTATTCATCGTTGGCTTTTGCGGCCCTGGGAGAGCTGGGGCAGAGGGTATCGTTTAGAGATTGTTGCATAACCTCGGCAAACTCTTTGCCCTGCGAACTCTTAGAGTAGTAGAAAACCTGGGGACCGCAGGCGGAGGAGGCGGTGTAACTGTTTTGGTGAATGCTGACCGTGAGATCGGCATCCGCCTTTTCGATAATGTTAAGTCGATGGTTCATGTCTTCCCGTTTGGTTCCGCCGGAAAAACCGTCCGACAGAGAATCGTCGCTGTCACGGGTCAGCACAACCTGAATATCCTTATTTGAGAGAAGGATCTCCAAGCGCTGAACCAGCGCCAGATTGATATCTTTTTCCAATGTCTCATCAACGGCAATTTTGCCGGGGTCCTTCCCCCCATGCCCCGCGTCCAAAACCACGCAGATTTCTTCGGGATTCTGACGCGAAGCGCGAAAAAAGGGAACCGATGCAAGAAGGGAAACTGCCCCGCCGGCAAAAAAACAACAGAACAGAATCAGGCATGTTGGAATCATAATACGAATGCGTTTAGACATGTTTTGCACCAAAAAAAAGCGACTTCCATATATCCTATGAAAGTCGCTTTCCGCTTATGAATCAGTTGATGTATTTGATAATGGTATCCCAGATATCGGATGTCTCGAAGCCCAGCTTCCAGAAAGAGGCTCCCGCCAGGGAGTACTCATCCAGCAATTTCAATCGCTCTTCCGCGGAGGAGCTGTCCTCCAGCCATACCTGATACTTGGAATCGCCAACCATGTATTCCGCGTAATTCTGTCCGCATTCCGCATTCCAGGTTTTCTCTGCATCGTAGGTTGCAATCTGAACATTTGCTGCCCTCATGCCGTATGCCTTGGATGTGACCTTGTAGGACATTTCCGTATCGGAAGCATCCGCATCCGGAGTCGTGCACCAGATTCTGGTGTAGAAAGGCATTCCCAGAACAACCTGTGAAGCGGGCACCTCCTCCAGAGTGTTGACGACAGCATCCCGAACCCAGCTGATGGAGGCGACGGAACCGGCTTCCTCCGAACCACCATAGTGCTCGTCGTAACCCATGATTACCACGTAGTCGACGAAATTTGCCTGCTCTGCACGGTTATAGAAAGCGGTGTATTCGGTAGGAGCATAATTGTCCACGGAGAGGACAATTCCGTTGTTGGCACATTTTATGGAAAGCTCGCGGATGAACTGAATGTAGGAATCACCTACCTGCTCACGATCCAAGGCCTCAAAATCAAGATTGATTCCATCCAGATTGTACTGGATGGCAACGGAGATAATCTGATTCACCAGGTTTTGCCGGGTGGAGGTGTGGGTAAGTACATAGGTGGTATCCACATCCGGGTTTTCCAGATTACTTACCAGTGCCCAGACCTCGATGCCCTGCTGGTGACAATAGTTCACATAATCATTGGAGGCCAAATTGGCAATTCCACCGTTGTTGTCATTGAGGTAGAACCAGGTGGGCGAGATGACGTTGATTCCCTTTGTGTCCGCCAGGACATTGGTGAGTGTGGAATTGGCATCCCTGGTGGTCACCTGATGCCATGCCATACAGATCTCAAAATCCTTGACAATATGTGTAAAGGTCTCCGGGACAAAATCGCTGGCAAGATTTTCCACTGTGGGATTGGAAACGGCATTGCTTCGGACATATCCAATCACGCCATCCTGAGTCTGAACCTTGACCCATTTCTCAAGCTCCTCCAGGACCACCACCTTGTCGCCCTTTGTGAGATCGCACAGAATCGGGCTCTTGATTCCGCCCAGTTCGCGGACCGAGGTGTTTTTCTTCTTAATATTTGCCACATTGATTTCCCCCCAATTATTGTTCAGAACAATTCGGGAGGGATCCTGATAATAAGTGTATGTGAAATCCGAATACTGTCTCACGAAATCAATCTCCACCCAGGCGGAGGTTGAGGAAGCCTTCACGATGGGCTTGCCGTACTCCACGGAGGACTTTGTTACCAGGTAGGAGGTGCTGTCCGCAGAGGCGGAAATCAACTCGTCCGCAGTGGTGTACAACAAAATATTTTCATTTGCATCCCAGTAAAAGCGTGGATTGATGAAATCATGTACAAAATTGTAGTCCAGATAAACGGAGCCATCCAATAGCAGAGCAGTGGTATCCAGAACCTCATAGTTGTATATGAGTGCAACCTGATCTGCGGAGGTCAGGTTGTAATATTCCGATAACTCCTTTCGCTCCTTGGATGGAGTGTATTTCTTAATTAAGGAAACTGCCAGCACGCCGCCGATAATCAAAAGAATCAAAACGATCACGACAAGAACCGGCATAATCTTCTTCTTCATAGTAGGAAAATATCCCCTTTCATCCTTATTTTTCTACAAGTGATTATAACATTGTGAATATGAGGATTCAAATAATATGTCGAAAATAAATAAAATCTTAATGAAAGAAGGGGCATGATAAACACATGCCCCTAATTTCTCTTTTTTCTTGCGTAATTGTGGACTTAAGAGTCCGTGCTAAGGCTCAGTCCTGCATTGTCCATACATTTATAAAACAAACCAATATAGTTACGTAAAAGAGATTAAAATGCCGATATCACCTCCTCACATTTGCGGATGTCCCCATTCCCCTTTGAGGGCATCCAAACGATGGCCCCTTCATAATTTACCGGGCCAAATTCAATCAGCAACTGGATACAAGTTATTTCTCTCATTGATACTCCTTGTTTGCGTAGAAAAAAATGTGGTATATCATTTTTCCTTAAGCATGTTCTCAAAAAAGGGCCATTCAGAGGCTGTTAATTGAAACGGATTTGAGATATACGGAACAGGAAAAAAAGAAAAGGGTTGAAGCTTTCGCATAAGTGCATCATTTCTTTCCCCAAAATTCCCCAGAAAAAGTGTAGTTTCCGGGTGAATGTTAATCATTGTTTGATATCGCGAAAGCCAGTCTTCCAGAGATCTCTGTTTCCAGGGGGCGCACCCGAAAGTCACGATCCGCAGGTCGCATTGCATAAATTGCCGGATAGTGCCCATGGTAATCGTCCCCATGTCAAGGACAAATACCTGGTACTTTTTCTGCAGGATATCGGTTAACTGAAGCACCGAAGTATCCGGGAAAAAGTCCAAGTTGTTCCTGCGGAACATGGAGGAGGATTTCTGTGGTCCGATTGAGTGAATATCGTGGCTGTTGTTCAGCTCCACATATGCCACAGAGCGCTTCCGTTTGCTGCAATAAAAATTCGAGAGCGTCAATGCGATGTGCGTCGCGCCGACTCCGTGTGAGACGCCGCAGACAGCTATGGTTTTCGGAAAAACAGACAGTGTCTTTTTAATCTTGAAAATAGAGAATTTCTTCCTTTCTGTTCCAGCAGTTCGGCTGCGAAATCCAGCTTATCCCGCGACACGGCAAAAGGGTCGCCGTCTGCGAAATAGGAGTAAACGGGCATGCCAAAGGTTCTGGCAAGCAGCATGGAAACCTGCGGCTGCTTGGGATTGCAGACAATTTTCAACTTATGGGAAAATAGTTTCACAAGGTTGAATTGTTCTGTGATATCCGGAATACGCCAGGGGGCACTCCCGCAGACCATAATGATCAGATCGGCGGAAGCAAGCAGCTCCGGGTCCGCGTCGGATCCCGCATCGGATATCACAATCTGTGCATCCGAGGTGGGTACAACGATTCCCGGACCGTATTTTGGAAGCCCCACAAACCATTTGTAGTACAAAAACCCATCCCTTTCCCGCAGAGAGTCAGAACAAGCCTGCATCTTCAACAGAGCATTCGAATCGTTTTTTTCTGCGTAATAGCAGGAAAGTCCCATATAATTCAGGGTGGAAGTCAATGATATTGAAAAATGTGTGGTTCCGCTGCCGCAAAAGGCACCGAAAACTACTATGGATTGATAGAGATGCGGATGACCGACATTTGATAATTCTTGTTGTATCTCAGCCTTAAGCGCCTCCACCGTTTCATATCGAAGCGCCGGGTTGGGATTGATTGCATGTTGGATAATATGTTGAGTTGCTTTGGAAAACGGGGAATCTGTATGAGAATACAGATATTCCAGAATCTTGCCTACGGAATACACATCCGATTGGATGGTCGGAGGATTTTTCTGCAACACTTCCGGTGCGGAATACGTTGCGTTTCCAAAGATTTTGACAGAATTTCCCTCATTTGTTAACGAGTACAGTGATCCGAAATCGATTAATTTTATCTGATTCCCGCATACTATAATATGAGCCGGCTTCAAATCCTGATACAGAAGCGGTAGCGAGTGCAGATAAGAAAAAATGTCGCATAACTGAATCGCGAACCGATAAAATAACCTTAAGGAAATGGTCTGTTGATGAAGCAGAAGCTGCTCTAGCGATTCACCCTGAATGAATTCTTCCACAAGATAGAAATTCTCATCATCCTCTTCAATGTCGTAAATGATTGGGATTCCCGGGTGATGTAACGACTTGAGAAGTCGTGCCTCGGATAAAACTGTGAGACGATCGGTACCGGATTTGGGGATAATCTTGATAGCTCGATCAGACTCCAGAGATTGGTGCCTGGCAAGGTATACCGTGCTGAAAGCTCCGTTCCCCAGAGGGCGGATCAATCGGTATTTGTCAGACAAAAAATGTGTTAATGTGTCATTCATACGCTCCTTTTTCGGTCGCGCATCTCATGGCACTATTATTAACACGCCGGAAAACAAATTGCAAGTACTTTTTTAGAAATTTTTAAGGACTTGTGAACTTTACATCCCCAAAACATTTGATTATAATAGGCTTACAATTTACATGGAGATTTTCAAAGTAAGGATGTGATTAGAATGAAAATTGAAAAAGTAAATGACAATCAGATTCGTTGTACGTTGACCAAGGAGGATTTGGCGGATCGCCAGATTCGAATCAGCGAATTGGCCTATGGTTCCGAAAAGGCGAGAACGCTTTTTCGCGATATGATTCAGCAGGCGAACTATGAATTTGGTTTTGAAGTGAACGATATTCCATTGATGGTGGAAGCGATACCCACCGGAACGGATACCATTATTTTAGTGATCACCAAGGTCGAGTATCCGGAGGAACTGGATACCCGATTTTCCAAATTCTCCGACCCGGATGATGATATGCTGTACCCGGAGGAGGACGGAATGGAGGAAGCTTTGCTTCCACCCCAGGGAGCGGATGATATCCTGGGATTGTTCCGCAAGATGAAGGGAGACACTCCCAAGACGGAGGAGAAAAAGGAAGGTCCCTCGGAGAACCCGGTATCTGTGACCCGGGAGGCGCCCGCCAAGATTGCGGTGGATCTCACAAAGCTGTTCGAGTTTGGCAAACTGGATCAGGTGGAGACCCTTGCCCATGTTCTCAACGGATACTATCGGGGGGAGAACGATTTGTACCACAATCGCCAGAGAAACCGATATGTTCTGATGGTGCACAAGAGTTCCCACACGCCGGAGGAGTTCAACAAGGTCTGCAATATTGCGTCCGAGTACGCCCAGCAGCGCACTTACACCAATGCCATCGGTTCCTATTACACGGAGCACGGCAGGTTGATCATCAAGGGGAATGCACTTCAGGTTCTCGCCGATATATAGGAGCAAAGAAAAAGAGTTCGCAGTTTGATGCGAACTCTTTTTTCTTGGATTATTATCAATGATTAAGCCAAATCCTGCTCCAGGAAACCGTTGATATCTTCTACCAAATCATCCGGATCAATCCCGTGAACCATTGCAGCCTCAGCGATGGTCTCCATCTGGGAGGACGGGCATCCGAGACAATGCATACCGATGTTCAAAAGAACCGGAGCGATGTTAGGGTCAATCTGAAGAAGTTCACCGATCATGGTGTCCTTAGTTACTCTTGCCATTTAGGAAAGCCTCCTTTGTCTTTATTTCTTAACGCTGTGGTTATTATAATATGATTTCCCATGAATTGCAAATTATACTTTTTTGTTAAGAAATCGGGGACCGTGTCCGATATAGAAAGCAGACGAGTTCAACAGGGACAGTTGAACAGATGGGTGCACGGATGCATAAGAGAGCAGGAAAAAGAGGGTAATACTATGAAGATTAATCAGAATATGTCCGCAGTGAGAGCAAACTCCCAGTTGTTGAGAACGGAGAAAAAGCTGTCCGTATCCATCGAACGTTTATCCAGCGGTTACAAAATCAATAAGCCGGGAGACAACCCCGCGGGAATGGCCATCTCCAACAAGATGAGAGCGCAGATTGCAGCGTTGAGCCAGGCGGAATCCAATGTATCCGACGGCGTGTCCGTGATGCAGATTGCAGACGGCGCATTGAATGAGGTATCCAGCATTCTCCAGCGTATGCGTGAGCTTACCGTCCAGGCGGCAAACGGCACAAACTGTCTGGAGGACAGACAGACCATTCAGGCCGAGATTGAGCAGCTGCGCCAGGAAGTGGACAGAGTTTCCGGCGATACGGAATACAATACCAAAAACCTGTTGGACGGCTCCTCCGATGTCCGTGTGTATGCGGAGCCGACGGCCGCGGGCAGAATTGCCGTTTCCGACAGTGTGGTGGTGGGAAAATATTCCGTCAATATCACGGAAGCCGCAAAAAAGGCGGAGACAACCATGACAATCCCCACAGCTGACCCCATCAATGTGGAGGGAACCTTCAGCGTGAATGGTGTTGCCATTAACCTGACGAAGGACATGAGTCAGGATGATTTTTACCAGGCTATGCAGGATGGTCTTGCGGAGGCGGGATGCAGTGCCCAGTGGAGCGGAAACAGCATGACCATTACCAGTGAGCGGTACGGAAGCTCGGCAGCGATTGAAATCAGCGCAACCGCGGATATCGATGCCGCATTCGGTTTAGGCGGAACACTGAATACCGAGACAAATATGTTTGAAAAAATAGAGACGGGAAAGGACGCACAGGTTTCCATTCCCACCGATTACGAAAATGCAGGGTTCTCATCCACGACTCTTGTGAGCGCAGACGGTAATCGAATCAAGATCTCCGACTTTAACGGATTCTCCATCGATTTTCTGTTGGACGAAAAATTCGATCCCACCGCTGCAGGTGCTACGGCGCCGGACGCAGTCAACGGAAACTTCACCCTGGATGTTACGGAGATTGGTGCGATGACCATTCAGTCCGGCGGTAACCAGTACCAGACCATGAAGCTCAGCATTCCGGAGGTCTCCTCAGAGACCTTGTATCTGGATACTATCGATGTAACCGTATCCCAGGGAGCGAAGCGCGCGCTTTCCACTCTGGACGATGCCATGGCGAGACTCAACGAGGTGCGGTCCAGAATCGGTGCATTCCAGAATCGTCTGGAATACGCATCCGAGAGCCTGGGCGAGACCGAGGAAGATATGACCAGCGCATACTCCACATTGATCGACACCGACATGGCGGAGGAGATGGTTGTATACACACAGCAGAACGTGCTGCAGCAGGCTGCCACAAGCGTGCTGTCACAGGCAAACGATCTCCCGCAGACCGTACTATCCCTGTTGCAGTAGTGAGGTGGCAAGATGCAAAAGGAACAGATTCTTGATTTTAACCGAAGACTCAGCCAATGTAACCGAGGGGAATTGGTGGTCATCACCTACGATATATTCTTTGCCTATGTGGAGGATGCCAAGGAAGCGTTAGCAAGCAAGGATCACGATGTCTTCAAAACCGCAATACACAAGGCTCAGGCCACGCTTGGAAGGCTGATAGCTACATTGGATTTTCAGTATGAAATCGCCGGCAGGCTATACGCCCTCTATCAGTTTTCCAACAGGGAGCTGTCCCGAGCGCTGTATGAAAATCGCCCGGAGGGGCTGGAGGAAGCAGAAAAAATCCTGAAGAAACTGTATATCGGCTTCGTGGAAGCCGCGAGACAGGATACTTCAGGACCTTTGATGAGCAACGCGCAGCAGGTTGTTGCCGGAATAACCTACGGGCGTGGGGAATTGGTGGAAAATTTCACAGGAAACAGTTACAATAGAGGGTTCTTTGCGTAAGAGCCCTCCATTTTTTTTATGGATTCCAGCAGGCATTTGTAGCGCAGTTGGACCGCCTTTGCCTGATAAATATATGCATCAATGAGATCCGGATCCGTCACATTTTCCAGAGTGTCATAGGCACTTTGCAATTCCTCCGAAGTCTTGGCCAGGCTGTCGAGCAACAGCACATATCCGTTATCTAATGTATCCTTTTGTGTTCTTTTACGAAAAATCATATTATTCACCCACTTTTTGGAAGTTCTAATACAAGTATAATCCGAAAAATGTAATTCTATACAAAAATCGGCGGTTTATTTTTGTAGAAGGATAACAAAATATTTCCAAAATCGGAAAAAGCACTGGACAGAGAAAAATCAGGTTGCTATAATCCGATTTACAATCTCAGAAAGAGGTGATGCACCCTTGAGTGTGCAAAACGCATGCGATCTGGTTCTGCTGGCAATCCTTGGGGTGGCAGTGGTTCTGGATTACCGATTCCTGCGAATCAGTAACCGGCTGATTCTGTTCGGGATTGTTTTGGCAATCTGCCTTCATTTGGCCGTATATGGCTTGGAAGGCATCGTATCTGTTCTTTGGAACATTTCTTTTCCGGTTATCGTGCTATATCTTTTTTATCTTGTCGGTGCGCTGGGCGCAGGCGACATCAAACTTTTTTCCGTAATTGGTGGATTTGTAAATTTTCAAATGCTGGTGAATACCATGGCTTTTGCGCTGGTGATTGGTGCGGCCTATGCGCTGGTGAAGCTGCTGTGCGCGAGGGAACTTCGGGTACGGGTAATCAGCGGGCTTATGCACTTGTGGCACGTGGCGGGTGGCGAGAACAGGCCCTACCCGAAGGATCTTGCACAGAGCAGGAACGTGATCCATTTTTCACTGCCGGTGTTACTTGGCACAATTGCCGCCATGGCCTTGGAACTGCTTGTCTGAAGATGGAAAGGAGCATCTATGCGCAAGATTCGGCTGGCGCTGTGCATCGGGGAACCGGAGTACCAGACGCGCCTGACAAGCTGTATGCTGACGTACTATAAGAGTCAATTTGAATTGTTCCTGTTTAGTGACCCACAGCAGTTGTGGGAGGGACAGCAGGAATATGATGTGATTTTATGTGGGGACTATCCGGATGAAATCTGTTCCGTGGCACAAAAGAGGATGGAACCGATTCTGTATCTGATAGACACTGAGGAGCAGGATCCGCCGGAAGACCTATGTGAGGGACACATTCGAATCACGGAAAAATATCAGGAGATTACCACTCTCGTGGATGAAATTATGAGCTGCATCGGAGGGGAGGTGCGGGAGGTCTGTGACAGAGGCTTTTTATCCGCGAAGACCAAGGTGACAGCAGTGTATTCACTGGCAGAGAATGAGTATCAAATGCCGTTTATTGCAACCATGGCATCCATTCTGGCGGACGAACAGTCGGTTCTTGTGTTGGATTTACAGGAGAACAGCGGGTTGTCCCAACTGATTGAGAGCCCCTCAAAATACGGTCTGGAGGAGTTGATGGTGATGGCGGAAAGTGGGACCTATTCCAATAAACGACTGCAAGCCTGCATCTCCCACAAGGATAAGGTGGACTATATTTTTTCTGCCGAGAGCACGGAGTGTATCAGTGAAGCATCGGTTTCCACCTATACCAAGATGATGCAGCTGCTGAAATCGGAGATGAACTACGAAGTGATCCTCGTCAATTTGGGATCTCGGTTCACCGGCTTTTTTGAATTCCTGTATCAATGTAATCAGGTCATTCTTCTACAGAGAAAAAGCGGGCTCTGCCAATGGCGGGAATACGAGTTGGTGGAGGAGATGAAGCGGCGGGGATATACGGCCTTGCTGGACAGAATGGTGCCAATGGAGGTTCCGCTGATGACAGGGATTGTTACCAGCTGTGAGCGACTGGTCGAGCAGTGGAAATGGAACGAGTTTGGAGACCGTATTCGCGGGGTGACCCCGAAGGTGGCAAAAATTGGATGAGCTGGTGTTGCGGATTAAGAGGGAAGTTCTTGCACAGCTTGACCTGAGCAAGGATATTCAGGATGCTGAGCTGGAGGATTTGATTGCGCGGCAGATTGCAGAGTGCTCCAGGGAACAATATCTGTCCATCGAGGCCAGGCTGTCCTTGGCACAGCAGGTGTATAACGCCATGCGAAAATTAGATGTGATACAAAAACTGGTGGAGGATCCGCAAATCAGCGAGATTATGGTGAATGGCCCCAATTGCATTTTCTATGAAAAGGAGGGGCGGATGTACCGATTTGAGGGGAGATTTTCGTCGGAAGAAAGGCTGGAGGACATCTTTCAACAGATTGTGGCAAGGCATAATCGTGCCATCAATCTCAGTTCCCCCATCGTGGATACCAGATTGGAGGACGGGTCCAGGGTGAACATGGTGCTGACACCCATCGCCATCGACGGTTCCGCGCTCACCATCCGGAAATTTCCGAGCCATCCCATGGACATGGCCCAACTCCTGGAGAGGGGGGCAATTACTGAAGAGGCGGCTTGCCTGCTAAAACAGCTGATTGAGGAGCGTTACAGTATACTGATATCCGGAGGAACAGGATCGGGGAAGACCACATTCCTAAATGCCTTGTCCCAATACATTCCCGGGGATGAGAGGATTATTACCATCGAAGACTCTGCGGAGCTGCAGCTTCTGGAGATTGAGAATCTGGTGAGGCTGGAGACAAGGAATGCCAATTGTGAGGGCGCGGAGGCCATCACAATACGGGATTTGATCAGAACCTCATTGCGGATGCGCCCTGACCGCATCATCGTGGGGGAATGCAGGGGGGCGGAAGCCTTCGATATGCTCCAAGCTATGAATACAGGGCACAATGGAAGCCTCTCCACAATTCATGCCAATTCCTGTGTAGACGTATTGTCGCGCCTGGAGATGATGGTGCTGATGGGAATGGATCTGCCGCTACTGGCGGTTCGAAAACAAATTGCCTCGGGGGTGGACATTATCGTCCACCTGGGAAGAATGCGCGACAAGAGCCGAAAGGTGCTGGAGATTGTGAAACTGGAGGGAATCAAGGACGGAGAAATTGTGCTGAATCCGCTGTTTCGGAGGGTGAAGGGGAACCTGGTGAAATGCGGGGAGTTGATTCATTCAAAGGAGGTTACAAATGGGGGATAAAAAGGGTCAACTGTCCTTCCGGGAAATCTTTGGGGCCGGCTTGCAGGGAGCGGGAATGATTCTTTTGGTAGCGTTTTTGTTTTACGACAGCCCATGGCCGCTCTTGGGTTATCCACCCCTTTTCTTCTTCCTACTGAAAAGGGAGAGGAGAAGGAAGACGGCAAGGGAGCAGCAAAAGCTGGCGCAGCAGTTTGTGGATGCAATGCGCGTGGTTCAGACCTCGCTCTTGGCGGGAATGGCCATCGAGAATTGCTGGAAGGAAGCACAGAAGGAGGTGACGATTCTCCACGGACAGCAATGTGTGATGGCCCTCGAATTGCAGGAGATGAATCGGGGGATTGCGCTGAATCGGCCCGTTGAGCAGTTGTTGAAAGAATTCGCTGATCGCTCGGGGGTGGAGGATATCATGCGCTTTTCCGAGGTGTTTTCCTACGCCAAGCGCACCGGTGGGGATTTGACGGACATCATATCCACCACAACCGATCATTTGAGGGAGAAAATGGAGGTGGAAGCGGAAATTCAGGTTATGGTCGCCTCAAAAAGTCTGGAGCAGAAGATAATGGATGTGATACCCATGTTTATCCTGCTGTTCCTGCGCGTTTCCTCCGACGGATACCTGGACATCTTATATCACAATTGGCTAGGCGTCGGAATCATGAGTGGGTGTTTGGGATGCTACGTGGCTGCAATCGCTGTTGCAGAGCGAATTATTACAATACAGGTGTGAGAGATGAATAAGAAAAAATATGTGTTTGCGGCGATTCTCCTAATCGGACTTCCCATTGCGGCGTGGTGGTCTGAAAAAGGTCAGGGGGAGTTGGATGCGGATAACTGTATTTCCATGGGAGAACCCGGGGATGGAGCTCGGGAGGTGGTTCTCACTCTGGATGCGGAGGGGATTTTGGAGGACTGCACGTATTCTGTGGACATACCAGCGAGGAGCTTGTCTGCGCAGGAGGTGGAGGCGCTCTTTGCGGAGGCGCAAAGAGAGATTGACAGCACCTTCTTCCGGGAGGGGGAGAACCCGGACCGGGTGACGGTGGAAGTCCATCCCCGGGAATCCTATGTGGGGGGATTGGTGAGTGCGGAATGGACCTACGAGAATTATCGCTTTCTCGACACGGAAGGGAAGGTGCGACAGGAGCAGATTGGCGAATCCGGGGAGACCCTCTACGTGGAGGCGGAACTATCCTGTGAGGGTGAGGAGATGCTGTATGGATTTTTTATCCATATCTATCCCTGGGAGAAGAGTGATGCGGAGAAATTGATGCAGGAGATCTCGGAGGAGATTGAGAGACAAAAACAGCTCCCGGGGAATACGAAAATCTCTCTCCCCGAGGAATTGGCAGGGGTAGCCCTGTCCTGGGGGGAGGAAAGGGAACATACGGCGCAAAAAATTGTGGGTCTGGAGCTTGTGATTTTGATGCTGATTCCTTTTTGGAGAAAGGAAAAGAGGAAAAAAGCCAAGGAAATGCGGGATCGGGAGTTCCTCCTGGCGTATCCGGATTTGGTGAGCAAACTGACTGTTTTGGTAGGCTGTGGAATGCCGATTAAGCAAGCATGGAATAGAATTTCCGCTCCTAAAAGCGATAAAAGGTTAAAAGACGCAAAGTGGAAAGAGAAATTGCAGGAGGAAATGCTGGTCACCATGAGGGCCATGGAAGGGGGCGAGAGTGAGCGGACAGCATATCAAAATTTTGCGGAAAGAATCGGTTTGCGCCCCTATTATCGTCTGATTCGCATTCTGATTCAGAATTTGGAGAAGGGTTCGGTGGGGTTATGCCGACAGCTGCAGAGGGAATCGGAGACGGCGTTTGCGGAACGAACCATGCTGGCGCGGAAGCTGGGGGAGGAGGCTTCCACCAAGATGATTTTTCCGCTAATCATGATGATGGGGATTGTCATGGCTATTGTGATTGTTCCGGCAACCATTGAATTTTCAATATGAAAGGAGAAAATTATGTTAAGATTTAATAATTTCTTGAAAGAGGAAGACGGAGTCGGTGTGGTTGAATTGATACTGATTCTGGTGGTATTGATCGCATTGGTGTTGATTTTTAAGAAGCAGCTCACCGCATTGGTAAATGATATTTTTGACAAGATTACCACCGAGGCCGGAAAAATATGATGCGAAAAATGGGAAGGGGAAGTTTGACGATTTTTTCCAGTTTGACCATTATGCTGGTGGCCACATTTCTCCTGGCACTCTTGGAAGCGTCCCACTACATCGAACTGAAGCGAATCGGGGAGATCAATGCGGCGTCGGTGACGGAATCGGCCTTTGCAGGATATCTGCCTCCCCTCTGGGAGAACTACCACCTGTTGGGCAGAGCTGTCAGCGGGGAGGATAGTCTGCAGCTGGAATCCCTGGAAAATGAACTCCTGGAATTATCCGACACCAATATGTATCCCGTGAGAGGGTGGTCCTGGCGTCATAACCTATTGCAGATGGACACACTGGATGTGGAGATGGTTCAGTGCCGCCTCATTACCGATGACGATGGAAGGGTCTTTGAGGCGGCGACTGCGGGATACATGCGCAATTTACTGCAGATTAATGCGGTGCAGCAGTTGTTGAACAACCGCAATTCCGTGGATGCTCTTATGAATCAATCCCCATCCTGTGAGGATGCTGTCTATCGGGCGCAAGCGGCCATAACAGAGGCGGAAGGGGGAAACGGAGATGACAACATTCTCAACACCTTCTCCAAGGATGTGAAAAAGGGCATTTTGGAGTTGGTGCTGGAGAACCCGGATGAGGTGTCGCAGAAGGCCATCAACACCGGCGCAGTAGTGTCCAACAGAACACTGGCCAAGGGAAATCAGGAAACGGGGATCGCCTGCGATGCGCTTGATTTGCTCCTTATGGATATGTATCTATTGCGGTATATGTCCGGCTATGACAAGGTGTACCCCAATCGGGCCCTGGATTATGAGAAGGAGTATATCATCGGGGGAAAATCCAGTGATATAGAGAATTTAAGGGCGGTAGTGGGACGAATTCTTGCAATCCGCGAGGCCGCTAATTTCATGTATCTATCCTCGGACACGGAGAAATGTGAGGCCGCGCAGCTGGTGGCGGAGGGGATTTCTCTGCTGTTGGCGAACCCGGAACTAGCGGAGGTGATCAAGTGGGGACTAATTGCAGCGTGGGCGTATGCGGAGAGCATTCTGGATGTGAGGGCGCTCCTGGCGGGGGAGCGCATTGCGACATTCAAGACAGATTCCCAATGGACCAGCGACCTGTCCATTCTGGGGGAACTGGGCTCATCCTTCATCAAAGCAAAATCCTGCGAGAATGGGATGACTTACGGGGATTACGTGGGAATCCTGCTTGTGGCACACGGGGTGGATACTCTGGCGTACCGGAGTATGGACGTGATGGAGGCCTCCATAAGAATCCTGGATGAATACCGTCAGTTTCGTATGGACCATCTGATCATAGACGCAGAGTTTGCGTACAGTTACGAATCCGGTCCGATTTTTATGAAGAAAGGCGGATATCACTATTATGTGAATAAGAAATACTCATACAGAAAGGCGGGGGTATAAGGGTGTCTCCTTGTAAAAAGAATAGGTTACAGTCAAATTTTACCAAATCTCTCTCAAAGCACGCATATACAATTCGGGTAAACAATTGGCGCAATGAGACACCCTTATATCCCCGCAAGGGATCTTTGACGCTGGAGGCGGCGGTGATCCTCCCGCTGACGGCAGGCTTTTTTGCGTTCCTTCTGTTCTTTTTCCGGGTGCTTCTGATTCAGACGGAGGTGTATCAGGCCCTGTCCTATGCGGGGAGAAAGACCGCGGCCATGGCCGCAGTGACGGAATCCGAGGCGGGGTGTCTTGCCACTGCGGAGGTATTTTTTCGCAGCCAATTGGGGGAGAAGGATTATCTGGAGCGGTATATCTGGGGAGGAAAGAACGGGATACTGCTGCTGGAATCTGATTTTGAAGGGGATTACGTGGATTTGAAGGCAAATTATCGCATCAAATTTCCGATCGGCTTTTTTTCCTTCCATGGGATTCAGATTTTACAGGAGAGCAAGAGTAGGAAATGGACGGGGGCCCCTCTGTATGAACATGAGGAGAGTGATTGGGTATACATAACGCCGGAGGGGGAGGCGTATCACAAGACCCGATACTGCAATTATCTGGATTTGTCCATCCGGAGCACAACATATACGAAAATAGAGGGTTTGCGGAACAAAAGTGAACATAAATACTACGCGTGTGGGCAATGCGTGGCAAAAAATACAAACTATGAAAAGGTCTACTACACAAACTATGGGGAGGCCTATCACTCCGGTTTGACGTGCCCGGGGCTGCATCGAACAATCTATAAGGTCCATCTGAACGAAGTGAAAGGGCGCCATGCCTGCTCGAAATGTTATCAAGAATAGTTGGAGGAGAAATTTGAATATTGGAATAAACTTGTTTGGGCTTTCCGTCAACAGCCTTATGGATATACGGACAAAACGGATATCGCTCTTTTTCACATGCATATATGGGCTATTGGGATTGGGATACCATATCTACAGCAAATGTGTCAGCTACGAAATGCTTTTCGCCCTGATACCCGGAATCCTATGTTTGATACTGGCAGGAATCTCCCGGGAGCAAATCGGATATGGAGACGGAGCGGTTTTGCTTGCAATGGGCTGCAATCTCAGCGCAGATGACATGTTTTTGTGCTGTTTTCTGGCAATTATTTTCGCGGGGTCGGTGGCTTTGTTTTTGATTGGAATATGTCACAAAAAAAGAAAATACGAGATTCCGTTTGTTCCATTTTTGCTGATGGGATATTTGTGCACGTTGCTGGAGGGGTAGAACTATGCGTGGAAGTTATACGATTGAGGCAGCCATATGGGTACCAATATTTCTGTTTGTGATCATGCTGGCAATGAAGGCCGGCCTGGTACTGTATCAGGAAATTCGAAAGGACGACAGCCATGAGTCCTTGGTACAGATGTGGGAAGCGGAGGATTTTTATCGGGCCGAATGGTTGGAGGAGATTGCGGATGGGAAAGATAGTGAGCTTTGAGAGACGGCTGACGGCCAGCTATATGGTAATTACGTCGGAAGACCCGGGGAAGTTTGATGAAAAGGTTTTGTTGAAAAGGAAGATAGACGGACTTCTACCGGTGGAAAAGTGCTATGTGGATGGAAAGGACCAATATTGGTATTGTATCTCCGGGAAGCAATCCCTGGATACCTATTGCCGGATACACAGTGTGGGTTTGGATTTTATGGAGAAACTGATTGTGAGTTTATGCGCGCAGGTGGAGATTGTCGGCCGCAACATGATTAGCACAAACAGTATTCTGTTGGACCCGGAACAGATATATGTGTCCAACGTAAATGGTGAGATTATTTTTGCTGTCTGCCCGGGGGAGCAGGCACAACTGAACGATGAGTTCCGGAAGCTGATGGAGTATCTCCTTACCAGGTTGGACCATAGCGATGCGGCAGCAGTGCAGATGGCCTACCGGTTGTACGAAAAGACCCTGGAGGAGCATTACAGTATTACGGATTTGAGGGATTCCATCGCGGAGGCAAGAGCGCTTCGGGTGCAGGAAGAGATTGCGGTGGAACCGATAGCGGCGAATACGGCGGAGGAGAGACCAAAGACTTCTGTGCCGGCCCATGATACTTTGCCCGAAGATGTCGGTTCCCCCGTGGAACGGGAACTTGGGGCTATTTTCAATAGGATAAAGGAAATATGGGAAAATTGGAGATACGAATTCCGAAAAAGGAGGACGAGGAAGTCAAAGGAGGAAACGAAAGCCAAGATGGTATATTACCCTGAAGATGAGGAGGGAGGATTGGAGAGTGTTTCCCCACAGCAGGAAGTTCCGCTTCATCCCACAATCTGTCTGAGCGATCGGCGGGAACACCCGGATGGGATTCTCCTGTATGAAGGCTATGAGGGATACTCCGATATTGATATCGCCGGGAGAACGGTTTGCATCGGGAAGGGCAAGACGGCAGATGTCAGAATTGAAAAGGAAACGGTCAGCCATTTGCATGCCCGGATTGTTTATGAAGAGGAGGAGTATTACATCGAAGACCTGAATTCTACAAATGGAACCAGTGTGAACGACAGTTTATTACCTTACCGGGAAAAACGGAAGCTGGCCAGCAACGATATCATCAAATTTGCCGACGTAAAATACCGGTTTCTATAAAACGGTCTTTCCCTTTTTCGTTGCAAAACCTTGTCCAAAAACCTATAATATGACCTATGGATAAGTTCAGAAAAATTTGGGATAACCGAATAACCGTACTGTTAATTCTCGCCAATGTAATCCTGTTTTTGGTTACCGAATTAAACGGCAATTCTGGGGAGGCTGAGTATATCCGCCGCATGGGAGGAATGTATCCGGAGGATGTTTTTGTGAGAAAAGAGTACTGGCGATTTTTCACAAGCGCGTTTTTACATTATGGATTTGAGCATTTATTCAGCAATATGATTGTTCTGGGAGCGGCGGGAATCCATTTGGAGCACGCTCTGGGACATGTGAAATACGCGTTGCTGTACATAATGTCAGCGCTTTCCGGCAGTGTACTCTCCTACACCATGATGATGCGCAGCGGGGACTATGCGGTATCCGCCGGGGCATCGGGCGGGATTTTTGGGATTATCGGAGGATTGCTTTGGGTGGTAATTATCAACAAAGGAAATTATGAGACGCTACATACCAAAGGCCTTATTTTTATGATAGTGCTTACCTTGTATTATGGAATTACCACAGCGGGCGTGGACAATTGGGGGCATGTGGGAGGACTCTTTATGGGCTTTGCCATATCGTGCATTTTGTACCGCAGAAAACCTCAAAAATATTGATTTTAAGCGGAAAAGTCAATATACTAATAACAGAATAATCTTTGGAAGAGGTACATATGAATATTAATGTATATTATGGCGGACGAGGTCTGTTGGACGACCCTACCTTGTATGTGCTGAAGAAAATGGAGGAGGTTCTCTCCGAGCTTCGGGTCAACGTGACAAGATACAATATTTACGAGCACAAGAATGAGATTGCGACACTGCCCTCCACCTTCAAGGAGGCGGACGGAATTATCCTGGCCACAACCATCGAATGGTTTGGAATCGGCGGATATATGCAGCAGTTTTTGGATTCCTGTTGGCTGTATGGAGATAAGGAAAAAATTGCCTCCACATACATGCAGCCCATTGTTATGTCCACCACATACGGAGAGCGGGAGGGAGAGCTAACTCTCATGAACGCATGGGAAATTTTAGGCGGATTACCTTGCTCCGGCCTGTGTGGATACGTTGAGGATCTGGTGGAATTTGAGATGAACCAGGACTTCGGATTAATCATTGAGAAGAAGGCGGAAAATCTGTATCGCACCATCTCCCAGAGGATGAAGAGTCTTCCCACCAGCAACTACGCCGTCAAGCAGAATGTGCTTCGTACACAGCAGCTTAATTTGACCCCGGAGGAGAGCGAGCAGTTATCCGAATATGTATCGGACGATTCCTATGTGAAAAAGCAGCGGGAAGATATTGAAGAGCTGACCATGATGTTCAAGGATATGATGGGGCAGGCAAAACGGGATCAGGAGACGCCGTTTATCCATGAGCTGGAAATCCATTTTGTACCGCAGGCAGGTTTTTCGGCCACATATTCCATCATCATTGAAGAATGTCCAAAACCTCTGACGATTGAGATACAGGGGGAACAGTTGAATTTAAATTATGGTCAGGGAGAGAATATCGACGTGTACGCAAAAACCAATATGTCCGTGATGCAGTCGATTGTGGATGGACATATGACATTCCAGCGCGCATTTATGACAGGGGCAATGTCTGCAAAAGGTAACTTTAAGACTCTTCGCACTCTGGATCAGGTATTTCGGTTTGACTAAGAATTAAAGGAATTTTAATAGTGAAAGTGGTGCCTTCCCCCTCCACGGATGAGCAGTCCAGGGTGCCGTTTTGCGCCTCGATCATGGATTTGGTAATGGACAGGCCGAGACCGGTTCCGTTTTCTTTGGTGGTATAGAACAGTGTAAACAGATGCGCCATTGCCTCCTGTGGAATTCCGCAGCCATGGTCGGTGACCTCAAAATGGACGTAATCGTAGTCGGAATAGACTTTGATGGTTACGGGAGAATCCGCATCGGAAGCTTCAATTGCATTCTTGATGAGATTGAGCAGAGCATGGTGTAGAAGCGCGGGATCAAAATAGCAGACCGGTAACGGGTGCTGCATTTGCAAGATTAACAGTTCCGGGTTTGTCATCATTGCTTGAGAAGAGGTGTGTATCTCGGACATGAAGATCTCCAGGTCGACCTCGGAGGGTTTCAGGCTGTTGTTCTGCCGTAGGGCAGACATATCAAGAACCATGGCGCGCAGCCTTGCCACATCATCCATGGTTTCTTTCCAATATGGGAGTGCTTTCACCTCCGGATTATGCTTTTCCATAAGCTGAAGGGTGCATCCGATGACCGTTATTTCGTTTTTGATTTCATGAAAGATCCTTTGATAATCTTCAGCCGTAATCATACGAATAATTCCTCCAAAATCCTATAAACAGTTTATCATTTAGCAAAAAATATGCAATCAAAATCTGTTTACATAAATCGACATAGTTCTTGAAAGGAGAAAGAAAAATGAGAGATACAAATTGTATTTTCTGTAAATTGGCAAATGGAGAGATTCCCACCAATGCAATCTATGAAGATGAGGATTTCAAGGTAATTCTTGATGCAAGTCCGGCCAGCAGGGGACATGCGCTTATCCTGCCCAAGGAGCATTATGCAAACATCTATGAGATTGAGAGCGAGACCCTGGCCAAGGCCACCAAGCTGGCGCAAAAAATCATCACCCACGAGACAGAGGTACTGGGCTGCGACGGGTACAATATCGTACAGAATAACGGCGAGATTGCAGGACAGACTGTTTTTCATTTTCACATGCATCTGATTCCAAGATATAAGGAAGAGGACAACGCCGGTGTGATTGAATGGAATCACCTAGAGTTTTCCGACGAAGAGATGAGAGAAATCTGTGAGAGCATGAAGATGTAATACGAAAAACCCCGCCGCAAAAACGGCGGGATTTTTGTTATTTGCTTTCCGACTGAATCAAATCGATAATTGTGCCGATGGAATCCATCTGACCGCTTTCGGACATCGCCTGAATGTAGGTGCCCCGATTGGTCTGCACCTCCATAACTGCGGCGAGGAGAGACTCCGGCGTCAGGGCCTCCTCCTGAATCACATAGGAGAACCCTTGTTTTTGGAAGGACTTTGCATTCAGAATCTGATCGCCGCGGCTTGCCGCTGCGGATAAGGGAATCAGAATGTTCGGTTTATGAAGAGCAAGCAATTCACAGATGGAATTGGCACCGGCTCTGGAAATGGCCAGGTCTGCAAGCGCAAACATATCTGCAAGCTCTGCGCTGGCGTACTCAAACTGTGCATATCCCAACACGCCTTTTAGGGTTTCATCCAGATTCCCCTTTCCACAGAGATGGATGATATAGAACTGGTCCAAAATCTCCGGTAGAGCTTTGCGCACCGCCTCGTTGACCACCCTGGAACCGGAGCTTCCGCCCACCACCAGGAGCACCGGCTTGGAGTGGTCTGCAAACCCGCACAATTTCCGCGCGGTCTCAGCATCACCCTGGAATAACTCCTGGCGAATGGGAGAACCGGTGAGAACCGCCTTCCCCTCCGGAAGATATTTCATGGTCTCCGGGAAGTTGCAACACACTTTGCGAGCCCCGCGGACAGCGATGCGATTGGCCAGTCCGGGAGTGATGTCGGACTCGTGGATGATCGCCGGAATATGGCAGGTTTTTGCCGCCAGCACCACCGGAACGGACACAAAGCCGCCCTTGGAGAACACCACGTCCGGCTTCAGTTTTTTCAACAGAGAAATAGCTTGACCATAACCTTTCAGTACCTTGAACGGGTCGGAAAAATTTTTGAGATCAAAATAGCGGCGAAGTTTTCCGGAAGAAATTCCGTAATAGGGGATATTTTGTGCTTCAATCAATTCCTTTTCCATACCGGAGTAGGAGCCGATGTAAGAAATCTCGTATCCGGCCTCCTTGAGAGCCGGCATGAGTGCGATATTTGGTGTAACATGTCCGGCAGTGCCTCCGCCGGTCATTACGATTTTCTTCATTGTGGATATCCTTTCTATGTATGCGCTTTCTCTACTATATTATACTCCAAACCGGAAAAGTCAACAAAGAAACTTATGCAGATATCTTATGTCTAAAAAAAGGAAAACTTGCGACCGAAAGATGGGACAAAGACCTTTCCTTTCACAGGACAATTTCCTATAATAAAAGGCGTCAGAAAAATATATTATAGTAGGAAGGAGCGCTTGTGAACACACTGATGGATTCTTGGATGATTGTGTTTGCCATACTGGCGGTGGTGGACATTGTGGCGGCAATTTTAATTCCGATTGTGTTACATAAGACAAATAAGATAAAGAAACAGCTGGACAACATAAGCAGGATGGTGCAGGATTACCTAGACATGATCCTGGAGGAGGACGAAAAGGAGGAGCGCAAAAAGGAGGAGCAGATTAAACAGCAGCGGGAAAGGGAACAGAATCAGCTGATTTCCTCTGTGCTCCAGGAAATATTTTCCTGATTTTGGGTAGAAAGTAACAAGAAAAACTAAAAACTATGTGCACAAGTTCTAACTATGAAATCTGTGACTTTGGTACTGTGTAGGTAAAAGTGCTAAACAAATAGGCGTATTTTTGTAAGAATACGCCTATTTTCATAAACTTCGGAGGCAAAATTGACAGAATTATTCCGCTTTGCTATAATCTCCGTGTAATAAATTCGTAACAAATGACATATTTTTTTAAAAAACGGATATATTACTCTTAACGGAGGTATATATGGATAAAAACAGAAAATGTATGGAAGTCTTTGCTCTTCTGGGACTTACCCTTATGATTTCCATCACCGCAGTTTTGACGAATGATACCGCAATTGTGCAGAGCGCAACTTTAGAGCAGGGCACAACAATGCAGGCCGGGGTTGCTTCCGCAATCGATAACACACTGGCACTTGCCGCAATTCCTTCCTCGGAGGCAGCGGACAATGTCATCGCCGGAGTCTCCGGTGTAGTTGGGGATTATGAGGAAACCGTATATGTGGAGCGCGGAGAAGTGGACGTAGTAGCCGCATCCGGCGAGGAAGAGGAACCGGAGAGCGAATGGAGCGACAAGCTCATGGCGGACGTGGACAAGGAGATGAATGTCCGGGCGGAGGCCAACGCAGAATCCTCCATCGTGGGAACTCTCCACAAGGGAGACCTTGCAACCGTCCTTGAGGACCAAGGGGAATGGATTAAGATTACTTCCGGCAATGTGGAAGGATATGTTAAGAGTGATTACTGCGTAACCGGCGAGGAAGCCTATGATTACGCAATGGAGAACTGCCATACAACTGCAACGGTTTTGACAAACGGACTTCGCATCCGCAAGGATATGTCCACAGAATCGGGAGTTGTCAAGACATTGGCAGAAAATGATGCCATCCTGGTGGACACCGGTGCAGAGGTGGAAGATGGATGGGTCGCAGTTATCTACAATAAGGAAACCTACTATGTATCCGCGGAATATGTGGATGTGGCACTGTCCACAGGCACAGCACTCACCGTGGAAGAGGAAGCGGAAATTGCCCGGAGAGAGGCGGAGGCAGCAGCTGCTGCAAAGGCAAAGCAGACCGAGAGCGCAGGAACCGTCACCGGAAGTGCATTGGCCGCAAACGTGGATGAGGTAACACTCCTTGCAGCATTGATTCAGTGCGAGGCGGGAAACCAATCCTACGACTGCCAGCTGGCAGTTGGCGCAGTGGTTGTAAACCGGGTGAAGAGTCCTTCTTATCCCAATACCCTGGTGGAGGTCATCTACCAGAAGTCCCAGTTTGGACCTGCTTCAAACGGGGCGCTTGCCAAGAGACTGAACAAATCCATCAGCGAAACTGCCATGGCGGCAGCAAGCGCAGCGTTAAACGGCGACAGCAATGTGGGAGGTGCGTGCAGCTTTAAGTTGACCAAATCCGGACATGAAGGAATTGCAATCGACGCATTGGTATTCTACTAGACAAAAGAATCGGGCAGGGCTGTAAAACATACAGCCCTGTTTTTTATGTTACAAAATCTTGATGATACCGCACAAATGGAGTAAAATGACTTCAATGTAAAGCGAGGAGGAAAGAGCAATGAACTTAAAAGGACGAAACTTCTTAAAACTGATGGACTACACGCCGGATGAAATCCGCTATCTCATCGATTTGTCCGCAGAATTAAAGGAACAGAAAAAGCAGGGAATCCTGCACAATAGCCTGGTAGGCAAGAACATTGCCTTGATTTTTGAGAAGACCAGTACCAGAACACGATGCTCTTTCGAAGTGGCAGCACACGATTTGGGAATGCATGTCACCTACTTAGATCCCAGCGGTTCCCAGATTGGAAAAAAGGAAAGCATCCCGGATACCGCAAGAGTGCTGGGCCGGATGTTTGACGGAATCGAGTACCGTGGATACGGGCAGGAGATTGTGGAAGAGCTGGCGAAATATGCGGGAGTCCCGGTGTGGAACGGCTTGACCAACGAATTTCACCCCACACAGATGATCGCGGATATGCTCACCGTCCGGGAGCATCTGGGACATCTGGAAGGCGTCAAATTCGTGTACATGGGAGACGCCCGGTACAACATGGGCAATTCCCTGATGGTAACCTGCGCAAAACTGGGAATGCACTTTGTGGCATGCACCAGCCCCAAGTACTTCCCCAATCCGGAACTGGTGGCATACTGTGAAGGAGTGGCCAAGGAGACCGGAGCCACCATCACCCTCACCGACAACGTGGCGGAGGCAACCAAAGATGCGGATGTACTCTACACCGATGTATGGGTATCCATGGGAGAACCGGAGGAAGTGTGGGCAGAGAGAATCAAGGAACTCTCCCCGTACCAGGTGAATGCCAAGGCGTTTGAAAATGCCAAGGACACCGCAATCTTCATGCACTGCCTGCCGGCATTCCACGACCTGAAGACCACCATCGGTCAGCAGGTGTATGAGAAATTCGGATTGGCAGAACTGGAAGTGACGGACGAAATATTCGAGGGACCGCGGTCTGTGGTATTTGACGAGGCGGAAAACCGAATGCACTCCATCAAGGCAATCATGAAGGCAACCTTGGGAGAATAATTCCCGAGAGATACCGGGGAAGAAATCTTTGGAATTGGCGATGATCTTTCGGAGGGAGATATGAAAACGGAAATACTGACCATGCTCCGGGAGACGGAAGGATATGTCTCCGGGCAGGAGCTGTGCAATCATTTTGGCGTGTCGCGAACCGCGGTATGGAAAGCCATCAATCAACTGAAAGATGCCGGATACGAGATTGAGGCCGTGCCCAACAAAGGGTATCATCTCATCTCGGCACCGGATATCATGAGCGCGGAGGAATTGAAAAGCAATCGGAAAACCAAGTGGATGGGGCAGGAGATTCTGTATTTTGACAGCATCGACTCCACCAACACCAAGGCCAAGCAGCTGGCGGAGGAGAACTATCCCAGCGGCACACTGGTGGTGGCGGACCGACAAACAGCCGGAAGGGGGAGAAGAGGGAGAAATTGGGAATCCCCCCAGCATACGGGAATTTTTATGACTCTTATGGTAAAACCGGATATGAATCCCAATAACGCGTCCATGCTGACCCTTGTGGCAGCCCTGGCGGTTGCAAAGGCCATCACGGAAGTGACACAGCTGCCGGCGCAGATCAAATGGCCCAACGACATCGTCATCAACGGCCACAAAATTGTGGGAATCCTGACGGAGATGAGCGCACAGATTGACTATATCAACCATGTGGTCATCGGCATCGGCATCAACGTCCACAACGAAAGCTTCCCCCAGGAGCTTCGGGAAACGGCAAGCTCCCTGTTGCTGGAATCGGGAAAACGCTTCCGAAGGGCGGACATCATCGAAGCTTTTTTGGAGCACTTTGAAAAATACTATGAGGTCTTCCTGGAAACCCAGGACCTGGAAGCGCTGATGAACGAATACAACCGCATGCTCGTAAATCGGGAAAAATTCGTGCGGGTGCTGGACCCCAAGGAACCCTTCGAGGGAAAAGCCATGGGAATCACAAAAAAAGGAGAATTGATCGTGGACACCTGGGAGTCCCGGAAACTGGTGTCCAGCGGGGAAGTCTCCGTGAGAGGAATATACGGATATGTCTGAATACAAAGAAGACGAGGTCGTGCTCTGCGCAGCCAACGGATACAACAAAAAATTCTATTTGAACGACAGTTTTTCCGAACTGCCGGAAAACATCAAGGACGAGTTGCAGATCATGTGCGTGCTCTACACCGAGGATGTGGGCGGAATCCTGGAACTGGTGTACAACGAGGACGGAGAACTGGAATTTCGCACATCCTGCGAGGAAAACGACTTTTTCTACGATGAGATCGGAAGCGTGCTGAAGATCAAACAGTATCGCAGCCAGAAGATGGATTTATTGGAAGCCCTTGAGACATACTATAAGGTGCGATTCTTAGGACAGGGCATGGAGTAATTATGGAAAAAGGCAAGATTACACCGCTTCAAATCGGAAGCGTAACCTTACCGAACAACTTAATATTGGCTCCCATGGCAGGCGTAACAGACCTGCCATTTCGCTTGTTATGCAAGGAACAGGGGGTGGGCCTGCTGTGCACGGAAATGGTCAGCGCAAAAGCAATCATGTACAAAAACCGCAACACGGAGGAACTGCTGACCATCGATCCTCGGGAGAATCCGGTCTCCCTGCAGCTGTTCGGAAATGACCCGGACATCATCTCCTCCATGGCTCATCAGATCGAGGACCGACCCTTTGACATCCTGGATATCAACATGGGCTGTCCCGTGCCGAAGGTGGTCAACAACGGGGAGGGCTCAGCCCTGATGAAAAACCCCAAACTGGTTGGCGAGATTGTGGAAAAAACGGTTAAGGCAATCAAAAAGCCGGTAACTGTCAAGATTCGAAAAGGCTTCGACGACGAGCATGTGAACGCGGTGGAAATCGCCCGGGTTGCTCAGGAGTCGGGAGCGGCAGCGGTGGCGGTCCATGGGAGAACCAGAGAGCAGTACTATTCCGGAAAAGCGGATTGGGACATCATCCGTCAGGTGAAGGATGCCGTATCCATCCCAGTCATCGGCAACGGGGACCTGCTCTGCGCGGAGGACGTCATCGCCATGGAGGAGCAGACCCACTGTGACGGCTTTATGATCGCCAGGGGCGCCCAGGGAAATCCATGGATTTTTTCCCAGATTCTCCACTACTTCGAAACTGGCGAGAAACAGGCGAAACCATCCGTGGAGGAGATGACGGCCATGATTCTGCGGCATGCCAGGATGATGATTGAATACAAGGGGGAATACACCGGCATCCACGAGATACGCAAGCACGCGGCATGGTACACCGGAGGTTACCCCAACTCCTCCAAATTCCGGGGGATGATCAATCAGGTGGAAACTTTGGAGCAGTTGGAGGAATTGTTAGGGCAGGTTGGACATAAACTACAGTAGCCGGAATGAAACCGGAAAGAAACCGTGAAAAAGGCAGCAGTCTTGACAGAGTACCGGTCATCCGCTATAATACGTTAGTTAAAATAGGCTTAACAGCCACTAAATATAAGAAAAGAGAAGGGTAAGTTACATGGATAAGAAAAACATTTTGACCTACGAAGGTCTCAAGAAACTTGAGGACGAATTGGATGAACTCAAGGTTGTAAAGCGTAAGGAAGTATCCCAGAAGATCAAGGAAGCCCGCGAGCAGGGCGACTTGTCCGAGAATGCAGAGTACGATGCAGCCAAGGATGAGCAGCGCGATATCGAAGCGCGAATCGAAGAGATCGAGAAAATCCTGAAAAATGCAGAGGTAGTTGTGGAGGAGGAAGTAGACACAGATACCATCAGCATCGGATGCAAAATCAAAATCCTTGATTGTGAGTTTGACGAGGAATTGGAATACAAGATCGTTGGATCAACGGAAGCAAACAGCTTAAAGGGCAAGATCTCCAACGAGTCACCGGTGGGCCGCGCTCTGATCGGTAAAAAGGTGGGCGACATCATCACCGTGGAGACAGAAATGGGAGAGCTCTCTTACAAGGTATTGGAAATTCAGAGATCTAACGCAGAGTAATATTTGGAGGAAAACATGGGCCAGCAGAATAACGAAAACAATGGAGCACCGCAACAGGACGTCAATCAGTTACTGAAGGTGCGCCGGGAAAAATTACAGACATTGCAGGAAAATGGCAAGGACCCATTTGTAATCACAAAGTATGATGTCACCCATCATTCCGAGGATGTAAAGACAGAATACATTAAGCATGAGGAGGAGCTTCTGGCAGGAAGAGAGACCCCGAATGTGGAAGGAATGGAGGAAGACCAGGCCAAGGAAGTCATCAACAACGACTACAACGAGAGAAGAGCCATCATGGATGCAAACCCCATTCAGGTCAGCATCGCAGGACGTATGCTCTTCAAACGTGTCATGGGAAAGGCATCTTTTTGCAACATCCAGGACCTGAAGGGAAAAATTCAGGTGTACGTTGCCCGTGATGCAATCGGCGAGGAGGCATATGCCGACTTCAAGAAATCCGACATCGGAGATATCTTCGGAGTAAAGGGATACGCATTCCGCACCAAAACCGGCGAGATCTCCATCCATGCGGAGGAGATTACCCTGCTCACCAAGAGTCTGCAGATTCTGCCGGAGAAATTCCATGGCCTTACCGATACGGACACCCGTTATCGCCAGAGATATGTGGACTTAATCATGAATCCGGAGGCAAAGGAGACCTTCATCAAGCGTTCCCTGATCCTCAAGGAGATTCGTAACTTCCTGGCAGCGCGGGACTTCATGGAAGTGGAGACCCCGACCCTGGTATCCAACCCGGGTGGAGCCGCTGCGAGACCGTTTGAGACTCACTACAATGCGCTGAATGAGGATGTGAAGCTTCGTATCTCTCTGGAGCTCTACCTCAAGAGACTGATCGTAGGCGGATTGGAGAGAGTATATGAAATCGGCCGTGTATACCGCAACGAGGGTGTCGACACCCGTCATAATCCGGAATTTACCCTTATGGAATTATATCAGGCATACACCGATTACAACGGAATGATGGAACTGACCGAGTCCATGTTCAAGTACCTGGCTGAAAAAGTAAACGGAAGCTCCATTGTCACCTACAACGGAATCGACATCGACTTCGGAAAGCCCTTTGAGCGCATCACCATGACCGAATGCGTCAAGAAATACGCCGGAATCGACTTCGACCAGGTAAAGACGGACGAAGAAGCAAAGGTATTGGCCAAGGAGCATCACATCGAATACGAAGAGCGCCACACCAAGGGACATATTCTCAACCTCTTCTTCGAGGAGTACTGCGAGAAGGAACTGGTTCAGCCCACCTTCGTGATGGATCACCCTATTGCAATCTCGCCGCTTACCAAGAAAAAGCCGGAGGATCCAGAAAAGGTAGAGCGTTTCGAGCTGTTCATCAACGGATGGGAGATGTGTAACGCATACTCCGAGCTCAACGACCCCATCGACCAGAGGGAGCGTTTTGCACAGCAGGATGCAGCCGCCGCTGCCGGCGACGAGGAAGCGGAGCACACCGATGAGGACTTCCTGAACGCATTGGAGATTGGTATGCCGCCCACAGGTGGTATCGGATACGGAATCGACAGACTGGTGATGCTCTTGACAGATTCACCGGCTATTCGCGATGTACTGTTGTTCCCGACGATGAAGAGCTTGAACTAGGGACGTTCCTTTTGGCACGACCATCGCCCTTTGGTTCGGGATAATAGCACTTGTTCTCACATGCATGTACTAGAGAACAAGTGCTATTTTTTATCATATATACTCCCTTCTCCAC
>JAQXJP010000030.1 GCA_029008875.1 Lachnospiraceae bacterium | reverse complement strand
GAATCAGCCCAAATTCCGCTTTCCCGTCAGTCTTTTTTGGAACTTCCTCTCGTTTAAGACTGACAAGTTCTTCAGAATCCTCTTTTCCGTCAGTCTCTTTTGACACTTGCCCTTATTTTAGACTGACAGATTCTTCTGAATCAGCCCAAATTCTGCTTCCCCGTCAGTCTTTTCTGGCATTTGTCCTTATTATAGACTGACAGATTCTTCTGAATCAGCCCAAATTCCGCTTCCCCGTCAGTCTCTTTTGGCACTTGCCCTTATTTTAGACTGACAGATTCTTCTGAATCAGCCCAAATTCCGCTTTCCCGTCAGTCTTTTTTGGAACTTCCTCTCGTTTAAGACTGACAAGTTCTTCAGAATCCTCTTTTCCGTCAGTCTCTTTTGACACTTGCCCCCATTTTAGACGGACAGATTCTCAAAATAATCAAGCCCCAACCTCCCGGCTAGTTACTTACCCTCGGGCAAGTAGCTCCTCTTGTTCCAAACATCTCCACAACTTCCGATTTACAGTACAGAATTGAAAACTAATTTGTGATATAGGACAGAAACTTATGCTAATGCAGAGCTGTATATTTATTTGTGAACATACAGTTTTATATTTACGGCATGACTTTGTCAACAATTAAAAAGGGCTGCAACTGCAGCCCTTTTTTGAAATATTGTGCACCTGGCGGCGCATGATTCTAAATTCTACTTGTTCTGGAACGGAACCTTCTTCAGCTTCTTCTCCGGATCCTTCTCCAGGAAGTTTGCCATAGCGGCTCTCTGATCCTCGGTCTCGAAGCAGCTTCCGAACAACTTCTCCTCGATAACGATTGCGTCATCCATGGAAGCATCCAAACCGTCGTTGATTGCCTTCTTGCAGGCTCTCACAGCGATCGGAGCGTTGCCGGCGATGGTAGCGGCAAGCTTCTGTGCAGCCGGCATCAATTCCTCTGCAGGATATACGCTGTTAACAAGGCCGATGCGAAGAGCTTCGTCAGCTTTGATGTTGCGTGCACCGTAGATCATTTCCTTGGCCTTGCCAACACCTACGACGCGGGCAAGTCTCTGGGTTCCGCCGAATCCAGGAGTGATTCCAAGACCAACCTCCGGCTGGCCAAACAATGCGTTTTCTGAACAGATACGAATATCACAAGAGAGTGAAATCTCACATCCGCCGCCCAGGGCGAATCCGTTGATTGCTGCGATGACAGGAACCGGGAAGGTCTCGATTCTGCGGAAGATATCGTTACCCTTCTTGCCGAAAGCCTCTCCCTCTGCCTTGGAAAGTGTGCTCATCTCTCCGATATCTGCACCTGCAACGAAAGACTTGAAAGCATCACCCTTCTTGTCCGGACCGCCGGTAAGAATAACGGCTCTCACGTTGGAATCTGCCTCAATCTCGGAAAGAGCTGCATTTAATTCGTCCAGAGTCTCGCTGTTCAATGCGTTGAGAGCTGCTGGTCTTGAGATTGTCAATGTAGCAACGGAATCAGCAATCTCGAGAATTACATTCTTGAATTCACTCATCGTAATAAATCCTCCTAAAAATATGTAAAAATTTTGATGCAACCATCGTAACACTTTGACAAAAAATTGTCAATTTGTAGCAGGCTTATTTATCTGTAGATTTTCACAGTAAAAAATTGTATGTTTTTTCTAATTGGTTCCGTGTTACAATGGAGTCCGCAAGAAGTTAAAATGCGAGAAGGAATCGGACTTCGAGAGGATGGCAATATGTTGAAGGACTATAAGATAGAAAAGATAGTGGAGCCTTTGCTGAATTGGTTCTCAAAAAATGCGCGGGTGCTGCCGTGGCGGGAAAATCCAACCCCTTACTATGTGTGGATTTCGGAGATTATGCTGCAACAGACCAGGGTGGAGGCGGTAAAGCCCTATTTTGATCGTTTTGTATCGGCCCTCCCGGATGTGGAGGCTCTGGCAAACTGCCCGGAGGACCGGCTGCTGAAATTGTGGGAGGGGCTGGGCTACTACAATCGAGTGCGCAACCTTCAGGTTGCGGCGAGACAGGTTGTGGAGGAGTATGCCGGAGTAATTCCGGATGATTATGAGAACCTCATTAAGCTCAAGGGAATCGGAAGCTACACCGCAGGTGCCATCGCGTCCATAGCATATGGAAAGCCACGGGCAGCGGTGGATGGCAATGTGCTCCGGGTCATATCCCGGGTGACAGCGGACGATTCGGACATCATGAGCCAGAAGGTTCGCAGGGATATGGAAGATTGCCTGAACGAATTGTTGCAAAACTATGTGTTTTCCAAGGATGTCGATTTGGCCGGGAAGGGGGAGAAAATTCCGGCTTCCAAGTTTAATCAGGCCCTCATGGAACTTGGTGCCACCGTGTGCGTGCCAAACGGGGCACCCCATTGCGATGAGTGTCCATGGGGGGAGATCTGCCTGGCAAAGAGGGAGGAACGCATTGGAGAGATTCCTGTGAAACAGAAGGCCAAGGCTAGGAGAATCGAGGATATGACGGTGTTTGTCATCCGGGACGGGGATCGGGTGGCAATTCAAAAGCGCCCGGAACGCGGACTTTTGGCAGGATTGTATGAACTGCCCAACACATCCGGGCACCTGTCGGAGCAGGCGGTTCTGGAATATGTGAAACAGGCGGGGTATCAGCCTCTTCGCATTCGGCAACTGGAGGACGCAAAACATATTTTTTCCCACGTGGAGTGGCATATGACAGGCTATGTGATCTGGGTGGAGAGCCTGGATTTGAAATCGAAAAATGTGGAGGACGGAAAGGATCTGCTCTTTGTGGAGGCCCGGGATGCCAGGGAACGGTATGCGATTCCAACCGCTTTTTCCAAATACGCAGCGTACATGAATATCCCGCTTGGAATATAGACACAGTATGTCATTCCGCATCGATATGGGTAGATAAAAGAGGAGGCCGGTGCATGTGGCTTGCACCGGCCTTGTTATGAAAAAGATTGTATAAGTAAATCTGTCTTTTTGGGAGGACCTCACTTCCTGAGGAAGCGAGGGATTATGAAAAAGAAAAAAGTTATTTGCTTTCTTTTATGATGTTAGTATATCCGTCATTTATGAAAATGGTATGTTGGGTTTATGAGGATTTTGTAAATAAATTGTGAACAAATTGTTGTTACTATGGTACTATATTTCTGGTTTTCAAGGGAAAAATCAAAAAATATGAGGAAATTCTGTAAATAAATAGCCGATTAAGGTATAATAAATTAAAAATTTGATTCAAATTGTGAACACGAGGGAGAAAAATATGTACGATGCTATCGTTGTGGGCGCCGGAATTGCAGGTGCAGTTGCAGCAAGGAAACTTGCAGAAGAAGGAAATCGCAAGGTGCTGGTGTTGGAGCGCCGCAGTCATATCGGCGGAAATTGCTATGATGCCAAGGATGAATACGGAATATTGATTCACGAGTACGGCCCGCACATCTTCCACACGGAGGACGAGGAGGTTCGGGCGTTTCTGTCCCGGTTTACGGATTGGTACGACTTCGGGCATGAAGTTGTGGCCCGGGTGGGGGACCAATTGATTCCGGTTCCGTTCAACCTGAATACCCTTCATCTTGTGTATGACGAGGAAAAAGCAAAGCGTTTGGAGGAGAAACTGATTGCGGAGTATGGCCTGGACAGCAGAGTTCCCATTATGAAGCTGCGGGAGAACGAGGATCCGGATGTCCGTGAGATTGCGGAATATGTATATCAGAATGTATTTCTCCGCTACACCATGAAGCAGTGGGGACAGACTCCGGAGGAGATCAGCCCGGAGGTTACCGGGAGAGTCCCCGTGGTTATCTCCTACGATAATCGCTACTTCAAGGATAAATACCAGAGCGTACCGCTCCACGGGTTTACGCCCATGTTTGAGAAAATGCTGGAGCACGAGAATATCGAGGTGTGGTTGAACACGGATTGCACCGATGTGCTCACCTTTGTGGATGGGAAAATTTATTTTCAGAATGAGGAGTTTACCGGGGACTTAATCTACACCGGGGCCCTGGATGAACTGTTCGATTGCCGCTTCGGTCGGCTTCCCTACCGCTCGCTGGATTTCCGATTTGAGCATCTGGACCGGGATTCCTTTCAGGGGCATAGCGTTGTGAATTACACCGTCAGCGAGGACTATACCAGAATTACGGAGTTCAAATATCTCACCGGTCAGCAGGACGCCTGCGGAACCACCATCGTGCGGGAGTATCCTTTCGCATATACGGGAGCGAAGGGGGAGATTCCCTACTACGCTATTTTGAACGAAGAAAACGAAAAACTCTACCGTCAGTATCGGAAACTGACAGAAGAGTTTTCCAAATTTCATCTTCTCGGCCGCCTTGCGGAGTACAAGTATTACAACATCGACGCCATGGCGAAAAAAGCCATGGAACTGGCTGAGAACCTGCTCAAACATTAAGGTTTCCGGGTGGCGCATTCGATGACCCGGCCGCGTATCTGATTGGGCGGGACAGAGTATTATTCAATATTGTGCATCTGGTCCAGCAGAGATGTCTTCAGATCATACAGCTTCTGGGACAAATCCACATGGATTTCCTGGGGATTTACGAAACGCTTGGTTTCCTCCCACAGGGTATCCTTTTCCTTGGTGCAGATGTCGCGGATCTCCATGACGGAGGGGGATTCATATACAGACTTTCCGTTCTTAATTACCGGGACGAGCATTTCACGCATGTGATAGCTTCCGCCCGGTAATTTTGTCTTTTTCCAGGGAGCATTCGGGTCAAAAAGTTTCAGATCCCGGCTCTCGTCAAATGTTTCTTCCGCCAGACAGATCAGATCCGCTTTGATTTTTCCCGTCTCATTATCATAGATGCGGTAGAAGGTCTTATTTCCCGGGTTGGTGACCTTTTCCACATTCTCGGACAACTTGATTTTGGGGATGAATTCTCCCTTCACATCCTGGATGGCCGCCAGCTTGTACACGCCGCCGAAGGAGGGATTGTCCTTGGCGGTGATCAGGTTGGTTCCCACGCCCCATGAGGTGATGGTTGCCCCCTGACTCTTCAGGGTCTCAATCAGATACTCGTCCAAGTCGTTGGAGGCGGAGATGACTGCATCCGGGAATCCGGCCTCGTCCAGCATCTTGCGCACCTGCTTGGACAGGTAGGCGAGATCGCCGCTATCCATGCGGATGCCGTAACTCTTGGGATGGATACCCGCCTCGCGCATCTCGGTGAACACCCGGATTGCATTGGGGATACCGGAATGGAGGGTGTCGTAGGTGTCCACCAGCAGAGTGCAGGCATCCGGGTACAGCTTGGCGTACTCTTTGAATGCGGTGTATTCATCCGGAAAACTCATAATCCAGCTGTGGGCGTGGGTACCCAGCACCGGAACCCCGAACATCTGGCCGGTCAATACGTTGGAGGTGCCTTTGCAGCCTCCGATGACTGCGGCCCGGGCACCGTAGGTCCCGGAATCCGGCCCCTGGGCACGGCGAAGACCAAATTCCATGACGCCGTCTCCCTGGGCTGCGTAGCACACACGGGCAGCTTTGGTGGCGATCAGGCTCTGATGATTGAGGATGTTGAGAACCGCGGTCTCAATCAGCTGTGCTTCCATAATAGGTGCGATTACTTTGAGCATGGGCTCACGGGGGAACATGACACTTCCCTCGGGAATGGCATAGATGTCGCCGGAAAAATGAAAGTCTGCCAAGTATTCCAGGAAATCTTCATCGAAAATACCAAGCCCCCGCAGATAATTGATGTCATCCTCATCAAAGTGAAGATTCTCGATATATTCAATCACCTGCTGAAGTCCGGCGAATATGGAATATCCGCCGTTGCATGGGTTCTGACGATAGAAGGCATCGAATACTGCGATATCCCGGTTCTTTGTCTTGAAGTATCCCTGCATCATCGTGAGTTCGTATAAATCGGTAAGTAATGTCAAATTCAGTGTGCTCATAGCTCCTCCTACATGTCGATCATGTCATATTTTCTCCATTCTATCATTTCTTAGGCCTTTTGCAATTTGGAATATGTATGGTATAGTATTTTTTATCATATATCGGGAGTAAAACAGCATGGATAACAATCAGTATCAAAATCAACCGCAGGAAAAAAGAAAGTCGGACAATAACGGATTTGGAATTGCCTCACTGATTTTGGGGTGTTGCTCCGTCTTGCTCTTCCCCACTTGCATCAATTTTATACTGATTGTTCTGTCCGTGGTGTTTGCCGTCCTTCAGATGTTGCACAATCGCTCCAAGGGCATGGCAATCGCGGGACTGTGCGCCTGTGGCCTTTCCCTCATATTGAGTCTAATCATGTGGGGAATGGTCTTTTTCATGGGATTTTCCGAGGCGATGAAGGAACTTCCGGATCGGGAATTCTACGAGGAATACTACGATGATTTTCGATATAACGAGATACAGGAATTATAATCTTGACAAGAAAAATCAAAGGTTTTATACTGTTTTTCAGTAATAAATCAAAGACTATGACGAAGACAGTAGAGATTGTGTGAAAGGCCCAGAGAGCCGGAGTTGGTGGGAACCGGTGCGAGTACCATGATTTTGAATATCACTTTTGAGTTGCAGATCGAAATCCCCCGGGAGAGTAGAGAATGACGTATTTCCTACGTTACAGGGAACGGGTATGCTGGACCCATGGTCCAAAGTACATTGTAACAAGGTGGTTAACGTCGGCTCGCGTCCTTATTACAGGATGTGAGCCTTTTTTAATATTTCAGTAAGGAGAGATCAAGATGTACAACAGAGTTGACACCAACATGAACTTCGTTGAACGCGAAAAAGAAATCGAAGCTTTCTGGAGAGAGCATGACATTTTCAGAAAGTCCATGGAACAGCGCAAGCAGTGTGAGACCTACACGTTTTATGACGGGCCGCCAACGGCCAACGGCAAGCCACATATCGGTCACGTTGAGACCCGTACCATCAAGGATATGATCCCGAGATACCAGACTATGAAGGGCAAGTATGTTCCCCGTAAGGCCGGATGGGACACCCACGGACTTCCGGTTGAGATTGAGGTGGAGAAGATGCTGGGACTTGACGGCAAGGATCAGATCGAAGCCTATGGACTGGAGCCCTTCATCAAGAAATGTAAGGAATCCGTATGGAAATACAAGGGAATGTGGGAGGATTTCTCCGGAACCGTCGGTTTCTGGGCGGATATGGACGATCCCTATGTCACCTATGACGATAACTTTATCGAGTCCGAGTGGTGGGCACTTCGCCAGATCTGGGACAAAGGGCTGTTGTACAAGGGATTCAAGATTGTTCCTTACTGCCCGCGATGCGGAACTCCCCTGTCCGCGCAGGAGGTGGCACAGGGCTACAAGACCGTCAAGGAGAGATCTGCGATTGTCCGTTTCCGTGTGGCAGGAGAAGATGCATACTTCCTGGCATGGACCACAACTCCCTGGACCTTGCCTTCCAATGTGGCGCTCTGCGTGAACCCGAAGGATACCTACATCAAGGTGAAGGCTGTGGACGGATACACCTACTACCTGGCGGAAGCGCTGGCAGACAAGGTGCTCGGCGGGCTTCTCACCGATGAGGATAAGGAGGCTGGAAAGGCTGCGTACGAAGTTCTGGAGACCTATGTGGGAAAAAATCTGGAATACAAGGAGTATGAGCCCTTATTTGAATGCGCCAAGACCGTGGCGGATAAGCAGGGCAAGAAGGGATTTTTCGTGACCTGTGACAGCTACGTTACCATGTCAGACGGTACCGGTATCGTTCATATTGCACCGGCATTCGGTGAGGATGATGCCAATGTGGGCCGCAATTATGACCTTCCTTTTGTTCAGTTTGTAAACGGAAAGGGTGAGCTTACCGAGGAGACCCCCTTCGCCGGAATGTGGGTGAAGGATGCGGACCCGGAGGTGTTGAAGGATTTGAGCGCGAGAAAGCAGCTGTTCGACGCTCCGAAGTTTGAGCATGAGTACCCGCACTGCTGGAGATGTGACAAGCCTCTGATCTATTACGCGAGAGAGTCCTGGTACATCAAGGAAACCGCGGTGAAGGAGGACTTAATCCGCAACAACAATACCGTAAACTGGATTCCGGAATCCATCGGAACCGGACGTTTTGGAAACTGGCTGGAGAATATTCAGGATTGGGCAATCTCCCGTAACCGTTATTGGGGAACTCCGCTCAACATCTGGGAGTGCTCCTGCGGACACAGAGAGTGTATCGGAAGCCGTGCGGAACTCGCGGAAAAGGCGGGGGATCCCAAGGCTGCGGAAGTGGAGCTTCACAGACCTTACATTGACGAAGTCACCATCAAGTGTCCGGAGTGTGGCGGCGTGATGAAGCGTGTTCCGGAGGTGCTGGACTGCTGGTTCGATTCCGGAGCCATGCCCTTTGCACAGCACCATTATCCGTTCGAGAACAAGGAATTGTTCGAGCAGCAGTTCCCGGCTCAGTTCATCTCAGAGGCGGTGGATCAGACCCGTGGATGGTTCCACTCCCTGATGGCGGAGTCCACCCTGCTGTTCAACAAGGCTCCTTATGAAAATGTTATCGTATTGGGCCATGTCCAGGATGAAAACGGACAGAAGATGAGCAAGTCCAAAGGAAATGCGGTGGATCCTTTTGAGGCTCTTGAGACATACGGCGCCGACGCAATCCGCTGGTATTTCTACACCGCCTCCGCACCGTGGATTCCCAAGAGATTTTCCGGGAAACTGGTTCAGGAGGGACAGCGCAAGATTATGGGTACCCTCTGGAATACCTATGCGTTTTTCGTTCTCTATGCAAATATCGACAACTTTGATGCCACCAAGTACACCTTGGATTACAGCAAACTGGGGGTTATGGATAAGTGGCTTTTGTCCAAGTTGAACACCGCGGTTCAGGGCGTGGATGACAACCTGGCCAACTATCGCATCCCTGAGGCTGCCCATTTCCTGGAAGAGTTTGTGGATCAGATGAGCAACTGGTATGTTCGTCGTTCCCGTGAGCGCTTCTGGGCAAAGGGTATGGAGCAGGATAAGATCAATGCATATATGACCCTGTATACCGCCCTGGTTACTATCTGTAAGGCGGCTGCACCTATGATCCCGTTCATGACGGAGGATATCTACCGCAATCTGGTGTGCAGCATTGATAAAAACGCGCCGGAGAGCATCCATCTGTGCGATTTCCCGGAGGTTAACGCTTCTATGATCGACAAGAATCTGGAGGATTCCATGGATGAGGTCCTGAAGATTGTTGTGATGGGTCGTGCGTGCCGTAATACCGCCAATATCAAGAACCGTCAGCCAATCGGAAAAATGTATGTGAAAGCGCCGGAAGCTTTGGACGATTTCTTCACGGATATCATTGCGGATGAGCTGAATGTGAAGTCCGTAGAATTTACTCAGGATGTGTCTGCTTACACAGATTATGTGTTCAAGCCGCAGCTTCGCACCGTTGGTCCGAAATACGGAAAATATCTGAAGCAGATTCAGGAAACCTTGGCTACTCTCGACGGAAATGCAGCCATGGCGGAATTGAAATCTTCCGGAACTCTTAAACTTGACACCATCAGTGAGGAAGTAGTACTATTGGAGGAGGATTTACTGATTACAATGACACAGGCAGAGGGCTTTGTGACAGAGGGGGACAACAGTGTTACTGTTGTGTTGGATACAAAGCTGACACCGGAGTTGGTGGAAGAGGGATTTGTCCGTGAATTGATCAGCAAAATCCAGACCATGCGTAAGGAAGCAGGCTTTGAAGTTATGGATCACATTGCCGTTGGTTATGTAGCGGACAGCAAGGTGACGGATATCTTCAACAAGTACGGGGAAGACATCAAGTCTGAGGTCCTTGCGGATGTGATTGCAGCGGAGACAATGAATGGATTCACCAAAGATTGGAATATCAACGGTGAGAAGGTTCAGCTTGCTGTTGCCAAACAATAAGGTATGATTGCGTGGGGGAGAGAACCGGTGGGGTTCTCTCCCTTGCTTGCTTTTTTATACATTGTAAAAAGGGAGGAATGAAATATGAAGGAAAGAGCATTTAACAAGAAGGAGTTTATCAAGACCGTTACGGACAATGTGACTGCAATGTATCGCAAGTCCCTGGAGGAAGCCAGTCAGGCGGAACTATTTCAAGCTGTTTCCTACGCAGTAAAGGATGTAATCATGGACGAGTGGCTTGCCACCCAGAAAACTTTTGACAAACAGGATCCAAAGACTGTCTACTATCTGTCCATGGAGTTTTTGATGGGGCGTGCCCTGGGCAACAATCTGATCAACCTGTGCGTATACAAGGAAGTGAAGGAAGCGTTGGAGGAAATCGGGCTGGATTTGAATGTGATTGAGGATCAGGAGCCGGATCCGGCATTGGGAAACGGCGGTCTGGGACGGTTGGCTGCATGCTTTATGGATTCCCTCGCTTCACTGGGATATGCAGCTTACGGCTGCGGAATTCGCTATCGCTACGGAATGTTTAAGCAGAAGATTGAGGACGGATTCCAGATTGAGGTGCCGGATAACTGGCTGAAAAACGGCTACCCCTTTGAGCTGCGCAGACCGGAGTATTGTTACGAGATTAAGTTTGGGGGAAATGTGCGCCAGGAGACCGATGAGAACGGCATCTTGAGATGTATACACGAAAACTATCAGTCCGTTCTGGCGATTCCCTACGATATGCCCATTGTGGGATACGGCAACCATGTGGTGGACTCTCTTATCATCTGGGATGCGGAACCCACAGAGGTATTCGGGCTGTCCTCCTTTGATCAGGGAGATTATGACAAGGCGGTGGAGCAGGGCAATCTGGCCCGAAACCTGGTGGAGGTACTCTATCCCAACGATAACCATGTGAAGGGGAAGGAGCTTCGCCTAAAGCAGCAGTATTTCTTTGTGTCCGCAAGTATTCAGAGGGCTATCGCGAAGTTCAAGAAGAGCCACGAAGACCTGCATCAGCTGCCGGAGAAGGTGGTATTCCAGATGAATGATACCCACCCCACAGTTACGGTTGCGGAGCTGATGAGAATTCTCATCGATGAGGAGAACATGAATTGGGACGAGGCTTGGAATATTACCACACGTTGCGTTGCCTACACCAACCATACCATCATGGCGGAAGCGCTTGAAAAATGGCCCATTGACATCTTCCAGAGACTGCTTCCCCGCGTATATCAGATTGTGGAGGAAATTAATCGCCGCTTTATCAACGATATCCGGGCAAAATTCCCGGGGGATGAGGACCGGGTTCGCAGAATGGCAATCCTCTGGGATAACCAGGTGAAGATGGCCCATCTTGCAATCTGTGCGGGCTTTTCCGTGAACGGCGTTGCGCGGCTCCACACAGAGATTTTGAAAAATCAGGAGCTTCGGGATTTCTACGAGATGTTCCCGGAGAAATTCAACAACAAGACCAACGGCATCACTCAGAGACGTTTCCTGGCTCATGGGAATCCGCTGCTGGCAGACTGGGTAACCGCAAAGGTGGGAGGCGGCTGGATCACGGATCTTTCTCTTACCAAGAAATTGGCACCCATTGCAGAGAATGCCACAGCCCAGAAGGAATTTATGGAAATCAAGAGACAGAACAAGATTCGTCTCGCAAAATACATCAAAGAGCACAACGGCATCGATGTGAATCCGGACTCCATCTTTGATGTGCAGGTTAAGCGACTGCACGAGTACAAGCGTCAGCTTTTGAATATTCTTCATGTGATGTATCTGTACAACCAGCTCAAGGATCATCCGGAGATGGAATTCTACCCGAGAACATTTATCTTCGGAGCCAAGGCGGCTGCCGGATACCGCACTGCAAAACTGACCATCAAGCTGATCAACAACGTGGCGGATGTGATCAACAACGATCCTTCCATCAACGGCAAGATCAAGGTGGTGTTTCTGGAGGATTACCGAGTGTCCATCGCGGAGTGGATTTTTGCGGCTGCAGATGTCAGCGAGCAGATTTCCACGGCCAGCAAGGAGGCCTCCGGAACCGGCAATATGAAGTTTATGTTGAACGGTGCTCTCACTATCGGAACCATGGACGGCGCCAATGTGGAGATGTATGAGGAAGTGGGTGAGGACCACATCGTGATCTTCGGTATGAGTGCGGATGAAGTCATCGCCCATGAGCACAACCACGATTACAACCCGTGGGATGTGGTGAACAATGACGGCGATTTGCGCAGAGTCCTGAACCAGTTGGTGGACGGAACTTACTCCAACAACGATCCGGAGCTGTTCCGGGATTTGTATAATTCCCTGCTGAATCAGCCCCAGGGACAGGTGGCGGACCGCTACTTTATCCTCAAGGATTTCCGGTCCTATGTGGAGGCGCAGAAGAAGATCGAGCAGAAGTATCTGGACAAGAAAGCTTGGGCACAGAGCGCAATCCTGAATGTGGCCAGCGTTGGAAAATTCTCTTCCGACCGCACCATTCAGGAGTACGTGGATGATATCTGGCATTTGGATAAGGTGACAGTGGATGTGAGCGCTGCTTCCAAGAAGATGCCCGTGAAAAAAGCAGGGGCTAGAAAAATCAGCGCGAAATAATTGTTGCGCATCATTTTCAGATATGACAAAATAAAACCGGAAACGGGTGGGAGGCTTGCCAAAGAGGCAAGCCTTCTGTTGAATGGAAGGAGTTTATATAGTGGAAACTATAGCACAAAAAAGGGGCTTTGATGAATTTACACTGAAGATGATTGCGGTGGTCACAATGTTTATTGACCACTTCGCAGCAACTGTGGTAGAACGAATACTGGTGGCCAGTGGCACGGGGGTCGGCTTTGCCATGTCCGGGGAGGCATGGGATGCATTGTATGTCGCTTACCAGATACTCCGAGGAATCGGAAGATTGGCTTTCCCCATCTACTGTTATCTGATTGTGGAGGGACTGTACCATACTCGAAGTGTTCCCAAATATGCACTTCGTCTAGGGCTCTTTGCCTTAATCTCCGAGGTACCCTTTGACCTGGCCTTTAACGAGGTATACGGCACCGGAAAATGGTTGGAATTTGGCTATAATAATGTGTTTTTTACGCTGTTTGTGGGACTTGTTACCGTGGCTTGCATGAAGCTGGTGAATGACCATACAAAAAGTGAGCGTTTTCAAAAGCCGGTGTTCCTTGTGGCAAAGAGCATTGCAAATCTGGCAATTCTGTTTACGGGAATGGTTGTGGCGGAATTTTTACTTCGGACGGATTACGGCGGATGCGGAGTGGCAGCAATCGGTGTGATGTACATGCTTTACGGTCGTCCCAGACTGGCATTTGCCGGGGCGGTTTTGGTTCTTGCGCTTTTGGGCGATCCACTGGAGCTGGTGGCCATTGTTCTGGTGGTTTTGATTGGTTATTGTAACGGACAAAGAGGACGGCAGATGAAATACTTTTTCTATGCCTTTTATCCGGTACATTTGCTGCTCTTGGAATTGCTATGCATTGCGCTGGGAATCGGATAGCGCTTGAACGGGAAATATAGAGATTTCGAAATGGCAAAACTGGAATTGCGGATTATCAATACTGGAATTGCGGATTGGCATGATTTCATAAAAGAATAAGAAAAAGGAGAGAAAGATGATTAGAGTAGGAATTTTTGGATATGGAAATTTGGGAAAAGGCGTGGAGTGCGCAATCGCAAAGAACAAGGATATGGAGTTGACGGCTGTGTTTACCAGAAGAGATCCGGCAAGTGTTTCCGTTGCCACAGAGGGTGTGCCGGTTTACCACGAGGATGCTCTTGCCGATATGCAGGATCAGATTGATGTGCTGGTTCTCTGCGGAGGAAGTGCCACCGATTTGCCACAGCAGACACCAAAGTATGCGGCACTGTACAACGTGGTGGACAGCTTCGACACCCACGCGCGGATACCGGAGCATTTTGCAAACGTGGACGCCGCTGCAAAGGCTTCCGGAAAGACCTGTGTGATCTCCTGCGGATGGGATCCGGGCATGTTTTCTCTGAACAGACTGTATGCAAATTGCATCTTGCCGGATGGCAAGGATTATACATTCTGGGGTAAGGGCGTGAGCCAGGGTCATTCCGATGCCGTTCGACGCATTGATGGCGTGAAGGATTGCAGACAGTACACCATCCCTGTGGAGGCTGCCATGGAGGCAGTGAGAGAGGGAAAACAACCGGAACTTACCACCAGGGAGAAGCATGTGAGAGAGTGCTTTGTGGTGGCGGAGGAAGGTGCTGATCTTGGCAGAATCGAGAATGAGATCAAGACCATGCCAAACTATTTTGCCGATTATGATACTACCGTACATTTTATTACGGAAGAGGAGATGAAGGTGAACCACAGCGGACTTCCTCACGGGGGGAGCGTGATTCGTACCGGTGTTACCGGCATGAACAACGAGCATACTCATGTGGTGGAGTACAAGCTGACTTTGGATTCCAACCCGGAGTTTACCGGTTCCGTAATTGCGGCATACGCAAGAGCTGTGTATCGTCTGAATCAGGAAGGCCAGTGTGGATGCAAGACCGTATTTGACATTGCACCGGCTTATCTGTCCGATTTGAGCGGGGAGGAATTGAGAGCTCATTTATTGTAAGTAGGTGCAAGGGATTGCCAACTTCTTTGATGTAAGGTGCGCGGGGATTGCCAACTTCTTTGATGTAAGGTGCGCAAGGAATTGCAGATGGATTGTGAGAGGGTTGTAAGGAAAGACCTGCAGAACATGTGGAGAGATTATATGTTTTGCAGGTCTTTTTTATTTATGCGATACCGCGGATTGACGCATGAGAGCACGGACTGACGTATGAGGTCATGAATCGACGTATGAGAACACGGATCGATGTATAGGCATTGAGCGCATGGTATGATACAATGAAAGCATCTGGATAGCTCTATCCAAAATAGCATCTGCGTACTGAAGGATAGAAACAGACAGAACCATTGTGCTTGGGCAAAAAGGGCTGAACAAACTAATTTACACCCAAAAACGGAGCGAAAAAAGTCGAAAAAGTGGGCGAAACAAGCGCGTTTGGGCAAAGTGAGCCAAAAATCAGATTTACGCCCAAAAATGACTCAGGATTGTAGGAAAAAATTTCCAGAGATGAATTTTTTGGGCGGAAATACCCTGGAAAATGAGTTTTTGCCCAAAAGCAGTAAAAATGGGACCGAAAAAATAGGCGGAGCCGAAATTTTTGGGTGAAAAGGATCTCAAAAATGAGTTTTTGCCCAAAAGGATTCAAAAAGAAAAGAATTTTGTATCTGTATGCAGAAAAGAAGAAAATGTTCTGGACAGCCGTGGGAGGAGAATCGGGAGGAGAAGCGGGATGAGGATTGAGCATGTGGCGATGTATGTAAATGATTTGGAGGGTGCAAGGGATTTTTTTGTCAAATACTTTGAGGCGACCTGTGGGGAGGAGTACCACAATGAAACTACGGATTTTCGCTCTTATTTTCTGTCCTTTTCCGATGGGGCGAGATTGGAGATTATGAATCACCCGCAGGTGGAGGATGTGGGAAAACCCCTGCGCAGAACCGGTCTGATCCATGTGGCATTTTCCGTGGGAAGCAAGGAGAAGGTGGATGCGCTGACAATGCGGTTGAAGCAGGATGGGTATGAAGTGGTGAGCGGCCCCAGAACCACCGGGGACGGCTACTATGAGAGCTGCATCGTGGCGGTGGAAGGAAATCAGATAGAGATAACTGTTTAGGGGGCACATTATGAAGAAACAAAAGATTCGCGCAATCGCAATCTGTGCAATTGTGCTGGTACTCAGCAACCTGCTGTTGATTGGCGGGGGATTGATCTACAAAATAATATCTCCCACGGATGCAAACGGGCAACTGCTGTGCGACATCATGGCGGAAGTTATTTTTGCGATGGCAATGATGATTGCGTTGGTTCTGTCCGCGGTGTATGTGCTTGCGGTGGTGGGCACCTTTACATACCTTGGCACCATGTCCTCCTTGGACAGAACCGTTATGTTGCAGAGATTATTCCGTTAACTGACTAGATATCCAGCATCAGCCCTACGGGACAGTGGTCCGAACCCATGACTTCCGTGTAGATTTGGGCATCCTGTAAAGAGTCGGTCAGCCGCTTGGATGTGAGGAAATAGTCGATGCGCCAGCCGGCGTTCTTCTCCCGGGATTTGAACATGTAGGACCACCAGGAGTAGATGCCGGTTGCATCCGGATAGAAATGGCGGAAGGTATCCACAAATCCGCTGTCCAGAAGGGCGGTCATTTTTTCCCGCTCCTGGTCCGTGAAGCCTGCGTTCTGGTGGTTGGTTTTGGGATTTTTCAAATCGATTTCCTCGTGGGCTACATTCATATCGCCGGTGACAATCACCGGTTTTTTTGCGTCCAAAGACAAGAGATAAGCGCGGAAATCGTCCTCCCAGTGCATGCGGTAGTTCAGCCGCTCCAGCTCCCGTTTGGAATTGGGAGTGTAAACCGTGACGAAGTAGAAGTTGTCAAATTCCAAAGTGATGACCCGGCCCTCATGGTCATGCTCCTCGATTCCGATTCCGTAGCTTACAGAGAGGGGCGCCTCCTTGGAAAAGACAGCGGTTCCGGAATAGCCCTTCTTCTCGGCATAATTCCAGTAGGCATGGTAGCCTACCGGGGACCAATCCAATTGCCCCTGGGACAATTTGGTCTCCTGCAGACAGAAGATATCGGCATCTGCCGCCTCGAAGAAATCTACAAAACCTTTGGTGATGCAGGCTCGCAATCCGTTGACATTCCATGAGATCATTTTCTTGTTAGACATATTTTTTCTCCCTTGTAGACAAATATTATATTCATTGTACACTATTTCTTGAAGTCAAGTATTACATTCATTGCACACTATTTCTTGAAGTCAAGCATTACATTCATTGTACACTTTTTTCATCAAAAAGGAAATGACAACTCTCCTCATAAAATCTGGAAGGAAATTTGTAATTCCGACTTAAGGTGGATTGTTAAAATGGCTCATTTGAGATAAAATAGTGGTTATCATCTCGGACGGCGAAAATTAGCCAAGAAAGGATAAAAATGTGAGAGAACTAGTGTGTGCAAGTTGTGGTGGAGCCATGGTCATCGACCCGTCGGCTTGCAGGGCAGTATGCCATTTCTGTGGCAGTCAGTATGTGCTCAAGCGGGAGGATACGGATTTTTACACGGACTTTTACCGGCAGATGCAGAGTTTTCTGGCCGGGAGCAACCGGGAGTATGAGCGCAGGGTGGCGGCGGATAAGCTGTGGGAAAAAGCCCGGGCGCAGCAGTTTGCGTGCGCCGATGGCAACACCGTTGAGATCCGCTATATGCACAAGGTGTCGGGCAAGTACGCGGATACCTATGTGGCCAGAAGCAATGTCATATATGTGTTCCGGGAGGAATATACGTTACAGTGCCAGAATTACCGGGATATGGTGAATGCATTGGCATTTCCGGCGGCGGATTCCAAGAGTCTCTCGGATTTCTTCCCCCGAATTTCGGGAGGATATATCCTAGCGGACGGCAGAACCATGCTGGTGATAGAGAAGGGGGTGGATGAGTATCCCTTAAGCCTGTTCGGGACCCTTCCGCCCAGACAGGTGGCATGGATTGTCAGCAGGCTGGAGAATCTGTGCTGTGTGCTGGAATACAGCGGGATTGTGCATCTTCACATCAACCCGGACACCATATTTATCAACCCCTATGAACACTGTGCCATGTTGTACGGCGGGTACGAGTATGCGGTTCGCAAAAATCAATACGATGGAGACCGTTCCCACATCTGTCGCATGACGGAGAATCTGGTTCAACTGCGGCAGGTAGGGTTGGAGATTCTGGACTCTTCGGACAAAGTCCCGGCCCCCATGGAGAAGTTTTTGAAGCAAAAGCCCATGGAGGATGCCTACGAGGATTTCGCACTGTGGGATCAGGCTTTGGAGGCGTCCTTCGGAGAGCGGCGCTTCGTGAAGATGGAGACGGACGACAGCAAGATATACAAAGACAAGTGATGTCGCAGATGAAAACGAACGCCCAATATGTTCATGGGACGGGGCGTGGATGTATACAATATGAAAAAGCATGAATCGTGGAAAAGGAGAACGAAATGGGAAGAGGAAGTTATACGGCCAGCGATTGGTCCAAACTGAAAAACAGCAGAAATATCACATCGAATGCCAGCGCATCCCAGATTTTTCAAAAGCACAGCGTGGATGAGCGCTTTGATCCCCGATTTGTGAATGTGAGGGAGTCCTGCGACTCCGAGGATTCTCCGGAGGCAACCCCGGTGATGATTGGATTTGATGTGACAGGCTCCATGGGATATCTGGCGGAGGAACTGGCCAAGAATTCCCTGAACGCTACGGTAACCAACCTGTTGGAGAAGCAGCCGGTGACCAACCCGCATATCCTGTGTGCGGCAATCGGAGACTCCAAGAGCGACATGGGGCCTCTCCAGGTGACCCAGTTTGAGGCGGACATCCGCATTGCGGAGCAACTTCTGGATCTGTGGCTGGAAGGAAGAGGAGGCGGAAATGGCGGGGAGTCCTACCATCTGCTATGGTATTTTGCTGCCAAGCACACCAGAACGGATTGTTTTGAGAAGCGCGGGAAAAAGGGATTTCTGTTCACCATCGGGGATGAGCCCTGCCATATGGAACTGACCAAGGATGAGATTAAGAGGGTATTTGACGATGATGTGGAGCAGGAGGTCTATTCCTCCCAGGAACTGTTTGAGGCGGCAAGCGAGAAGTATGAGGTATTCCATATCTTTTTGGATAAATATCCGCAGAGAACGCGGGATGTCTTGGCAAACTTGGACAAGATCCTGGGACACCGGTATGCGGTGCTGAAGCCGGATGATGTGGAGTACATTCCGCAGTTGATCACCACCATCATGCAGATGGTTAACGGCATGGATAAGAATAAGGCGTTGGATCAGTGGGACGAGGCTGCCAAGGCGGTTGTCTCCCAGGCCATTGCCGCCATCGATTTGAAACCGGGGAAGAAGTTTTTATTCTTTTAATACATGAAGATACATATTATTGTGGGAAAAAATTACGGAGATGAGGGAAAGGGCCTGGCGGTGGATTATTTCGCGGAGCGGGCAAAGTCCCGGGGGGAGCGCGCACTGGTGATCAGGCACAACGGCGGGGCCCAGGCGGGGCACACCGTGGATAGACCGGCCGGCCGATTTATCTTTCATCAGCTCTCCTCCGGATCCTTCGCGGGCGCAGATACCTTTTGGGCGGATACCTTTCTGCCGGATCTGTACAAGGTGGAGGAGGAACGGCAGGATTTCCGGGGGCAGTTCGGTCTCGTGCCGGACATCCTGGCCCAGGGAAACTGCAGGCTGGTGCTCATCGACGATGTGCTCCTAAACATGGCGGCGGAAACCGCCAGGGGAAAGCACCGGCACGGAAGCTGCGGCATGGGAATCAACGAGGCGGTGAACCGCTGCGAAAACCCGGAATTTGCCCTGCTTCTAAAGGAGTTTGTGGGCCAGAGCGCCGAGGAGAGTGCGTCCCTGATGGGGAGAATTCGAAGAGAGTATCTGCCCATGCGGCTACAGAAAATCAGGCTCTCCCTGTCCGAGGCGGGGGAGTATGGCGAACTGCTTCGGGACGACGGAATCCTGCTTGCGGTCTCGGAACAGATGCACCGTGCGGCGGAGAGGATTCGGCTGGTGGACCTGGGAGGGCAGAACTTTGATTTTTCCCCCTACGGGGAGATCCTATTTGAGGGAGCCCAGGGGCTGCTTTTGGACAACGATTGCAGGGAATTTTATCCCTACACCACCCCCTCCAAGACAGGCTGCCATAATCCGGTGGCCTTCTGCAGGAACTATCTCCCGGAGGAAGCTCCGGAGATGGTCTATGTGACCCGAAGCTACGTGACAAGACACGGGGCGGGACCTCTTCCCTGTGAGATTACGGATGAGGGATTTCGCGGCAGCATAAAGGATGCCACCAACATTCCCAACGATTGGCAGGGAACCCTGCGGTTTGCAAAGCATCCGGATATGGAGGCCTTTGTCAAATACATGGAGGCGGACCTTGCCGACGCAGACATTCCCCACACACGCAGTCTGTTTGTGACCCATCTGAACGAGACGGGGCACAAGATGCTTTTGGAGGACGGGGAAGTACCGGTGGGGGAGTTTTTGGAAAAATTGTGGGGAAGATGGCCTTTTTCCAAGAGTTATTTGTCCGACAGCAAGCATGGGCAGGATGTGAGAGAAACTGGGTGGGAAAGCGGCGTCTGAGGACCGGAGAACTGCGGGCTAAGACGTGATGTAAGAGATGGGGAGGTAGCGATGAAACCTGCGGAATTATTGGACATACTGTCCGTGGCGGAAAAATTAAAATGCAATACCCGCCATAGTTACACATCCTCCGGGAGACATGAGAGCGTGGCGGAGCACAGCTGGAGGCTTACCCTCATGGCTTTGCTGGTGGAGTCCGAGTTTCCGGAGGCGGACATGAATAAGGTGATCCGCATGTGTCTGATTCACGATCTGGGGGAGGCGTTTACCGGGGATATTCCAGCCTTCAACAAGACCGGGGAGGATGAGGCGAAGGAGGACCGGGTACTGGCGCAGTGGGTGGAGAATTTCCCCAGCCCGGACAGGGAGCGATGGCAGGCTCTGTACGAGGAGATGAATGCCCTTGCCACTACCGAGGCAAAAATATACAAAGCGCTGGATAAGCTGGAGGCGGTAATCCAGAACGATGAGGCGGATCTGTCCACATGGCTTCCGCTGGAGTATGAACTGCAGTTTTCCTACAGACAGGAAAATATGCAGTTTTCCGAATACATGAAGGAACTTCGGCGGGAAGTGGACCGCATGACTGCGGAGAAGATCGCCCGGGAAAAATAACAGCAAGGAGAACACACATGGCATTTTGTCATTTACACACACATACCGAATACAGTTTGCTGGATGGTTCCAACAAGATCAAGGACTATGTCGCAAGAGTCAAGGAACTGGGGATGACTGCGGCGTCCATCACGGATCACGGCAACATGTACGGTGCTATAGAATTTTATAAGACAGCCAAGGCAAACGGTATCAATCCCATCATCGGATGTGAGGTGTATGTGGCTCCCAATTCCCGCTTTGACCGGGAGACAAGCCATGGGGATGACCGCTATTTCCACCTGATCTTGCTGGCGGAGAACAACACCGGATATGCCAATCTGATGAAGATTGTATCCATCGGATTTACGGAAGGGTACTATTACCGGCCCCGGGTGGATTTTGAGACCCTGGAGCGCTATCACGAGGGACTGATCTGCTTAAGTGCCTGCCTTGCCGGGGAGATTCCCCGCTACATCGTCCGTGGGTTCTACGAGGAGGCGAAGGCGATTGCGAAAAAATATCAGGATTGCTTCGGCAAGGATCATTTTTTCCTGGAGCTGCAGGACCACGGGATTGCGGAGCAGAAGACGGTGAACCAACAGCTTCTGCGCATGTCCCAGGAATTGGGGATTGAATTGGTGTGCACCAACGACGTGCACTATACCTATGAATCCGACGTGGAAGCCCACGATGTGCTTCTGTGTATCCAGACGGGCAAAAAGGTGACGGATGAGGACCGCATGCGCTACGAGGGAGGGCAGTTCTTCGTGAAGAGCGAAGATCAGATGCGCGCCCTGTTTCCCTATGCCCTTCAAGCAGTGGAAAATACCCAGAAGATTGCAGATCGCTGCCATGTGGAGATCGAATTCAACAACTATAAGATTCCCAAGTACGAGGTGCCGGAGGGCTATGCGTCGGCGGAGGACTTCCTCCTGGATCTGTGCGAAAAGGGATTCCATGAGAAATACGAGCTCAATCAGGAATATGATGACGCAAAGAGGGCCGAGATTCACAAGGATATGGAATACGAGCTTGGCATCATCAAAGAGATGGGCTTTATCGAATATATTTTGATTGTGTGGGATTACATCAACTGGGCCAGAACCCACGACTGCTGGGTGGGACCCGGGCGTGGTTCCGCCGCGGGAAGCAAGGTGTGCTACTGCACCGGAATCACCAATATCGACCCGGTAAAATACAATCTGCTCTTTGAGCGATTCCTGAACCCGGAGCGAGTTTCCATGCCGGATATCGACGTGGACTTCGAATATGCGGAGCGTTACCGGGCCATCGAGTATGTAACCCAGAAGTATGGGGAGGATTCGGTTACCCAGATTGTCACTTTCGGAACCATGGCGGCCAGAGGGGTGATTAAGGCCGTGGGAAAAGCCCTAGATTTCCCCTACGCGGAGATGGATAAGCTGGCCAAGATGGTGCCCATGGAACTGAATATCACCATCGACAGGGCGCTGATTATGAACCCGGAGCTGAAGGGGATTTATGACAGCGATGCCCAAATCCATGAGCTGATTGACATGGCAAAGCGCCTGGAAGGACTGCCCAACCATACCTCGGTGCACGCGGCAGGTGTGGTCATCTATCCCGGGGTTGCCAGCGATTATGTGCCTCTGGGTCGCGCCAGCGACGGGACGCCCACTGCGGAATACAACATGGTGCAGCTGGAGGAGCTGGGCCTTCTGAAGATGGATTTTCTTGGTCTTCGTACCCTGACGGTGCTCAAGGATGCGGTGAAAAACATCAAGGCCACCACGGGGGTGGAGGTGGACATTGACCATATCGATATGAACGATAAGGGGACCCTGGACTTTATCGGAACCGGCAAGACCGAGGGCGTGTTCCAGTTGGAGTCTGCGGGAATGCAGAATTTCATGAAGGAATTGAAGCCTCAGAGTTTTGAGGATATCGTGGCCGGAATTTCTCTGTACCGTCCGGGCCCAATGGAATTTATCCCGGATTACATCGCGGGCAAGAACAACCCTTCCGGTGTTACCTATGTGACACCGGAGCTGCAGGGTATTTTGGAGCCCACCTACGGATGTATCGTGTACCAGGAGCAGGTAATGCAGATCGTGCAGAAGCTTGCGGGCTACTCCATGGGGCAGGCGGACAACATCCGCCGGGCCATGAGCAAGAAAAAGCAGTACGTCATCGACGAGGAGCGCAAGAGCTTCGTGTACGGGGATCCCAAACGGAATATTGCAGGCTGTGTGAACAACGGAATCGACGAGGGGGCGGCCAACAAGATATATGACTCCATGGTGGATTTTGCCAAGTACGCCTTCAACAAATCCCACGCCGCGGCCTACGCGGTGATCAGTATGCAGACGGCATGGCTGAAAAACTACTACCCGGTGGAGTTCATGGCGGCGCTTTTGACATCCGTCATCGACAATTCCACCAAGACAGCGGGATACCTCTATTGCTGTAAGGCAATGGGAATTACTGTGTTGCCGCCGGACATCAATGTGGGGTTGGGCGAGTTTACCCCGGAGGGGGAAAATATCCGCTACGGACTCTACGCCATCAAGGCCCTAGGCAGACCGGTGATTGACCGGATCATCGAGGAGCGGACTCTGGGCGGGCCCTACCGCACCCTTCAGGATTTTATCCAGAGAACTACGGACCGGGATGTGAACAAGCGGGCGGTGGAGAATCTGATCAAGGCGGGAGCCTGCGACAGCCTGGACGGAACCCGCAAGCAGATGATTGCGGTGTACGCCTCCATCATCGACCAAGAGACCCAGCAGAAAAAATCCAACATGTCCGGGCAGATGAGCCTGTTTGACCTGGTGTCCGAGGAGGACAAGAAGGAATTCGAGGTGCATTATCCGGATGTGGGGGAATTTGAGCAGGAAGTGAAGCTGGCCTTTGAGAAGGAGGTTCTGGGCATATACCTCACCGGTCACCCGCTGGAAAACTACATGGACAAGATGAAACGCAACACCACGGTGAACAATATCGACTTCGTCCGGGACGAGGAGACCGGGGAGTTGACGGTGCGGGACAATCAGCACGTGGTCATCGGGGGCATGATCTCCAACAAGACCACGAAGTATACCAGAAACAACAAGCAGATGGCCTTTTTGGAGATGGAGGATCTCACCGGCTCCGTGGAGGTTATCGTTTTCCCCAAGGACTACGAGAAGTATCAGAATGTGCTGAACACAGACGGCAAGGTATTCATTGTGGGTCATGTTACCCTGGAGGATGAGAAGGACGGAAAAATCGTCTGCGAGCGGGTGATTCCCTTCGATGAGACCGGCAAGGCGTTGTGGCTCCAATTTGCGGATATGGAAACCTACAGTGAAAAGCAGCAGAAATTGTTTGAAATCCTGGGGGAATCCGACGGAAACGATGAGGTGATTATCTATGTGGCCAACGTCAAAGCAATCAAAAAACTGGGAGCGAATCGGTGCGTGAATGTGGACGAGCAACTTTTGGCGCGGCTTTATGAATTTTTTGGGGAAAATAATGTGAAAGTCGTTGAAAAAAGCATTGAAAACAAATGATAAAGAGTTTACAATGTTATGGGATTAGTGAGAAAAGATTCGGAATAATATATGTGCTATAGGAGGACATTGAAATGGCAAAGGAAATCAACACAATCGGTGTACTTACCAGCGGTGGAGACGCACCCGGAATGAACGCCGCAATTCGTGCGGTGGTTCGTGAGGGACTTTCCAAAGGGAAAAAGGTAAAAGGTATCCGCAGAGGATACGCCGGACTTTTAAACGAAGAGATTATTGATATGGACGCCAAGAGCGTTTCTGATACAATCTCCCGCGGTGGTACCATTCTTCAGACCGCTCGTTGTATGGAGTTTGTTACCCCGGAGGGACAGCAGAAGGGTGCTGAAATTTGCAAGAAGCATGGAATTGATGCCATCGTTGTAATCGGTGGAGACGGTTCTTTCCAGGGAGCACAGAAGCTTGCGGGATTGGGAATCAACACCGTGGGTGTTCCGGGAACCATCGATTTGGATATCGCTTGTACCGACTATACCATCGGATTTGACACCGCATGTAATACGGCAATGGAGGCAATCGACAAGGTTCGTGACACTTCCACCTCCCATGAGAGATGCTCCATCATCGAGGTAATGGGAAGAGGCGCAGGTTATATCGCTCTGTGGTGCGGTCTTGCAAACGGTGCGGAGGAGATTCTCCTTCCGGAGAAATACGATTATGATGAGCAGAGATTGATTGAGCAGATTAAGGCCGCTCATGACTGCGGAAAGCAGCACTACATCATCATCAATGCGGAGGGTGTAGGACATTCTCAGAGCATGGCAAAGCGCATCGAGGAGGCAACCGGAATTGAGACCCGTGCTACCATCCTTGGACATATGCAACGAGGTGGAAGCCCAACCGTTATGGATCGTGTGTACGCAACAACTATGGGAGCTATGGCTGTTGACCTTCTCTGCGAGGGCAAGAGCAATCGTGTGGTTGCTCACAGAAACGGAGAGTTCGTTGATTATGACATCAACGAGGCACTGGCTATGAAGAAGTGCATTCCGGAATACATGTACCAGCTTTCCAAGAGTCTTGTTTAGCATTTGATTTGCATAGGGAATAGGTTTAGGGCTGCCGAATGACAGCCCTTTTCTATTTCCTTTTTTCTGATTCGGGTGTAATTCTTGAGGGATGTGAAGGAGAGCTCTATGATTACAAGTACTGCCAACCAGCAAATGAAAAATCTCGCAGCCCTGCAGAGAAAATCCAGGGAGCGAAAAGCCCGGGGACTCTTCGTGGCGGAGGGACCCAGGATGTGCTTTGAAGCCCCCAGGGAATGGGTGCAGTCCATCTATGTATCCGAGTCCTTTTTGCAGGACGAGAAGATGCAGCAGCAGTTGAAGGACTTTGATTATCCCTACGAGGTGGTTGCGGATTCTGTGTTTTGCAGCGTCGCCGACACCCAGACCCCCAAGGGCATTATGACCGTGGTCAAGATTCCCACCTATGAGCTGCAGGATCTGTTGCAGCAGGAGAGAACCCAGCTGCTGATTCTGGAGGGCGTGCAGGATCCGGGAAACCTGGGCACAATGCTCCGCACCGGGGAGGGCGCGGGAATCACCGGCGTGATTATGGACCGAACCACAGTGGATTTGTTTAATCCCAAGACCATCCGCTCCACCATGGGGAGCCTGTACCGGATGCCCTACTATATTGCGGAGGATTTAGGTGCAACCATCGAGGCGGTGAAGGCACAGGGAGTTCGCCTGTACGCGGCCCATCTGGCGGGGGAGTTGTCCTACGATCGGCCGGATTACACAGGGGCCTGCGGCTTTCTGATTGGCAACGAGGGGAATGGATTGAGCGATGAGATTGCGCGGATGGCGGATACCTACATCCGCATTCCCATGCAGGGGCAGGTGGAATCCCTAAACGCAGCCATGTCTGCCGGGATTTTGATGTATGAGTGCAACAGACAGAGGAGGAGCCGTTGAGAATCTGGTTTAAATTATATGAGGATACCCGTCTGATTCAGGACGTGACCATCGAAAAGGATGGGTTTGACACCCGCACCCATAAAGTGTTTCAGGCATTGGAGGATGCCTGCAATCACTTTGACCTGGCGAAACCGATCTGGCTGGACGCCAATGTGGAGGAATTTCGCAGACATTCCAAGACCAAATTCCGGCAGGCCAATTTCATCGAGGAGATTGCCTTCGACTATCTGGAGATGCAGGTGCTGGAAGAGGATTTTTGATTCCTAATTCCGGTATTCTGTGGTAGAATAAGGGTAGGGGTTTTTATGAGGAAAGGTAAGGACTATGGATATTGAAGAACTGAAAGAAGGAATTGACAGTTGGGAGACGGTCATGTTCCTGTATCGGTCGGCGCTCCGGGAGGTGTCGACCAAGCTGGATATACTCAACGACGAGTTTATCCAGATCAATAACTACAATCCCATCGAGTACATCAAGTCCCGAGTGAAGACACCGGAGAGCATTGTCAAGAAACTAAAGCGCCAGGGACACGAGGACAGTATCGAGAACATGGTGAAGTATGTGAACGATATTGCCGGCGTCCGGGTGGTATGCTCCTTCACCTCCGATATCTATCGCATGGCGGAGATGATCGGGAAGCAAAACGATCTGACGGTGGTGTCCGTGAAGGATTACATCAAGCACCCCAAGGAGAGCGGATACAAGAGCTTCCACATGCTGGTGACGGTCCCGATTTTTCTGGGGGATCAGGTGGTAAATACCAAGGTGGAGATTCAGATTCGCACCATCGCCATGGATTTTTGGGCTAGTCTGGAGCACAAGATCTATTATAAGTTTGAGGGAAATGCGCCGGAGTACATCAGCCGTGATTTGCGCGCCTGTGCAAGCATCGTGTCGGATCTGGATGCGAAGATGCTGCAGCTGAACGAGGCAATTCTGGAGGCAAAGGCACAGCAGGAAGAAGAAAAAGAATGAGCAATATTATCAACATTGAGAATATTACAAAATCATTTACGGGAAGGAAGCTTTTTTGCAAAGCTTCCTTTTCTGTGCAGGAAAATGAAAAAATCGGGATTGTGGGAATCAACGGCACCGGGAAATCCACACTCCTCAAGATTATTGCGGGACAGGAGGAACCGGAGGAAGGAAATGTGGTGCGGGCCAATCATTTGGTGGTGAATTACCTTCCCCAGCTTCCGGAGTTCGAGGAGGGGCATTCCGTTCTGGAGAGCGTCATGCATGGAGCGATTGTCCACGAGGGGGATGAGGCCAACCGCTGGACCCTGGAGAGTGAAGCAAAATCTCTTCTCATGAGGCTTGGCATTGTGGATATGAATCAGCGGACGGCGGAGCTGTCCGGAGGGCAGCGGAAGCGGGTGGCACTCGTGGCAGCAGTGCTCAAGCCCTGCGATGTGTTAATCTTGGATGAGCCCACCAACCACCTGGATTACGATATGGTGGAGTGGCTGGAGGATTACCTGCGCCGTTTCCGAGGGGCGATTATTATGGTCACCCACGACCGCTATTTCCTGGACAGTGTGTGCAACCGCATCGTGGAAATCGATAAGGGAAGCATCTACAGCTATGATACCAATTACTCCGGCTTCCTGGAGCGCAAGGTGGCCAGAGAGGAGAGCCAGATGGCTTCGGAGCGGAAGAGACAGTCCATCCTACGCAATGAGATTGCCTGGATGCAAAGAGGGGCAAGGGCCCGTTCCACGAAACAGAAGGCACATATCCAACGGTATGAAGCCCTCCGGGACCAGGCGGGGCCACAGGTGGCAGCGAAGCTGGAGATGGCATCCGTCTCCACCAGAATGGGGCGCTCCACCATCGAACTGGAGCATGTGAGTAAGGCCTTTGACCGGATGGTGTGCGTCAAGGATTTTTCTTACATCTTCCTGAAAAATGACCGGATTGGATTCGTGGGGAAAAACGGATGCGGAAAAACCACCCTGATGAAGATGATTGCAGGATTTATGGAACCGGACAGCGGAGAAATCCGTGTGGGTCAGACGGTGCGCATCGGCTATTATTGCCAGGAAATTTATCTGACAACGGATAAAAATGCACAGACAAATGAAGGGAAATATGCAAGCAAGTTTTCCGAAGCAACGGAAACATCATGGATGGATCCGGAGGAGCGAGTGATTGATTATATCAAAAATACGGCGGAATATGTGAAGACCAAGGATGGGACAATCTCTGCGTCCGCCATGTTGGAGCGGTTCTTGTTTGAGCCGGAGCAGCAGTACAGCCCCATCGGCAAGCTGTCCGGAGGGGAGAGGCGGCGCCTGAATCTGCTCCGTGTATTGATGGAGTCACCTAATGTGTTGATCTTGGATGAGCCCACCAATGACCTGGACACCCAGACCCTGGCAATCCTGGAAGACTATTTGGATGGCTTCGAGGGTATCGTCATCACGGTATCCCATGATCGATATTTTCTGGACCGGATTGTGCAGCGCATTTTTGCCTTTGAGGGGGACGGCCGAATTGTCCAATACGAGGGCGGCTATACGGATTACATGGAAAAACGCCCCAAGGAGCAGGCGGGAGCGGATATTTTTTCCACCGGCGAAAAAAGAGGAGAAGGCCAGGTACAAAAAGCGCAGGATTCCCGAGCCTCCTGGACCCATGAAAAAAAGCTCAAGTTCACCTACAAGGAGGAGCGGGAGTACGAGACCATAGAGTCGGAGATTGCCGAGCTGGAGGAGAAACTGGAAAAAATCGACGGGGACATGATGGCGAACGCCAGCAATGCGGGAAAACTGAACGCGCTGAATCAGGAGAAGGAGGAGACCGAGGCGCTCCTGCTGGAAAAGATGGAGCGCTGGGAGTATCTGGAGGATTTGGCGCAGAGGATCGCCGAGCAGAACCGAAAGTGAGTGGTGATGTTTGGAAAAATTTTGAGTTGACATGCAAAGCCAAGAGTGTTAGCATGACACTATCAAAGATACTTAAGTTGATGCTTAAGAGATCAAATACGAAGAAAGTGAGGTAAGAACATGGTGATTGTAAGAGAGAATGTACAAACAGAATATGATGTGATTACCTCGGTTCGTGAGTATTAATTCTATATTTCATCTGTGATGAAATTCCATACGCTTATTTGGCCGTGGCTTATTTTGCTACGGCCTTTTTCTTTTTCATCTATTTTACTTCACATCCGGGAATCTCTCATATTCTTAAAAATCGAAAACAAAAATAACAAATAAAATTATGAGATTATGGAGATTAGAACATTGAGTAAAATAATTATCAGAAAAGAGACCAAGGAAGATTACAAGAAAACAGAATACATGGCACTTCGGGCATTTTGGAATATCCATGGACCGGGGTGCAACGAGCACCTGCTCGTACATGTGCTTCGGGATGCAGATTGCTACGTGGAGGAAATCAGTCGTGTAGCGGAATTGGACGGAGAGATTGTGGGAGCCATCCTGTATTCCAAGGCAAAAGTGGTGGACGGGGACAAGGTGCATGAGGTGTTGACCTTCGGACCCCTGTGCGTGGAACCCACCCTCCACAATTCCGGGGTGGGGAGGATGCTTTTGGAGGAGACCATCTCCCTGGCGAAGGAGGCAGGATATCCGGGGATTGTGATTTTCGGCGAACCGGAGTATTATCCCAGACACGGTTTTTTGACCTGCGACCATTTTGGAATCACAACGGCGGATGGCAGCAATTTTGACGCGTTTATGGCCTATCCCCTGGACGAGGAAAAATTCTCAAAAATCCACGGAAAGTTTATGGAGGATGAGGTTTTTGAAAAATGCAACGATGCGGAGGCGGTGGAAGCCTTCACCCGGGAATTCCCCTATCACAAACCTCTCAAGCTATCCTGTCAGTGGCTCCACCGGGAGCGGCTGGGCAGAATCTGTGAAATCCAGAAGAATGCCTACATGATCAAGTTCTGGGAGAAGGAGTTGCCCGCGAAACTGAAGGGCGCTTTCTATAAGGAGGAACTGGATCTTCCGGTGGTGGGGGATTATGTTACTTTTTCCTACAATCCGCTGGGAGATTCGGTGATCACCTCCGTCTGCGAGAGAAGCAGTATGCTGAAACGGCCGGATCAGTCCGGACACGCCATCGGTTATGTGAAAACCATGCAGGAACAGGTGATGGTCGCAAACTTTGATTATGTGTTTATTGTGGCCTCACTGAACGACAACTACAATTTCAACCGGATTGCCCGGTATGTTGCAATCACCCTGCAGGGGAACGGAATCCCGGTTGTGATTCTGACCAAGGCGGATTTGTGTAGCAATCCCGGCCGGTATGTGAGGGAGATTGAGGAACTGTCAGATAAGGTGAGGGTTCACACCGTGAGCGCGCTGTACGGGATCGGCCTTGAGGAACTGGAGGAGTATCTGGCCCCCGGAAAGACCAATGCAATCCTGGGCTCCTCCGGGGTGGGAAAATCCACCCTGGTCAATGCGATTGTGGGGGAGGAAGTGATGAAAACCTCCGGGATTCGCGAGGATGATGGAAAGGGTCGACACACCACAACCTACCGCCAAATGCTCACCCTGGAAAACGGGGCGGTGCTGATTGATACCCCGGGCATGCGGGAATTGGGAATGTGCGGCGTGGATGAGGGAATCGACGAGACCTTTTCCGACATTGCGGATCTGGCGGCATGCTGTCGGTTCCGGGATTGCAAACACGACACCGAGCCGGGGTGTGCAATCAAGGCGGCTTTGGAGGCAGGCACCCTATCTAGGGAGCGATTGGAGCTGTTCCAAAAACTGCACACGGAGAGCGACAAAGGGGCCAAGATGAAAGCGATTGCCAAGCAGCGGAGGATTATCAATAAGAAATAGGGATGTCCCTATGCCACGAGGAGGATTGAAGTATGAAAAATGTAAAACTGAATAGTGTAAATCAGAAAATAATTGATGCCGTCATCGAGCAGGCCAAAATCAAGTGCCCGAATTCCCTGGCGCTCATCGGAATCTACGGTTCGGTAGCCACGGGGGATGAATATGCAAAGTCGGATTTGGATTTGCTGATTCTGATCGAGGACGATGAGGGCTGGAAGCTTGGAACGGGGTTCATTTTGGAGGACAGCAAAGTCGGATATGACATTTACTGTACAAACTGGGAAGGACTGCTCTGGGATGCGGAATGCCATCATGCACAGCTCGCAAAGCTGATGGATTCGAAGATTGTCTATGTGAACCACCAGGAGGCTCTGGAGAAATTAACCCGGTTGCGGGAGCAGACCAAGGAGTTTTTACAATCCGAGAAACGGTTTGAGAGGGTGGATGAGCTGGTAGAAAAAGCAAAGGTCTCCTATGCGGACGCCTGTCTGCGGGAGGAATTGGGGAAAGTGCGTGTCAGTGCTGCAGATGCTATATTGTACCTTCTGGATGCGATTATGATTTTTCACGGGAGCTACTTCCGGCGAGGGGGAAAGAGAGTCTTCCTGGAACTCTCGCAATTTCCGTTAGATGCGGATTTCTTGGATAACATGCAAAAAATAGCAAGGAGCAAGGATGTCACGGAATTGCGAAATCTTGTGAAGGCGCTCATACTGTACGCGGAAAGTTATGTTTCCCGGGAAAGGGAATTGGAGGAGCCTTCCAAGGATTCGATTTCGGGAACCTATGAGGAGATGTATTCCAATTGGAGAAATAAAGTGGAGGAGGCTGCGGCTGCGGGGGATGCTTTTTCCTCTTTCATGAATATGTGCTCCCTGCAATGCATGGTTTCCGACATTGCATCGGATGTGGGAATTGGCACCTATGACATCATGGGAGCATATGATCCCGATTGCCTGGAGGCCAATGTGGAAATCTACGATCAATTTCTGGAGCGATACGAGAAAGTGTATGGGAAAGCGGGGCTCCAAGTGAATCGATATCAAAATGTGGATGAATTTGGAAGAAAATACATAAGTTAATGCACAAGAAAAAAGGATTCCCGGCTAGCTGCCGAGGGAATCCTTTTTGCTTCCGAAGTAGTTAAAGAGCCGCTGAGGGATGGAGAAACCGAAGATGATTCCAAATACGATGGCGGCTGCCACCTCAAAGGTGTTCAATCCGGTCCGCCCGAACATGTCCCGATCGTTCTGAATCAGATAGTAGGCGGTATAATAGATTCCGGCACCCGGTACCAGTGGAAAGATTCCGGTCAACAGGTATACGGTTGCCGGATTTTTTCTGGTCACGGCAAGGACTCTTGCCATGATGGTGAGAATGAAGGTGGCAATGAGGGATGCAAACACATTTCCCATGCCGTTTGCAGTGAGGACAAAATATACCAGCCAGGTCAATCCGCCGGAGATTCCGCACAGGATTAAGTCCCTGCGGGGGACGGAAAAGATGACGGCAAAGGAGATGGTCGCAAAAACTGCCACCACAAGCTGAATCACACAAGTCATAGTAAGAAACCTCCTCCCATCAATTCTTGGCATATAAACAGGGAGATGCATACTCCCGCAGCGATGCATGCGGCCGTCAGCAGAGCATCAATCAGGTGGATGGTGCCGGAGAGATAATCCCCGTTGTACACGTCCCGGATGGAGGTGGTCAGCGCAATTCCGGGTACCAGAATCATGATGGAACCGATGACAATCTTGTCCTGCTGCAGCGGAAGCCCCGTGAATAAAACCAGGATGCTGGACAGGGTCACAAAGACGCTGGCAAACAGATTCTTGAGGACGCTGGACCATTTATTTCTGGCGAAAAAGAACAGCAATTCCTTTTCAAAGAAACCGATGACAAATGCAAAAAGCGCATCGATGACATGGCCTCCAAAGATGTAACAGAAGGTGGCGCTTCCCAGCGCACAGCAGAAATCCTGGAGCAGTCTCGGATACTCCGGTATATTTTTGCACTCCTCAAGGCGAACCCACGCGTCCACCAGGGAGCAATCATGGGAGCAGATGTCCCTGGCCAGTTGGTTGAGTGCGGACACCTTCCCCAGATGTACCGGAGCCAGCGGCACATGGCGAATCACGCTGCACGCGTCCTCCTGTCCTTCGTTGGCGCTGGCAAAGATTCCGTTGGACAGCACATACACATCAAACTCTTCAATTTCATATGCCTGCAGAATGTGGATGACGGTGTCCTCCACGCGGTAGATCTCCGCACCGCTTCGCAGCATCGCATCCCCGATCTCTACGGAGAGCGTCAAAATCTCTCTTGTATAAGCCATAAAAAGTCCCCTTAAGTTCATGCTTCTTCCAATTTAGTATTATTTTTTGTCGGTGTCAATTGATTCATGCGGAATAAAGAGGAAAAAAATGCGCATACTTCCCTTATCATATAGCGAAAAGGAAGGTAACCGAATGAACAGTGTGAAAAGATATCGGATCATGTTGGTGATTATCCTGCTATTGCTTCTCGCAGCAGGCGGATTTTATATGTGGAGCGTCTATGTGAATCAAAGTATTCCGGAGGACGGAACACTGGTAAAGGCGGTTGAGACATGTCCGGAAGTGTAGAAAAGACTCTTTTTTTGAAGGCGGATTTGCACAAGATAGTGCACAAAAAGGAGGTGAAGCTTCGGGATGCGCTGGAACTTGAAATCGCGGGAAAAGCCATGTATGAGCAGATTTCCAATCTTCTGCTTATGGATTTTTCCAAATACGATAAGGATATTGAGGTTTTCTCCATCCTGGATGTGGTGAAGCTGATCCATGAAAATTTCCCCGGGCTTACCGTGGAGAGCATCGGAGAGCAGGATTTTATCCTGGAATACGTGCCGATTCAGAATCATGTGAAGGTGCCGGAAATACTGCGGTTGATTTTTATTTGCGTTCTGACCTTTTTCGGGGCGGCGTTTACCATCATGGCCTTCAACAATGACATCTCCATTCTCGGTGTGTTCGAGCGCTTTTACATGCAGAACATCGGGGAGAAAAAGCCCACGGTGTCGGAGCTGGAGATCTGTTACAGCATCGGCATAGCCCTGGGAATCACGGTCTTTTTTAATCATTTCGGACACAAGAAGATCACGCCGGATCCCACCCCGATTCAGGTGGAGATGCGCAAGTACGAAAAGGACAGAAGCAACACCTTCATCGAGAACAAAGAGCGAAAGGGGCACTGCAGAAATGTGGACTAGTCATTTCATCAACGGGGTGATGGGCCTGGCGTCGGGGGTGGCGGTGGCCACGGGAACCTTTGCATTTATCTTGGTAATCGGAATTCTGCCCAGATTTCTGGGATGGGGAAGACTGGGAGAGTATGTGATTCTGGCGGAAAACTTGGTGACGCTCGGGGTCATATACGGCGCAATCTACAGCCTTTTTCCCATTCACTGCACCTGGCAGATTAACCATGTGCTACTGGCGGTGGGCGGATTGTCCATGGGCGTGTTCGTGGGATGTATCTCCGGGGCGCTGGCGGAAATTCTGCACACCTTTCCCATTATGTTCCGGAGACTCCGGGTGAAGGTGGGATTGCCCTGGGTGATGGGAGCCATGGCCCTTGGAAAACTGACGGGCTCCCTCTTTTACTTTTTCTGCGGCTACGGAATCGGAAATCCTTGATGTTGTCCGGGTTTGCGCCTATAATAATCTCGTTCATTATGACTTTTTCCGGAGAAAATCGGAACAGTCGAAGAGAAAGAGGTGCATACAAAGTGGTAGCTTCCATTGCGAGACAAAGTGTTATTTTGAAGTGCTTGAGACAAAAATCGGTGTTGCTTGGGAATTATGAATTTTATTATCTGGCAGGTCTGATGAAGAAACTGTACGGGCTGGAATTGGAGAAAACCATACAGCCGGAGGAAATGTTTGAAAAAATATCCGGGAAGTTGAAATCCCTTACCGCGAAGGATGAGAAGGAAGAATATCTGCTCAAGATGGTGGAGTTTTACGAGCCGTCCCAGGATTATGACGAGCAGATGGCCTACCTGTTTGAGTGGGGCGAAAAGGAACCCGATCTGTGGGAGGTTCAGACAAAATATTGCCCGTAGGAGGATGGAATGATTGATCAGAGAGAAGGTCTGACAAAAGAACAGCAGGATGCGCGGGATAAAAAATATAATGATTATGTAGAGCAGGTGACACCGGCACACAATCTGGCATTGAATATGTTGAAGGCGTTTGTGCTGGGGGGAATTATTTGTGTGTACGGTCAGCTGGTGGTGAATGTGGCGATGAATCAATTTGGGCTGGATCAGCAGCAGGCAGCCTATTGGTGCAATCTGATTCTGATTTTGACCAGTGTGCTTCTGACCGGATTCAATATTTATCCGTCCCTTGCCAACTGGGGCGGGGCCGGAGCCCTTGTCCCCATCACGGGATTTGCCAACGGTGTGTGTTCCTCCGCCATCGAATTCAAGAAAGAAGGACAGGTTTTCGGTATCGGTTGTCAGATTTTCCGGATTGCGGGACCGGTGGTGCTGTACGGAATCTTTTCCAGCTGGTGTCTGGGCCTGATTTACTGGGTGTTTACCCTCTTTCGGTAAGATTATGACGAAAATAGACGAAAAGTACCAAAAAACTATGGACAAGAGGAAGCTTCAGTGGTAAGATAGTACCATAAACAAAGGCAATAATCCATTTTTGAATAAAAATCTTCTTCTTCTGAAAAAGAGGCTGTTCTTGCAGCCTCTTTTTCAATTGCCATCAATGATGTCTGCCATCATCGATATCGCAGGCGCCGGATGAGGGGGAATATATTATGTTGCATATTCCGGAAGTTGTCCGCTATAATCAGAAACGGATGTATTGTGAGAAAAGTGGAGGATATTATGAGTATATTGAACGTGGAGCATTTGTCTCATGGATTTGGTGACCGGGCTATTTTTGAGGATGTGTCGTTTCGCCTGCTGAAGGGGGAACACATCGGACTGGTGGGGGCCAACGGAGAGGGAAAATCCACCTTTATGAATATTATCACCGGGAAACTGATGCCGGATGAGGGGAAAGTGGAATGGTCCAAAAACGTGCGCGTGGGATATCTGGACCAGCACACCGCGTTGGAAAAGGGCATGACGATTCAGAGCGTACTCCAATCAGCCTTTGATTTCCTGTATGATATGGAAGCACAGATGAATGGTATCTATGAGAAGCTGGGGGAGGCGGATGAGAGCGAGATGGAGGCTCTGATGGCGGAGGCCGGCACGCTGCAGGATCTGCTCACCATGCACGATTTTTACATGATAGATGCCAAGGTGGAGGAAGTGGCCAGAGCCCTGGGACTTCTGGACCTGGGGTTGGATAAGGACGTGACGGATTTAAGCGGGGGCCAGAGAACCAAGGTGCTCATGGCAAAGCTGCTCCTGGAGAAACCGGACATTTTGCTGCTGGATGAGCCCACAAATTATCTGGATGCGGAGCATATCGAGTGGCTGAAACGGTATCTGAATGATTACGAGAACGCGTTTATCTTGATCTCCCACGACGTGCCTTTTTTGAACAGCGTGGTCAATCTAATCTACCACATGGACAATCAGCAGTTCAACCGGTACGTGGGGGATTACGATAAGTTTCTGGAGGTCTACGAGATGAAAAAGGCCCAGCTGGAGGCTGCCTATGCCAAGCAGCAGAAGGAGATTGCGGACCTGAAGGATTTTGTGGCCCGTAACAAAGCCAGAGTTGCAACCCGCAATATGGCAATGTCCCGCCAGAAAAAGCTGGACAAGATGGATGTGATTGAACTGGCGGGAGAAAAGCCGAAGCCGGAATTTCACTTCAAGGAGGCGAGAACGCCCGGGAGATATATTTTTCAGACCAAGGACTTGGTGATTGGATATGAGGAACCCCTTTCCACGCCCCTCTCCCTGGAGATGGAACGGGGGGAGAAGATTGTCCTCACCGGCGCAAACGGAATCGGAAAAACCACGCTTTTGAAGAGCATTCTGGGGTTGATTAAGCCCTTGAGCGGCTCCGTGGAATTGGGGGATTATCTGAACATCGGGTATTTTGAGCAGGAGATGGACCAGTCGGTGAGCACTACCTGCATTGAGGAAATCTGGCAGGAATTCCCTGCTTTTTCCCAGTACGAGGTCCGCAGCGCCCTGGCAAAGTGCGGCCTTACCACCAAGCACATTGAGAGCCTGGTTCGGGTCCTAAGCGGCGGGGAGCAGGCCAAGGTACGCCTGTGCAAGCTGATCAATAAGGAGACCAACATCCTGCTGCTGGACGAGCCCACCAACCATCTGGATGTGGATGCCAAGGCGGAACTGAAGCGGGCGCTGACGGAGTATGGCGGAAGTATCCTGATGGTGTGCCACGAACCGGAATTCTATGAAGGGCTGGCCACCAAAGTGTGGGATTGCTCCAAGTGGGCCACGAAATTGTAGGGACAAATCCGGAATTTATCAGGATGAACAAAAAACCATTCGGATTTTTAGTAATATATACATATTTCAAAAGAACCCTTTTGTATGTTATGATGTGATTATCGAATTTTCGATAATTTTCGTAAAATACGGAGGGTTCTTTTGTTATGAGAAAGAGATTGCAAGCTATGTTGATGGCGGTGCTGATGATGGTTATCACCGTGGCGTCTGTGGCGGCGGATATTGTTCCGGTGCAGGCGGCGGGGGAATTGTACCTGAAGCTGCACTACAACAGGGAAGATGGAAACTACACCGACTGGTCTGTATGGTTCTGGCCGGAGGGCGGTGAGGGTGGCGATTACCCCTTTGCCGAGGAAGACGGGGAGATGGTTGCCACCATGGAGGTGGTTCCGGGCACAACTTCCGTCGGATTTATTGTGCGCACTCCGGATTGGAGCAAGGATGTGGATAAGGACCAATTCATTGATATCTCAGAGATGGTATCCGGAACAGTGCATGTCTATGTGGAGTCTGGTGTGGAGGGATTCACCAAGGAGTATTCCGACGATGCAGTGACGGGAACAAAATTGAAGACTGCAAGATACAATGGAGATAAGACCATTACCATGACCATGACCGGGGAGATTGAGGGCGACTCTGCAAGCGCATTTGCAGTGGCTGGCAAAACCGGGGATGTGGAAGTGACCGATGTCACCTACGGAGGAGATTTCACCTATGTAGTGACCGTTGCGGAAGAATTGGATGAGCTTCGCAGCTATACGGTTACCTTTGATGGCAGTGAGTACCAGATTATGATGCCGTCTGTCTACTCCGAGGAGGAGTTCGAGGCTGCATACACCTACGAAGGGGATGATCTGGGTGCCACTTGGACACCGGAGAAGACCACCTTCCGCGTGTGGGCTCCCACCGCGGATAAGGTGCTGTTGAACTTGTATGAGGGCGGAGCTCCGGGAAAGAGCGATCGCATCGAGCAGATTGAGATGACTCCCGATGTAAACGGTACCTGGGTGACGGAGAAGAGTGGAGATTTAAACGGAACCTACTATACCTATATCGTGGAAATTGACGGGGAGAGTAGCGAGGCTTGCGACCCCTATGCAAGAACCACCGGCGTGAACGGAAAGCGCGCAATGGTGATCGATCTGGATTCCACAGATCCGGAAGGCTGGGATGAGGACAAAAATCCACATGCGGGAGAGTCTATTAACGACGCGGTTATCTACGAGTTACAGATTCGTGATCTGGGAACCGATGAGAATTCCGGGATTACCAATGTGGGCAAGTACCTGAGTCTCACCGAGACCGGAACCACCACTCCTTCCGGCATCGCAACCGGCGTGGACCACATGCGGGAACTTGGAATTACCCATTTACATATTCTGCCGTTCTATGATTACGGCTCAGTGGACGAGAACGGTGCGGACGATCAGTACAACTGGGGCTATGATCCGGCAAACTACAATGTGCCGGAGGGCTCTTACTCCACCAATCCGTATGACGGAGAGGTGCGTGTAGCCGAAGTAAAGCAGATGGTTCAGACCCTGCATGAGAACGACATTAGTGTTGTCATGGATGTGGTATACAACCATGTACATAGCGCAGAGAATTTCTGCTTCAACAGAATCGTGCCGGGTTATTTTTCCCGAATCAATGAGGACGGAAGCTACTCCAACGGCTCCGGTTGCGGAAACGACACCGCCACCGAGCGCTCCATGGTAAAGAAATATATTGTGGATTCCGTAAATTACTGGGCGGACGAATACCATATCGACGGATTCCGTTTTGACCTGGTGGGACTGATGGATGTGGAACTGATGAATGAGATTGTGGAGACCGTTCACGAGACCCATCCGGATGTAATCTTCTACGGTGAGGGCTGGACATTGAACACCACCCTGACCAAGGATGGCTACGTTCTCGCAACACAGCAGAATTCCGAGAACACTCCGAATTTCGCATATTTCAGCGACAACATCCGCGACGACATACGGGGGAACGTATTCAACACCGGCGAAGTGGGATTTGTCTCCGGAGCCGGCAATAAGGAACAGAGCATCGCGGATGATATCACCGCAAATCTTGTATGGTGCAAGAATCCGAGCCAGATTATTAACTATGCATCCTGCCATGACAACAACACGCTCTATGACCGTCTGGCCATTTCCAGACCGGACGCCGGCGAGGAGGATTTGATTCGCATGAACAATCTCTCCGCGGCAATCTACATACTGGCGGAGGGCGTTCCGTTTATGCAGGCCGGGGAGGAAATGCTCCGCTCCAAGCCCAATGAGGACGGAACCTTCAATTCCAACAGCTACGCATCCGGAGATGCCGTCAATGCCATTCGCTGGGGCAATCTGGACGACGAGAACTACATGGACGTATTTGAATATTACAAAGGCCTGATCGCATTCCGCAAAGAGCATGCGGCACTTCGCCTGGAAACCACAGAGCAGGTTCAGGAGGCGGTTTCCGTGGTGGAAGGTCTGGAGGATCAGGTGGTTGCCATCGATATCGACGGAACTGTTGTGAATGGCGAGACTGCCAAGGAGATTTTCATCATTCACAATGCCAAGGAAGAGGAGACCACAGTGACACTTCCTGCCGCAAAGTGGACGGTATACATCAATGATGAGGATGCCGGAATCACTCCTCTTGCAAAAGCATCCAAGCAGGTTACGGTTCCTGCAATCTCTTCCATGGTACTGGTAAGAGAGGGCGGAAATACCGCTGCCAAGGTGATCGGCATCTGTGCAGCAGTGCTGGTTATCGCGGGAGTTGTGTTCCTGGTTGTTCGCAAGAGAAAAGCGAAATAAGCGAAAAAGCAAGATAATGTGAGTTGCAGTACCCCATTTACCTATGTGTAAGTGGGGTACTTTTTTGCGTTGCTGTTTTTATTATGTTGGTGGGATTTTAGAGGCGTTATGAGTTTCTAAAATGATTTTGTTGTACTCCCGGGAAACGTTAGTAAAGTCTGGAGAGATTTACTAACGAAAGAAGATTCACGAGAATCATTAGTAAAGTGCCATATTTCCAGAATTTACTTACGATCCTCGGGAAGCTTTCATTTTGTGTACAAAACACTAAATATATAGAATACTAAATGCATAAAATATAGTCAAATGCGCACAAAAACCAAAAATACTTGCGCATTTCTTTTTTTTGTGCTAACATGAATTTAAATTCAGAAAGTATGAATTATAATTCGTAGAGGGTGGATTTTACAACATGGAGATGAATATTGAATTTTACAGAGAAGAACCCCAGGAGACTGTGCGCAAAATTATCCGTGATGCGCGGCAGCATATGGGGTATACGCAGGCATATGTGGCAGAGTGTATTCAGATGTCCACCAGACAGTATGTGAAGTACGAGAATGGCAAATTGCCCATCGGAGAGATTTCTTTTCAGCAGGGAGTGAATTTGTGTGAATTGTTGCACATTGAGGTGTACGAGCTGATTGCACCCATTTCCCAGATTCTCGGTGCAACCAGTGCCTAGCCTGTTGGCACAGCTGAACGGGAGAGCAACCAGTGCGTGAGCACTTTTACATAGATGTAACCTATTAACCTAATAGCACTTATTCAAGTAGCGGATTATTTGAGTCAGGGAGGATGAGAATATGAAGGTAATCTACAGCAATAATGTAATGGAACGATTTTATGTTTATGGCATGGATGCCCGCCCGGAAGGGAAACAAAGTTCCGCTGATCGCAGAGTGAAGCGGTCCGGGCAGGCAAGAGGCGCGGGGCTGGATTTTTCGCGTCTGTTGGAGAAGGAGATGGGTGAAGCAGTACTGCAGGGATAGCTTGCAGACGGACCGAGGAATCGGTCGGACCACAAAAGTGGATTTTAGAAGAAGAAGTTTTGAGGGCGCGGGGGGCGCCCGCATACAGGAGGCTGTTTACTCAGCCTCCTTTTTAATGCTCCCTCAAAACTGCATCCCGATTTCGCGGGGATGAGTATTTTCTATATGCTAAATATGATTCTATGTTAAATTTAATTCTGTTGAATTTGGCTCATGTTAAGTGTGAAAAGATTTCACAGTTTCACTTTACTTTGAAGCAGTGTGGCGTATAATGAACATGTTGAGAAAAAATCACATTTAGTATGAAAAAAATTCACAATTGTGAAATGCAAATGAGAGAGAGGCACACAATGAGCAAGAATACTTTAGAAATCAGATGGCACGGAAGAGGCGGACAGGGTGCCAAGACAGCCGCATTATTGCTTGCGGATGTGGCATTCAAGACCGGAGCATACGTGCAGGGATTTCCGGAATACGGGCCGGAGCGAATGGGCGCTCCCATCACTGCGTACAACCGGATCAGCAAGAGCGAGATTCGGGTTCATTCCAACATCTACACGCCGGATCTGGTAGTGGTGGTGGATGAGACTTTACTGTTATCCGTGGATGTGACCGCAGGGTTGAAGGAAGATGGGGCAATCATCATCAATACCCCCAAGACGGAGGAGGAAATTCTTCCGCTTTTGAACGGCTATCCGGGAAAAGTGTTCGTGGTGGATGCCCGGAAGATTTCCGTGGACGCCCTGGGAAAATACTTCCCCAATTCCCCAATGCTCGCGGCGGCGGTTGCGGTCAGCGGCGTCATGGAGGAGGAGGAATTCCTCTCGGAGATGACCGCCTCCTACCAGCACAAGTTTGCCAAGAAACCGGAAGTGATTGAGGGGAACATGAAGGCCCTCACCATGACATTGGAATCCCTTGCCGATGCGGTAAGGACCAAGGGCAGACTGAACGTCATGTAGCGGCGAAAGCGGTATAAGGCATACATTGTCGGATACAGGTTGTGACAGATATTGCCGAAGAGCGATTTGAAAAGAGAACAATTGACAGATACATAGAGAGTGAGAGAAAAAATGAGAACAGATGTACATACAATTAATGAGCATACCCCTCATCAGGATTTGACGGAGGGATTGATGATGTTCGCAGCGGGAACGTCCAAAGAATTTCATACCGGAGAGTGGAGAACCAACACACCGGTTTACCATGCGGATCTGTGTAAGCAGTGTCTGCTGTGTACCCCGGTATGTCCGGACAGCAGTATTCCCGTCAAGGATTCCAAGCGCGGAGATTTTGATTACGACCATTGCAAGGGCTGCGGAATCTGTGCCAAGGTTTGTCCTTTCGGCGCAATTGAGATGAAGGAGGGCAGATAGTCATGGCAAGAAAAGAGCGTATGTCGGGAAACGAGGCTGTTTCCTATGCAATCAAACAGGTGAATCCGGATGTGATGCCGGCCTTCCCAATCACACCGTCCACGGAAATTCCACAGATGGTATCCGCCTACATCGCAAACGGAGAGATGGATACGGAATTTATCCCGGTGGAGAGTGAACACTCCTCCATGAGTGCCACCATCGGAGCGGAGGCAGCGGGAGCAAGAAGCCTGACAGCAACCTCCTCCGCGGGTCTTGCGCTGATGTGGGAGGAACTTCTTCTGGCGGCCAGCAACCGTATGCCCTGCGCCCTGACTCTGGTAAACCGTACCCTGTCCGGCCCCATCAATATCAACTGCGACCATTCTGACGGAATGGGAGCCCGGGATACCGGATGGATTCAGATATATGCGGAGAGCAACCAGGAGGTGTACGACAATTTCATCCAGGCCTATCCCATCGCGGAAGACCCCAGGGTACACCTTCCCATCATGATTTGCCAGGATGGATTTATCACCAGCCACGCGGTTATGAACATCGAGCTGCTGGAGGATCAGGAAGTGAAGGATTTCGTGGGAGAGTATCATCCCGAGGAATTCCTTCTGAACCCCGGAAAACCCATCGCGGTAGGTCCTTACTCCGTCACCAACTACGCAATGGAAGCCAAGAAAAATCAGGAGATTGCACTGGAAAATTCCAAGAAGGTCATCCTGGAGGTGGCCAAGAAATTTGAGGCACTTTCCGGAAGAAGCTACGGCTTGTTTGAGGAATACAGAACCGAGGATGCAGATTACATCATGCTTCTCATCGGCTCCGCAGCAGGCACTGCAAAACAGGCGGTGGACGACTTGCGGGCACAGGGGAAAAAGGTGGGCGTGATTAAGCTGCGCGTATTCCGTCCTTTCCCTGCGGAAGAGTTGGCGGATGCTTTGAAAAATTGTAAGGCTGTGGCAATCATGGACCGCACCGAAAGCTACAACGGAAACGGTGGCCCTCTGGGAAGTGAAGTGATGGCCGGCCTGTTCCGCAAAAAGGTTATGATCACCGCGGTAAACTATATCTACGGCCTGGCAGGCCGCGATTTTACGGTGGATGATGTCTATGAGATTTTTGCCGAATTGGAAGAGGCACAGATCAAGGGAACGGAAATTGAGCAGTTCAAGTATGTGGGCTTGAGATAGAGGGAGAATACAAATGAGCAATTACAGTTTAAAAGAAAATATGAATAAACCGGAGCGTCTTGCACCGGGACATCGTATGTGCGCCGGGTGCGGGGCAACCATCGGTGTGCGCGCTGTCCTCCGCGCCCTCCACGAGGGGGATCACGCCGTGATTGGCAATGCAACCGGATGTCTGGAGGTATCCTCCTTCATGTACCCTTACACAGCCTGGGAGGACAGCTACATTCACAATGCATTCGAGAATGCGGGGGCAACCTTGAGCGGTGTTGAGACAGCATACAAAGCATTGAAGAAGCGGGGCAGAATCCCGGAGGATGTCACCTACAAATTCATCACCTTCGGCGGCGACGGCGGAACCTACGATATCGGATTCCAGTCCCTCTCCGGGGCCATGGAGCGTGGTCACGATATGGTGTATGTGTGCTACGACAACGGCGCATACATGAACACCGGTATCCAGCGTTCTTCTGCAACCCCCATGTACGCTGACACCACCACCACTCCGGTGGGAAAACAATCCAACGGAAAGATGCAAAACCGCAAGGATCTGGCAAGCATTATCGCCGACCATGACGTTCCCTATGTGGCGCAGACCACCTTTACCACGGACTTTAAGGACCTTCACCAGAAGGCGGAAAAAGCAATCTACACGGAGGGAGCCTGCTTCCTCAATATTATGACCCCTTGCCCCAGAGGCTGGAGATATGAGACTTCGGATATTATGAAAATCTGCAAGCTGGCGGTGGAGACCTGCTACTGGCCCATGTTCGAGGTGGACCATGGCGTGTGGCGTCTGACCTACGAGCCGAAGAAAAAGCTTCCCATCGAGGATTTCCTGCGGGAACAGGGAAGATTCAAGCACCTGTTCAAGCCGGGCAACGAGGATTTGCTGGCCCAGTTCCAGGCGGAGGTGGATCGGCGCTGGGAGGATTTGCAGTATAAGTGCGCGAGATAACGCTGCCACTATTTGCCCATTGTATGTGCGAGATAGGAGAACTTCATGACCTTACTGACGTATCAGGTGTTTAAAACCGTTGCCGACATGGGCAGCTTTCATAAAGCGGCGGACATTTTGGGACTGACCCCCTCTGCCATCAGCCACGCCATCTCCTCCATGGAGAGCGA
>JAQXJP010000029.1 GCA_029008875.1 Lachnospiraceae bacterium | reverse complement strand
TCCCTTCAGCTTTTTCAAATAAACCTGACGTGGCGCACTATTCTTGGAAACATACTGAACCACCTGATCTCTCTGGGTCAATTCTGCCAATAAGTTAATCGCAATAACTGTTTTCCCGGTTCCCGGGCCTCCCCGAACAATGATTGTTCTTTTCTTGAAGTCTTTTTGCGATTGCAGGGATAATCGGATGATCTCTTCGTAAGCAACCTTCTGCTCATCGATCATGATAAATTCTTTATTACCCATTAACATGGAGCCAATGGCATTCTGCAGGCTTTTTGATGGTCTTATTTTTCCATGTTCCACCAAATAAAGGACTTCCTTCTGGTCTCCTTTTCGAATTGACCTTTTTATAAACTCGCGCAATTCCGGAAGTTGCCCTTTTGTATATGCAGGTGCCTCCTCCAAATACTCCTCGTATTGTCCTGCATCAATCGGATCTTCCTCATGACGGATGTAGTTGTGGAGGCATGCACACGGAGAAATCTTTATTCTTCTGTCCTGTACAGATTGGTTATAGTCACGTATCAGTTGCGCATAAGACCACGCCTGATAAGATGGATGAACAACTCTACGATTGGCCCCTCCGGTATACGTTTCCACAAGCGCATCCGTGCCGGATACTTCCTCCAATGTTTCCCACTGTTTCAGTTCTACAATTACCATTTCCGGTTCACGATCCGATCCGTAACCCGAAATCATAAAATCTACTCGCTTCGAGGTCTGCGGGATGTTGTATTCGATGGCAATTCCTGCATCTGCCGGAATTCCATCGTCATTCAATACTTTATACATATAGTTAAGAGAATTTTCCCATGAACGAAATTCTGATTTTGGGGTATGTCTCCCCAGTTTCGCAAGAATATTCTCTTCTATTTCCATTGCTATGGAATCATTTTCACAGCTGGCAAGAAAATCTGTTTTTACTCCATCATAAACTATCATTTGTTCCGCCTTCTCCTTGTTACTCTATAAAAATAATTCTAACATCTTTTTCTCAAAAAACATATCCTCCATAGAAAAAGTACTGTTTTTTCTCCCAAGATGTTATAATATAAGTGCGTCATCCTTCATAAAATGAGGGTAAACGCAAACCTTAACATCACTTTGGTAAATACACTCTTTTGTCACTCAAAAAGAGGCCCCCTGCCACACTGTGGCAAGGGGCCTCTTCCATTCTGTTTTATTACCGCAGTTTCAGCATAATCTGATTCAGCCTATTGATGTCTTCCTCCTTGAATAGTGTTTCATCCACACAAAAACGTTTTGTGAGAAAGGATATCTCCACAACTTTTTTCTTGGAGAAAAATAATCGCAGCCCTTGCACAATACACAATACTGCAGCAACATTTACAATATATGAAGTCCAATCCGTATTTAGGAAAAAAAGATAGTCACCAATCTTCGCCGCCAGCGCATTTACCAATTCCAAAACAGCCGCCAGAAAAACAAAAATCATCAGCTGTTTGGGAGAGCGTTTCCGCAATTTGCCCAAGCCCAAGTACTCTTGTATCGGGCAACCGTCCTTGGGGTTTGCTCCTTTGCGAAACTCTTTATTCACCAGATAACAAAAGTCACCCTCAATGACAAAATCACCATCTGTAATGTAAATATCACATTCTTTTTTTCCCGATTGACCATGAATATGTAATAGCTCCATTGTCTTTTCCTACAGTCCTAAAATCTTCTTTTTGACTGCATCGTATTCCTCCTGCGTGATGAGGCCATCCTTCAAAAGCTCCGCATACTTGCGCAACTCATCGGGAAGGGAAGTCTCCTTCGTCTCTGATGCGGTCGGAGCTTGCACCGTACTCTCCGGAACACTTGTGCTCTTAACCTGCTCGTTGAAATCTTTTGCTCTTCTCAGCTGTTTCTGGAAATCTTCAATCTCCGCCTTTGCATAGTAAGAGACATCAAATGCAATACTTCCACCTGCGTATTGAATCTGGAACATTGTTTTTCTTTTCTTGAGATAATCCAGAAATACAAGGAGGCAGGAAACCAAAAATGTAATCAAAAGTCCGGCCGCAGCAGATGCTAAAGCGGCAAGCAGGAAATCTCGGAAAGCACCCCTCTTCGCTCCAGCGTAGCGTTCTTCATACAACTGTTGCTCACTCTTCATTTCCTCCAGTTCCGCAAGTTGCCCTTCCAATTCCGAATTCTGTGCTTCCAGGTCGGAAATATTCTGTTTTATTTCCGCTATCTGATCGTCATATTCCGTGCTGATTCCGGACAAATCGACCATACCGGCAAAGGAAGCCTCCGGATGAGCGTTTACATAATTCAGCACAACCGTCTGAAGAGAAGGCGGCGTTCCACCGGCCGAATATTCCGGTGCCACAACTGACATAAAATCAAGATATGCCTGATAGAACGCATCCCCCATATCTTCATCCATGGCGGTGACAGCATCCGTCACCCCATAATCCAAAGAATCATTTTTCAGCCATCCCGTACCGATAATCTGCGTATACGGATATCCCTCTTGGGCATAATCGTCCGCCCAGTATGCCCACTGAACCGTCTCCGGTGAATAGCCGCACACATTCACACAGTAAAATTCCGGAGAAATGTACAGGCTTTCTTCTATACTGTAAAAATAGACGAGATCGTCTCCTACCGCAAAAGGATTCTCTTTCCCCTCCGTATTACCAAGCACGATATTTGCATTATCCACCCAGTCGTCAAAAGCACCGTAGGACGGATCCACAACATCCCATGCTCCCTCATTCAATTTGTACAGAAGGTCGAATGTCCTACTGTGCAGAAAGATATCGTTCAACTGATAGAGATAATTCCCGTAAGCCTCATTGATTTCTGTGCCGTACAGGATGTCGGAAACATCTAGATTCCCCTGCGCGGCTCCCAGAACCGACTGTGTCTGCAACGCCTCCAATTCGGTCAATTGGCTCTGCAAATCCTCCATATTGGTCTGATTGTCGGAAATCTGATTTTGAATATCTGAGATTTTGTCATCACTGCCTCTGATTTCATCAACCATCGTCCCGATCTCGTCCGCTTCTCCCTGGCGATAGGTGGTTTCCTGCCATTCTACCCATGCGCCAACCGCGCTACCGCAGAAGCCGACCAGCAACGCAAGGAGTGCAGCTGCCAACCCGAGCAAGATACCAATATATCGCTGATAGACAAAACCGCTTCCCGTCACATCCTTAATATCAACGGTTCTCTCTTCATCTGTTTTGTGAAACGACTTTCCCTGTCCACTGAAACAGCTTCCTCTAAAATACACCCTCTTATCGGAGATTACCGCAAATCCCTTGCTGATGCTTCCATTGGCGAGATAATTCATAATATATCCGTTTCCCAAAGAGGAGACATACTTCTCATCACTGTTAACAAAGTACTCCGTAAACTTATTAATCTCACTATCCTTCAGCACATACTGTGTCACTTCATTTTCGCCCGTGCTTTTTCTCTTGCGCAATATCGCACGATTAATCTCAATTACTGCCGCCACAATTGCGATTACCAGCGCCGGCAGCAATATTTTGTACTTAAAGATCACGCACAATACCACAAAAACAAGAACCAGCGCACCGCCAATGATCAGCTTCTTATTCTTCCCTTTCACTGCTAAATTCCTCCAATACTACATTTTTTGGCAAAAAATCTTAATAAAATTATACCCCCAAAAAACATAATGCGCAATCCAAACATCTAGGACTTTTTTCACAAAAAAAGAACAGGCACCGGTGCCTGTTCTTTCTCCCTGAGATAAAGTCTTATCCCTCAATCGCAATATACTTGCGCTCATCGACCTGAGCCTTCTTTTCCTCCGGCTTCGGGATGCTCAGTTTCAATACCCCGCTCTCATATTTTGCGTGGATATCTTCCTGCTTCAATTCGTCGCCTACATAGAAGGTTCTGCTCATGCTGCCCGCATAACGCTCCTGGCGTACGAACTTACCGGATTTGTTCTCATCTTTATCAAAGCCCTTGGCTGCGCTGATAATCAGGTAACCATCCTTGAGTTCCAATGAGAGTTCGTCTTTCTTGAATCCCGGCAGATCAATGTCCACTTCGTAGTGGTCATCGTGTTCCTTCACATCGGTCTTCATCATGTTGGCTGCATGCCTTCCGTACAGTTTCTTTTGTGCTTTCTGCATATCTCTGTCGTCGAACACAGGGAAGCCGAAAAATCCATCAAAGAAATCGTCAAATAAACTTTCTCCAAAAATACTAGGTGTCATCATAAGTCATCGCTCCTTTTCCTAATAAAATAAAAATGAATAAGTTACCGGAACCGGGGATGTTTGGGAAGAAACCGGAACTCTTTTGTTCCTCTCTTTCCTTCTCCTTTGTTCTAGATACGTTATAACACCTTTATTAGCACTCGTCAATAGCGAGTGCTAATAATTTATACTTTCTTTAGATTTTTACATAATGGTTGTCCAATCGGTACGCTGCTTTTCGAAGGCTCCTTTGCACTGCCTGGACTTCCTCCGAATCCGGCCCGAATATTTGGGCGCGGAGCCGGTAACATTCCCGGAACAACTCCGCCGCGCGCTCAAACTCTTTGAGCGCGTTTACCGATTTTGCAAAACAGTACAATTCCTCGAGGGTCGCCTCATCCGTTTCCCCTTTCCTGCGCTTCAGTTCCTCATAGCACTGCTCAAACTGCTCCGCCGATTTCTGATACTCCCCGATTTCATAATTGGCCTCTGCCAGTTTATCCAGTGCCCAGTATGTATTGGGGTGCTCCTCCCCCAACTGCTGCAGCCGCTCTTCATAACATGCCTGGCATAATTCCTTCACTTTTTCTCTCTTTTTTAGGATTCTGTAGCACCTTATCATGCCCTGAAACGCATTGATGGTTTTCCCATCGTCCAAACCGAGAGCTTTTTTCCTACTCTCGTAACACAACTGAAACAGTTCCGCCGCCTTTTGATAATTCCCGTCATCCTCAAGGCAGTCTGCCCATGAATAAAGCGACATTGCCGTGTCCATATGGGTGGGACCCAGAATCTTTTTCCGGATTTCGTAGGCTTTTTCATACAGGTCACACGCTTTCTCACGCTTCCCGAGGCGCTCATATTCATACGCCATGCCTACCATGGACCTCACCGTGTCAGCATGTTCCTCTCCGAACAGATTTAGCCGCCCCTCGTAGCACTTCCGATACGCCTCCAACGCCTTGGCCGGATTCCCCGTTTCATCATACTCTTCCGCTATCAGGGTTAGGCATGCAATGGTTTCCGGGTGGTCTTCTCCCAGCACGCGGACATACATTTCATAGTCTTTTTCATACAGTTCCATCGCCCTATCGTGCTGCTGTAAGAGGCTGTACATGGCTGCAATGCGCATAAGCACATACATGGTTTTCGGATGTTCCTGCCCCAATGTGTGCACCATGGGCTCGTAACATTTTTCATATAGCTCCCGGGCTTTTTCATAATCCCCTGCATAAGAGTATTCTGCCGCCAGGGTTCGCAGAGTTCCCAATGTATCCGGATGGTCTTCTCCCAACACACGGCTTCGGAGTTCGTAACATTTTCCCTTCAATTCCATGGCTTTCTGCCCGTCACCCATGGTGGAGTACTGCAACGCCAGGTTGTGAAGCGAAATCAGCGTGGATGGATGCTCCTCCCCCAGTGCGCGACATTTTCTCTCATATACCTGCTTCTTCAATTCCAAAGCTTTTTCCTGCTCACCTAGGGAAGCAAATGTCCCCGCCAGATTGCTTAAGGCCCCAAGAGTGTCCGGATGTTCCTCCCCCAGCAAACGTCTTCTCGCCTCATAGCACTTCTGATAAAGCTGCTGGGCTTTCTGATAATCCCGCGAATTATCGTATGCCACTGCCATACTGTTCAGCGAGCGGAGTGTGGACGGATGCTCTTCTCCCAGCACACGTCTCTTCCGTTCGTAGCATTGCTGATGAAGCTCCAATGCCTTGGCATGGTCTCCCAGATCGTCATATCCGTTCGCCACACCGCTCATGGTATTCAGTGTGTCCGGGTGATCCTCTCCCAACAGGCGAAGGCGGATTTCATAGCATTTTTGGAACAACTCCAACGCTTTCGCATATTCCCCACGGTTGCTGCAATTTACCGCTAGGTTGTTTAAAGAGGACAAGGTGGAGGGATGCTCCTCACCCAACAGGCCAAGACGCAATTGGTAGCATCGTTCATACAACTCCTGCCCCTTTTCATAATCTCCCACCAGATTGTAGGATGCAGCCAGGCCGCTTAAGGAAGAAAGCGTGTCCGGGTGTTCCTCACCCAGAGTCCGACATCTGGCCTCATAGCACTGCTTCCTCAGTTCCAGCGCCTTTATATACTCGCCCATATTTGCATAAACGGTAGCCAAATCATTCAGAGACTGCAGCGTGTCCGGGTGGTTCTCTCCAAGCAGGCGACTCCGAATGGCGTGGCAGTTCTCCTGCAATTCTTTGGCCTTTCTGAACTCCCCGTTCATCATATAGTTCGTGGCCAGCATGCTCATGGCATCAAGCGTGTCCGGGTTCTCCTCCCCAAGCACCCGCTTGCGGGATTCGTAACACAGTCTGCCCAGGTCCCTGGCTTTCCCGTATTCCCCCGCGGAAAAAAGGGCAAGGCACAAGCAGTACACCGCCTGCAGGGTTTCCGGATGGTCCATGGAGAGTTTCTTGGTGGCAATGGTATAGGTCTCCTCTGCCGCCGCCATCAGTTCCTGGTTTTTTCCCAGCCGATACCAATTCATATTGCGCAGATTTTCGCATTTTATCAAAGTCTCCGTGCCACAGTTGTTGTCTTTCACGTAGCGATACAATCCGTCGATCAATTCCTGCCCTGTGAAGTAATCGCCGCTGCGGACTGTCTCGTCCTCCACGATTTCTACGATTCTCTTCAGCTCGTCCTCAGTCAATTTCAGATCCCCATCGTATTCATCAATGAGACTGCAAAATTGACGCAACTTCTCCATTCGGAACATGGCAGCATCGGAACCCAACAGCCACTCCTTCAGATATGCGATGATCGCCGCCTGAATTCCGCTGTTTGTCTGGGCGCTGGATATGGTTCGAGTCACATTTCGAAATGTCTCATGCAGACGGTACCCCGAGGATAGCCGCTCGAACAAGGACAGCGTCAACAGATCGTGGAGGCGTGGCAGATACATGCCATATCCCAATTTTTCCCCCACACTTAACGCCATTTCCTCGTCCCAGCCATCCGGGAACCAGGAAAGCATAATCATAATGGTGCGGGCGGCCTCATCCATTCCGGTGAAATACCGCTTTGCCAACTCCGCCGTATCCCGTCCGAAGTCATCGAACACCGGCTGTCTGGTCTGCTTCACATCCCGGTAGGTTTTCACGCACAAATCCATGTATACCGGAGTCCCGTTTGACAGCTCATACAGTTGCTTGATGAGGTCCTCCTCCGCAACCCCGGCCTTTCTAAAGTAATCGGAAGCGTCCTTTTGGGACAAGTCCCCCATCCGGTGTTTGTGCTCCTCCGGCAATATCTCCTTGTTCCAATTGATCTTCTCTCTCCCTGCGATGACCCACAGGGTGTTGGGGATATTGACGAGCCCCTCCCCCGGTTTGCTGATCCAGTTGTCCTCGTACTCGGCCAACTTCCCATCTCGAAGGAGACTCACCAGCTTCTCATATCCATCCAGAAAAATGACATAGGGACGCTCTCTTCCCCCGAAGGTGTCAAAAACATCCCACTTAAAATACTTCTGAAGATTCTGCCGCAGCTCCCCGCTGGAACTGTACTCAATCTCCTTATATACCTGGGCGAACTTGCCGTTCTCCCGATCTTTTTTATCCTTTTTTGCGTAGGCGAAGCTGACCACATCGTCCACGATGGTGGCCGCCACCCCGACTCCGGAGAAGATGGCATCCCCCACGCCCAGCGCCACATCCACCAGCGGATTGTCCATAAAGGACTTCTTGGCGCTCGCCTCATACTGGGAGATGTCCTTGCCCTCCTCGTTGGCAATCTTGAGCAGCGCAGTATCCAAAAGTGGAAAACGCAGCCCCTTGTTGCACAGCATCATCTGTCTGGAGAGGCTGAACAAAAAATCCTCCTTGGAGGCCTGCCCCTCAAAGCTGAAAAAGGCGTGATCCAGCTTGCCGTTGGGGTTATGTTCATCCGAATCCATCTCCCGGCCCAGCTTCTTGAGCAGACTGGTCTTTCCGATTCCACCGACCCCGTAATATGCGATTACCTCAAAATCCCCGGGCTCCATCCCATGGTAAACGTTCCAGAATGCATTTCTGGGCGTCTCCCGGTCCGTAAATAAGTCCTCTGCATTTTGATTGGAAAACGTTGCAATCTCCTGCATCACTGCCTTTGGCATACCAAAACCTCCGACCTATCCTGTGTTTCTCTGTTTTTCTACTTTACCAGTTTTTCCAGTTCCGTCATCACATTGTCCGCCGTGGCGATGATTTCGTCGGAAGAGGCCGATATCTCTTCCGTGGTGGCGGCCAGGGTCTGCGCACGGTCGTTCACCGTGGTGATGGTTTCCGTGAGCAGTTTCGCCTCCTCCAGCAGCTTGCGGATGGAGAGAAGTATCTTTTCCTGGCTCTCGTTGCTCATCTCCGCAGTGTCCTTTGCCACAATCGCCAGCTCCTGGATCTCGTTTGCAACCACAGCGAAGCCTCTTCCCGCTTCCCCAGCGTGGGAGGCTTCGATTCTCGCATTGATTGCCAGGAGGTTGGTCTTGGCGGCCACCGTCATGATTCCCGACGTATTTTCATCCAGCCCCTTAATCAATTCCTGAATCTCCTCCAAAGCTGTGTCGAGCTGTCGGTTGAACTCCGCCAGATTGGCCATATCCACGGTGATCTCCGTGCTCTCCTTCGCGGAGTCCTCATTGCCCTTTGCCATGTTGTCCACCGCATTATAGAGATTTTCAAACAGGCGGTTGACGGTGTTGATGGTTCCCTGCACTGCTGCCGCAATCTCCCGCTCGTGCTGCATCTGATCCTTCACATAGTGGATACAGTTCTCCTTGCGGTTGTATCCATGATAAATTGCGCAGGCCATCTCCTCGCAGCTGCTGTAGCCGCAGCATTCACAGTCGATGCTTCGGGATTCCGGCGTGGTTTTCAGCATAGATTCATAAATCTGCTCCAGAGCCCTCACATCCGGCCTTTGTCTTCTGCACTCCGGGGAGCGGTCCGTATATGTTCGAAGGAAGTCTTTCAAATCCAGTTTTTTAAACTGTTTGTTCAGTGCCGCCAGTCTCTTTTCCGGTGTCAGTTTCTTGGCCCAGGGTCCCTTCTTGGAATCCTTTTGGCTGGCCAGCCGAATCTGGTGCACGTTGTAAAAAGCGTCCGTGTGCAGCTTGTGTTCCGCATCCACACCGGTTCCGCACAGACATCCCTCCCCGCAGTTTAATGCGTCGATAAAGAGCGCCTGGGTCTGTCCGTGGGCAATCTGAGCGCTCTTCTCCTGCAGGTACTGATAGATGTGGCTCTGTCCCTCGACCTGGCGAATGAAGACGTCATTTCCGAGGAACCAGTATACATTTTCCTTGAGTCCTCCCGGCATCGGGTAGAGAGAGCCAAGTCCGTATTCGATCTCATCGGAGGCCAGCGCTCCGGATATTCCATGCTCCTTCACATACTTCATGAGATGGTCGAAGGTCACATTATAAGATACATAGCCTCCCGTGTTGGGATCGTCAATTTCCATTTTCTTGGCAACACAAGGACTGATGAACGCCAGCGCGTCATCATTGTGCAGATATTTTTTTACATAGACTGCCCCACACATCATAGGGCTGTGTACCGGGAATAATTTGGGTAACAGTTCCGGAATGTAACGCTCGATATATCCCACCACCGCCGGGCAGGGCTGCGAAATTCCGCCGAGAAAATTATATTTTTTGATGTAATTCAGATATCCCCAGGTGGTGATGTCCGCACCGAAGGAGATGTTATAGATATGCTGCACGCCGAGATTTTTCAATCCGCCCAGCACGCTTTCATACTCATTGGGATAGTTGGCCTTAAAGGAGGGCGCCAGCAGAAGGGAAATCTTCTTGCCCCTGGCAAGATCCTCAAAAAACCGCTCCGTGTCGTCATAGAAGGAGCGGGCATTATGCTGACACGCATCGATGCAGGCCCCACAGCCGATACATTTTGACGGGTCCACACTGATGCGGGATACTCCGCCCTCGGTCACTGCGATATTGGCCCCATCGCACCCGCAGGCCCGGATACATTTGTTGCACCCCACACATTTCTCGTTCGTATAAACAAGCTGCCCCATTGTATTCATTTGTTCCTCCCTTTTTCCACTTTCGTAACGTAAAAACCTTTCTCCGTTATCCTAGCACATGTGCATATCCTTTTCAATCAGGGACGTGCCTAATTATACTAGATGTGAAATTTTGTCTGTCACTCTCACAAACGGTTTTCTCGAAAGCAACCACACCAGAAACAGGCAAAAGAGAATCAACAGCAAACTCTGTCCGCTGCTTCGCACGGAGGACAGGATTTCCGTCTTGTATTTGATGCAGTTGTATACCATTCCATGGAAAATGTATATTGCCATGGTTCTCTGTCCCAGATAGGAATAGGATTTCTTTTCTCGGGGAAGAACCAGCATAAAGAGATAGATCAGGAGGAAGGAAATCAAGTAACACAGCATTCTCACCAGGATTCCTTCTGTATTGTTCATATCCATTCCATAATAAGAATATCTTCCGTAGAAAATGTAGGGAGACAACCTGTCATGATATTGGTCCGTAAACAGGAATACGGTAAATCCCGCCAAAATTCCAAGCGCTCCCAGAAATCCCCATTTATTGCGAAATCGATCCAACCATTCTGTTTCAAAATTCATGCCCGCCAAAAAGAATGGAAAGAAATAAAAAATTCTTGGAATGGACAGGAAATTCCCCAGATCGGCAATCCCAATCAGGAGCCCTGCAGCAATGGACAAAAACAAATGCCCCGGAATTTTTCTTACCACAGGAGCCATGATTCTCCATGCAAAAAGCGCCATAAGATACCACAAGGAAAACTTTGGTCTGGCAAAATACAATCCGGTATCCTTATGTAAAATCAGCGTATACAACAAATAGTAGAGCAACTCGTATACAAAATACGGAATGACAAGACTGCCCAATAGTTTTTTCAACGAAGGCGTTTTCTTGGAAAAATATCCCGAAATAAAGATAAACGCCGGCATATGAAATGCCACAATTGCCCATTTCAGTTCGTGTAAATATGGGTTCTGGTCATAGCTCGGTTCGATAAAATGTCCGATCACCACAAGCACTATCAAAAACACCTTATAATTGTCAAAGAGATATTCTCTCTGTTTCGGTTTTTCTGCAATTCCTATATTACTCAACTCTATTTCCCCTTTTTGTCCGAGAGGCATTATAGTCTTGTTGGCACTGCAGATACAAGAGGAATCTTCACCAATTTTCTGGGCTCTCCCAATCAAATACTGGGCATTTTCATGATAGCAGGATACTCCCCGCGACAGAAGGGATGTGTCGGATGGATTCTCGGAGTGCGGCGAAGGTTTTGGTCTCCACCACACAACGGCAGTTGTGTTTCCCGGCAAGTGCAAGTCGCTGTGGCAGATCAATCTCTCCCGTTCCCAGCGCCAGATGGTTCTGCCTTCCCTTGGCATCGTGGATATGGAAATGCCGCAATCGGTCCTCGTGGGCCATGAGAAAGTCCTCGTCCACATTTTGGGTGGCATGGGAATGTCCGATGTCCCAGGTCAGGGAAAAACGGGGACTCTGCAGCATACGCTCAATGGCACACTTCTCAAAGTTGAAAAAGCCGTCCGTATTCTCCACGCTGATTCGGATATCGTCCTCCCCGATTTCGGAATCGCACATCTGAATAAACCGCTCCATAGCCTCCATGTAAATATCAAAGTACTCTTCATACATCTGCACTTTCCGGTCCGGCAAGGTCAGATATATGCCGTGGTTCATGTGCATGTTCAGGATGGGCGCATGGATCTCGTGGGCCACGGCAATCGCCCTCCTTACCGTATCCATGTATGCATTTGCCACCGCATGGTTGAAGTCCGCCACATTCAGATTTTCATCCAGGTGAATCGTAAAATAGATTCCCTCCTGCTTCATAATCTCCCGATAGGTTGCAGTCTGCTCCAGACTCTCGATCTGGTATTGCGGGAAATTCATATTCAGTTCCACAAATTGCAGGCCCAGCTCCTTGCAGAGCCGCACGTTATCATCCAGTGTCCTGTTTTCCACCAATGTGGGCATCCCAAAATCCATACGCTTCTCCCTCTCTGTCCTCCTACAACAGCTTCATCATCCAATGGGCATCCGCATAAGTTCCATCCGGATATTTCATGTTGCGGGGAAATGTCCCGTAAATCTCAAATCCCATCTTTTTGTACAGCCCGATGGCGCGCTCATTGTCCGCCACCACCTCAAGTTCCATCTGTTCAAAGCCATGGTTCTTCGCAATATCGCACAGCTCGCGAACCATGATTTTTCCGATGCCGAGCCCGGTAAACTTCTGATACAGTGCAATCCCCATGCTGGCTCGATGCCGGTATCTCATCATGTCAGATCCCATGAAGGAACAGTTTCCCACGTATTCTCCATCCCAGAATCCGATGAGCATGAGATTGTTGTCGGATTCATTCTGACTCTTGATGAAGCCCCGCTCCTCCTCCAGGGTCATCTTAATCTCTTCCGGCTCCTTGGAGAGGTATCTGGTCTCCCCACAAGCGGTTTTCAGATAGTCCAGAAGCATCTGCGCCTCCTCTTCCCTTGCATTTCGAAGAAGAAGCATGTGCCCATCGATTTCAAATTTTTTCTCTTCTATTTTCATTTTTTCTCCTTTCCAATTTCCGGTTCAACTTGGTGTAGATGTGTTCCTTGAACCATTCCTCCGTGGAACTCTCCACCGCTTCTGCCAGTGAAAACCACGCCACCCCGCTGTTTTCGTCCTCCTTCATCCGCAATTCTTCGTCCTCGTCCGCCTCCAGAAGGTAAGTGATGTTCAAGTGCAGATGGGAGGATACATACTTTCCGTTTTTTACATGTCCGTCCACAGTCAACACTTCTACGGAAAAGATGCGGTCACTAACGGGGCGCACATTCTGGATTCCGCTTTCCTCCTGCGCTTCCCGGAGTGCAACCTTCAGCAAATCCTCCTCCTTGTCCGCGTGCCCTCCAAGCCATGACCAGGAATGATAGATATTGTGATACGCCATAACAGCTTTCGTCCGCGCTCTGTTGACAATCCACGCGGAGGCAGTCATGTGCGCGGCAGTGTTTTCCCGGGCAAAAATATCCGGTTGCGTCCGGAGCATATGAAGGATCAGTTCCTTATCCCGCTCTTCCTGTTCGTTAAAAGGTATGTACTGTTCCAGTTGTTCAATGAGTTCTTTTCTCATAATGTCCTATCCTTTCTTGGGTGTAGCGATCATCCCGGCCCCCGCCACCAACAATATCAGAAGAATTCCCAGGCCAAAGAAGACTCTCCCCAATCCCCACCGGTCGGCAAATGCTCCGGCTATGGGGAAGCACAGAATCATGGCAATGGAAAAAAACATACTGCTGACCGATATCAGGGTTGCCCTCTGCTCCGACGGAATCAGCTCATTGAGGGAGAGTGACTGTACCGGATACAATACGGAATTCAAAAACTGGGCCACGGCGAATGCCGCCACGGCCAGATACACATTTCTGACTCCATAGCACAGAAAGGTTGTCGCAATCACAAATCCCCCGATAAATGCAATCTTTTTCCCGGTCTTCCCATATATTTTCTCGCTGAGCATTGCCCCCAGGCAGGATACCCCGCTGATTAATAACAGAATCAGGCTGATCTGAATCTTGTTGTACCCCAGATCCGAATAATACTGCTGGCTGTAGAAAAACATCAGCGTGGTGGCGGCAAACACCATGGAATAGTAGACAATCACCTTGCAAATGCGGGCATCCGACTTCAGTATATGAAGGCTTGTCCGAAAATGCTCCGCCACCAGTTTCCGGATGGATTTCTTGCCCCCGTTTTCCTCAATCTCGCCCATGACTGACGGCTCGCCTCGCTCCTCCATGGGCACTTCCGTCATGAACGCCACTGGGAGAAAAGCGAGAAGGGCTATGACCACGCATGCCCCATAGCACCAGAAGTAGGAGTACTCCGCAAGAATACCTCCCGCTACGGTTGCAATTCCCTGGGAGATTTCAATCAGCATATTCAATCGGCCGTTCACACCCACATAGCCCTCTTCCTGTCCCAGATACTTCATGCTGTCATAAACCAGCGCCTCCTCGGAGCCGGAGTTGAAGTTGTTGCCCAAAGCCTGAATAACGAAGCTCAGTGCAAACATCCAAAACCCATTGGAAACCATCATGAGGACGCAGGAGATGGCGATGCACAGTCTGCTGAGGAGCATACTCTTTTTTCTCCCCAGCAGATCCGCAACTGCGCCGGAGGGGACTTCGAAAATGATACTGGTAGCGTGATATACCCCCTCCAACATGCCGATCTGGGCCAGATTCATCCCGCAGTACGCCAGATACAGCACCCATATGGAACTCTGCATGTTCAGGTTTGTGATAAAAGTATTGATATAATCCAAAGGAATATTTTTTATAATCTTTTCTCTCATAGGTCTAATGCATGGACTTCCGGTACTGCAGAGGTGCAGTTTTGTAAGTCTTCTTAAAGGATCGGATAAAATAGCTCACGTTGGAAAACCCGCACTGCATGGCAATGTCGGTAATGGCATCGTCCGTGGTTTCAAGGAGCCATTTCGCCCGGGTCAGACGAAGGTGCGCCACATAATTGGAAAAGGGCAGGTGAAAATGCTCCACAAAATAGCGGGACACATATTTTTCCGACAAATGAAATTCCTCCGCCAGCATCCCAAGGGTAATCTTTTCCGTATAGTGTTCCTGGATATATGCAAGCAATTCCTTCTGTTTCTGCTCGCTCTCCCCCTGAACTGACTTAATCAGTGCTCCCTCCTCATACAATCGCTGAACGATTCGGAGAAGATGAATTCGGGTCTCCAGATGATGGTCGGACAACCCGATTTCCTTGGGGTTCATATGGCGGTTTCTGCGATTGATTTCAATCACTGCCATCACGTCCTCCATCAATTTGTCCCGCAGTTCCCGGTCCTCGATAATTTTGGGAAAAAGCAACTGGCTGCTCCGAAGGGGTGCGAACAACTTGTTCTCCAGTTCATCCATCATTTGGAAAGAGATAAACTCCAAGGGAAACAGCAACGTGTAATAGCGGACATTCTTGTCGTCGGTTCCCATGAGATGTAGCTCCCGAGGACTCACAAAAAACAAATCCCCCGCCTCTCCCCGGAACTCGCTCTCCCCGATTTTTACCCGGAGCATCCCATACTCCACATAGATGATTTCCACCTGTTCATGCCAATGCACGGGGAATTGAAAGGCATGAGGAATGTTGCGCAGATAATATTGTTCATAGGGATACTCTTTGGTTCCGTGGGTAGTGTTTTCTTTCAACTGTGGAAGCATACTTGTCCTCACTGATCATCAATCTGCGAAAAAGTCAAACAGAAAGAAGTTTGAAAATTTCGGGTGTCACGAATAGATTGTAACAGAAAGGTGGAAATAGTGCAATTTATAGCCGAATACAGACAAGATTTTTTATCTTTTCCGCGATAAAATATAAGAAACAAAGACAGGAGGTTTCTCATGGCTACTGAAAGAAAAAATCTATTACAACTTTTTATTCCGATATCCCTGGAGACGCTCTGCTTTATGCTCACCGGCATGGTGGATACCATGATGTTGTCCTCCGTAGACGATGCGGCGGTGGGAGCAGTTGGAACGGCAAATACATACATCGGTGTCTTTATTATCATGTTTAACATCATTTCCGCTGGAATGGTCGCGGTTATGACCCAATATATCGGTGCCGGGAAGCCGGGGATCGCCTACCAGGCAAGACAGCTTGGCGCCGCATTTAATGCGGTTTTGGGAATTTTCCTCTCCTTATTCCTCTTTTTCTTCTCCGGCAATATTCTGGAGATTGTGGGCGTGGCGCCTCTCCTTATGGGCTACGCCAAAACCTATCTCCAAATCGTGGGAGGCTTCTGCATTCTGAATGCTCTCATGCCGATTTTCTCCAGCTATCTGCGGGCATTTGGTTACACCAAGCAGCCCCTGTATGCAACGTTGAGCGCCAACGTGTTGAACCTTGTCCTCAATGCATTTTTCCTTTTCGTCATGAAATGGGGTGTGGCGGGAGTGGCCATCGCAACCGTCATCTCCCGGGTTGTCAACCTGTTGATTATCATGCTCTGCTCCCGGGTTCTGATCCATGCCAAGGAAAATCCCGACCGCATTAAAAATGGTGAGATCTTAAGACAGATTGTGAAAATCGGGCTTCCCTCTGCCTGCGAGACTGCGCTGTACAACATTGCTATGACACTCACCATCCGTTTCCTCAATCAGATGGACCCGGACGGAATCAATGTGACCGCCCGCTCCTATGCCCTTCAGATTACAAACTTCTCCTACTGTGTTGGTGCCGCCCTGGCGCAAGCTAACGCAATTTTGACGGGTTGGCGCATGGGTGCCAAGGATTATGATGCCTGCGACCGTGGAACCAAGAAAGCTGCCCTCATCGGAATCGTGGTGGCGGCCATTCTGGAATCGCTGTTTGCCATCTTCTCCGCGCAGATTATGCGACTGTTCAGCAATGATCCGGTTATCATCTCCCTCGTGGGGAAACTGCTGGTTATCGACATTGTCCTTGAGATTGGCCGTGTCTCCAACCTGGTGTTCGGCCAGGCACTCAAAACCAGCGGTGACGCAATTTTCCCCACTGTGATCGCGGCGGTCTTCATGTACCTGTGCATGGTGTTCGGCACTTATGTGTTGGGCATTCACTTCGGATTAATGGCCGTGGGGGCCTACATCGCAATGGCATGCGACGAATGTGTCCGCGCCGTGTGCATGTTTGCGCGCTGGCAGACCGGAAAATGGCGAAAAAAGGGATTGATACAGGAGTAAAATATTTCATAGTATGCTATAATGTTTTTGTTTCCCATACTTAAGCATAATCCTCGAGGATATACTTCATGAAATATTTCTTTTCAAACTTATTGATCATCGATGCCATTGTAGCGATACTGCTGATTTTTACTGCCTTTCGCAGAATGGACAAAAAGAATGTTGAAAACCTTTTTCTAATTCTGTATTCCGTAGCCAGCGCCATCTGGAGTCTGGGCTTTGGAATGCTGTTTCTCTGCGAAGATACAACCAGCGCCTATTTCTGGCGTTCTTTCGGTATTATGGGAACCATTTCCTATATGTTTATTGCCCAGGCGCTGGTTTGCAGGATATCCATGATACCGGCAAAAGTCCGTATCTCTTTGGATTTTGTGGCCAGTCTCGGAATCATTGTCTTTTTCCTGTCCACCCGTCCCGGGCAAACCCTCTTCTTTATGTCTGATTTTGGCATGACCTACCAGTTTGTCCCGGGCATTATCAACACCATATATACCGCCTATTTTACCCTTGTCTCTGCCAACATTTTGGGTGTCATTATCTATATGATTCTTTTTCCCAAGCTGAAACGATTGCGCCGTTTTGGAAAATACTTTCTGATTGTCACCATTTTGATTCTGGTCGGCACCGTATTGGATATGATTTTTCCGGCCATCGGGCTTCCTGCTCTGCCGGGAAGTAACGTTACCCAATTTTGGGGTCTGATTATCATCTATTACGCCATGCGCGTAATTAATCAAAACAGAATCAATGTTGCCAATATGTCCGGCTATGTATACTCCCTTCTGCCGATTCCCGTCATGATTCTTGACTGGAATGGATTTTTACAGTTATACAACGATGCCGCTGTATCTTTTCTGAAGCTACCGGGGAAAAAATCCGAAGTGACCAATATTACCCTCCGAGATATCTTTGACCTTCCTTCAGAGCTGCTGGGTTACCAGGGTACCCATCTGTCCTTGGATACCATCTGCACCAAAAATCGCATTCCCTGCAACCTCAATATCAGCAAGATTTCCGATGCATACGGAGATACAATTGGATATTTCATTCTAGTTACCGATTTGTCGGAGCGAATGCAATACATCCGCGCATTGGAAATTGCCCGTGAGGAGGCCGATGCTTCCAACCATGCCAAGAGTCAGTTTCTTGCCAACATGTCCCACGAGATCCGAACCCCCATGAATGCCATCATCGGTTTCTCCGAATTGGCGCTTCAGGAGGACGATCCTGCAGAGCTGGCAGATTTCCTCAGAGATATCAAAAATGCTTCCCACAATCTGATGTCTCTTATCAATGATGTTCTGGATTTTTCGAAAATTGAATCCGGAAAGATGACACTGGTAAATGTGCCCTATCAATTGGCGGATACCCTCCACGATATCTGCCAGATGATCCAACAGCAAACCGACAAAAAGAATCTTGATTTTGAAGTGGATATTTCCCCTGACCTTCCCTCCCGTCTCTCGGGAGATGTGAGCAGATTGCAGAGCCTCTTGGTGAATTTGCTCTCCAATGCGGTAAAATATACCCCTACAGGGTTTGTTCGTCTGGCTGTCGACGCCATTGACACCGCCGAAAACCGAGTGACCCTTCGCATCCGAGTTTCCGATTCCGGTATTGGAATTAAGGAGGAGGAGATTGCAACCCTCTTTGATGCCTTCACTCAAGTGGACCAATTTACCAACTACGGAATCGAGGGAACCGGATTGGGGCTTGCACTTGTAAAAGGAATCTGTTCCCTCATGGGCGGTGAAGTGAGCGTGGAGAGTACCTACGGAAAAGGTTCCACCTTCACCGCCACCATCGTGCAAGAAGTCTTGGATGATACCCCCATACATTTTGAGGAAGTATCCTCCACCGCTATCTCAGACGAATATACTCTTGGCAAACTTCGTGTGCACAATGTGCCGGTACTGGTGGTAGATGACAATAGCATTAACCGCAAGGTCATCTCCCGAAGTCTCTCCTACTATGGAATGAATGTGGATGTGGCCACCGGCGGAATAGAGGCAATTGAAATGTGCCATAAGAAGAACTATTCCATCATCTTTATGGATCAGATGATGCCGGAAATGGATGGCATAGAGGCAATGAAGACTATCCGAGAGAGAGAGTCCTACTATGCACCCGGCGCTCCCGGAAAGATTGTCTGCCTTACCGCCAATGCCATTACCCAAGCCAGAGAGCAGTTGCTTGCGGAGGGCTTTGACGAATACATGTCCAAGCCCATTGTCTATCCGGAATTAGAGGCGCTCCTTTTAGCGTACATCCCCGGCGAATGGATTGTGTATGACACCCCGGAGGATATCTCCGCGGAAAAGGATTCTTCGCTTGCCATATCCCAGGATCAGCTTGCCCAACTGCTTCCCTCCCTGGATGTGGAGGATGGATTGCGCCATTGCGGAAATCTAACGGGGTATCTTGAGATTTTGCAGCTGGTACATAACTCCTTCCGGTTATCTCTCAGCCAGTTGCAGGATGCACAACAACTCTGTAATTGGAAGGATTTTACGACCTACGCCCACGCAATAAAAGGCACCTGCCTTAATATCGGGGCAACCGATTGTGCCACCCAAGCCCGTGTTTTGGAATTTGCCGGAAAAAATGAAGAAACGGATGTGATTGAACAGACAACTGCCCAATTTATGGAAAGCTATAGAAGCCTCATGTCAGAGATTAAGCAAGCACTGATTTCTCTTCATTGCACTCCGGAAACTCTTCCCTCCTCGGTTCCTGAAGAAGACATCCAAGCATTTCTTGACCGGTTCGGTTCTGCCATCGAACAAATGGATTTTGCCAACGCGGCAACACTGCTGCGACAGGCGAAAATAGATTTCACGGATGCGGAAAATCAGGCAATGTTTTCACAATTGGAACAACTTTTGGATCAAATGGACATGGACAAAATTCTCCAACTGATCTCTCCCAAATAACACAAAAAGTCGCGGTCCCATAGGAAGGGCTGCGACTTTTCACTTTATTCCTATTATGACTGCAAAGAAACTGCCCGTTCGAGGGCCGCATTGATATTCTCACAGAAGTTCTCGGCTCCCAACTTCTCCACAAAGCCTGCTTTCTGCATCACGCGCATGGGTTGCTCGTTAACGTGCGACAGGAGGAGATGAATGTTGCGCTTTTGACAGGTTTCAAGTGTCTCCTCCAGCGCGTCAAGTCCCGTGATGTCCATGGCGGGTACATTTCTCATACGGAGAATCAGCACATTTTTGTTCTCCTCTTTTGTGAACTGCAGATAGTCGTTGGTCGCGCCGAAGAACATTGGCCCGAACACCTCGTATACCATGGTGTTTTCCGGAACATTTTTCAGATCTGTATGCTCGGAAATCTCATTCTCATCCAAGTTTTCCTTGTAGACCCAGGATTTGACTTCCGCCACGTCCGACATGCGCTTCATGAACAGGAATGCGGCCAGCACCATTCCCACTTCGATTGCCACAACCAAGTCGAAGAACACCGTCAAGAGGAAAGTCACCACAAGAACCAGAATATCACTCTTGGGAGCGGTCTTTACCATGTGGCCGAAGGTACGCCATCCGCTCATATTGTATGCCACGATAAAGAGAATTGCCGCAAGGCAGCTCATCGGAATCATAGATGCATAGGGCATTAAAAACAGCAGAATCAAAAGCAAAGTCACCGCGTGAACCATGCCCGCAACGGGAGTTCGTCCGCCGTTTTTCACATTGGCTGCCGTCCGGGCGATCGCACCGGTTGCCGGAATTCCGCCAAATAGGGAGGACATAATATTTCCCACGCCCTGTCCCACAAGCTCCGCATTGGAGCGATGATGACCGCCGATCATACCGTCCGATACCACGCAAGACAGCAGAGACTCTATGGATGCCAGAATAGCGATGGTGAATGCGGGGGAAATCATCTGCTTTACCAGCCCAAAGCTAAGCTCCGGAACCGTAAATCGGGGGAAGCCTGCTTTGATCTCATAGAGGTCTCCGATGGTGTTCACAGGAAGCTTCAACAGCTGTACCAGCAAAGTGGTAACCAAAATTGCAATCAAGGATCCGGGAATCTTGTGGAAGAACTTGGGCCAAATAATCTGAATGGCGATGGCCAGCATGCCGATTCCAAATGCCCACCAGTTTATGGTGTGCATATTCTGCGCATATGCCACAATTTTGTCCACAAACTCGGACGGAACCGGTCCCATATCAAGCCCGCAGAAATCTTTAATCTGTCCGGCGAAAATTCCCACGGCAATTCCGAAGGTAAATCCCACAGTGATGGTCTTGGGAATGAATTTGATCAGGTTTCCGAAATGTAATAATCCCATGAGAATCATAATGATTCCGGAGAGAAAGGTTGCCACAACCAACCCGCTTGTGCCATACTCCGCAATAATTCCGTAAATTATGACCACAAATGCCGCGGTGGGACCACCGATCTGCACACGGCTGCCTCCGAGAAATGAGATGAAGAAGCCCGCAATGATGGCGGTGTAAAGTCCCTGTTCGGGATTTACCCCGGAAGCGATTGCCAGGGCAATTGACAGCGGAAGTGCGATAATTGCCACAATGATGCCGGCAATAACATCCTTCACAAACTGCTCCTTCGTGTAGGTTTTCATCGTACTGAAAAGCTTTGGCTTAATGTACTTTAACGATTCCATAACAAACTCCTCTTATCATATAAACATAGTCTCAAACGCTTAAATCATAGTCTTTTTCCCATATCATATCAAGTGTTGAAACTTACAAAAAAACATATCTTGCTTCTTTTATTATTGGATAAAATCCTGTATGATGTTGTTAACGAAAGAAAAAGGAGTACTTACCATGCCAGTTTTCGATTTTAAGGCCGCACCTGCCGAAGGCAAGGAGGCAGAATGCACCTATACTGTTTTTCGCTCCAATGAGTCTGTTCCCACTGCGGAACACCCTATTATGGTTTTAGATAATCGCGCACGAAAATGGAAGCATCATTCCACCGGTGTATTCACAAACCCTGTAAAAAGCACCACCTTTGAATTCGCCGAGGAGGACGGGACCATCAGCGCAAACATTCTGCAGTTGGATGCGCGTTTTGTGGCTCTGCTGAAATGGCTGGGAGAAAATCACATCAATGTGCGCCTGTCCGGCGAAAATCGGGAAGACGGATATGCGGTGTACAAACTTCGTGAACAGGCATTTGGTGGAGGGACAAAATTGTCCGCGGAGGACGGCTTTCTCCAATTTATGATTGATCGGCTCCTGGCAAGCAACGCCCCCGAGGAGGAAGAGGCAGATGAAGATATGGATGAGATGGGGGATAGCATGAAGCTCACCAGCATCCAGAGTATCACGGATTTCATTACCTGTGCCGGCAGAACACTCCCGGACAATATCCGATTATGGGCCCGCAGAAACCTTGCGGTGGCCCGTTCCCACGAGGTGTCCCCCGAGGAGCGCAGGCACGCCCAGCGCGCTCTCTCCATCATGATGAATATCCAGTGGAAAAGCAATTATTTTGAGTCCATTGATCCGGTGGAAGCCCGAAGGATTCTGGACGAGGAATTGTACGGTATGGAGAAGGTGAAGCAGCGCATCATCGAGACCATCATCCAGATCAATCGCACTCATACCCTTCCCGCGTACGGGTTGCTTCTCTGCGGTCCTGCCGGAACCGGAAAATCCCAAATTGCGTACGCGGTTGCCAGAATTTTGAAGCTTCCGTGGACCACACTGGATATGAGCTCCATCAACGATCCGGAGCAGTTGACCGGCAGTTCCCGGGTTTACGCCAATGCAAAGCCCGGAATCATTATGGAAGCTTTCTCCATGTCCGGGGAATCCAACCTGGTCTTCATCATCAATGAGCTGGACAAGGCAAACGCCGGGAAGGGCAACGGAAATCCCGCCGATGTTCTCCTGACTCTGCTGGATAATCTGGGATTCACCGACAACTACATGGAATGCATGGTGCCAACGGTGGGCGTTTACCCCATCGCCACCGCAAATGACAAGAGCCAGATTAGCGCTCCGATTCTGTCCCGCTTTGCGGTTATCGATATTCCGGATTACACTTCCGAGGAGAAAAAAGTAATCTTCTCAAAATTTGCCCTTCCGAAAATTCTGAAGCGCATGGGGTTAATGGAGCAGGAATGTATCATCACGGAGGACGGGCTCGACGAAGTGATTGAATGCTACTCCAACACCAGCGGAATCCGAGATCTGGAGCAGGCTGCGGAACATATTGCGGCAAACGCCCTGTACCGCATTGAGGTGGAACACGTCCCCTCCGTCTCCTACGACGCACAGATGGTTCGGGAACTGTTGGAAAATTAATTTCATACCACAATAGAAAAACGAGGTCTGAATACATATGCCCCCTGTCAGAACGACAGGGGGCATTATGATACCATCCTCGTTTTTTAGATTCCTCGGAAATAAAATGTAAACACTTTTTTGCCGGAGACACCCAGACGATACTCCGGATGCACCTTTGAGCCCCAGCTGTCATCGCCGGCCACCCCCATCTGCTCGCAGACGCGGACAACCGTATAGTGTACCTCCGGGAGCTCGTAGTCATGGGCCGCATTCTCCAACTCATGGGGCGTGTACGGAAGTGCGGAAAAAGTCAAATCCTCTCCGAAGAACATCATGCCTCTTCCCTTTAAGTCCGTCACCTTAGCGTAGCGCACGTCGCATTTGGCGCCGCATTCCTGGGGCATCAGATATGCCGCCATATTGTCCGCCACCATGTTGCGATATACTCCAAGTTTTCCTCCGTTCTTGCGATCTGCATAGGTCTCCTCCGGCCCCAAGCCATACCATTCCAGATGGTCATAATCGGCTTTCAACTTAAACAGCACTCCAAACTCAGGCATATCTCCCAGTTCCTTCACCGGGTCGTACTCCAATGTGGTCCGGATGGTTCCGTCACCGAATACCTCATAACTCAAGCTGCACTGGCTGCGAGGCGTGGTGGGCATATGGTAGGTATAAGAAATGCGCACACTGTGTGCAAGCCGCTCCACCACCGGCCTGTTTTCCTCGAATCGGCTCTCGCTCTTTGTGGTGATATACATACTTGCGATTTTCCACTGTGCATAGTGAATCTGCATCAAGCTTCCTCTGTCGTTATCCACCGGCGCTCTCCAGAAGTTCGGAAGCGGTGTGCAGTTGGGAAGCATCTCTACCCCGCCAAACACATAGGATACCAATCCGGTCTGCACCTTTGAGAAGATTGCGGAAAATTCACGTCCTCGCACTCCGATATTGTTGTGGCTGTCGATAATCTCCAGCGGTTCCTCACATACATAGGGCTGTTCTTCTTTTTTGTATACCACCTGCCCAAAGGCCACCTCATGGCCTGCCTTTGCCCAAAGAGTATCTTCCCGAAGCACAAAGGAGATGGTCACTGCAAACTCCGGTGTCTCTCCCCCTCCTTGTTCCTTTGCCCGGTTGCAGTACGCCAGGATTTTATCTGGCAGGGAAAAATCTCCGGTTGAAAGCGGCTCCACCCGGATATCCATGGGCTCCCTGCATACCTCCACCCCATCTGCAAGCAAGATGGCGTAGGCTTTGAACTCACCTGTGTTTGTGAACAGGTTTTTGTTCCACACCGTAAACGTGTGGGATTTTGTGCCCAGTCCGTCCCCGAATTTCACGCTGATATTCTGATAGTTAAACTTCACCTCCTGCATCTTGGGTGAAGGTCTGCGATCCCCGCCGTAGACGATTCCGTTTCCGCTGAAATTCCCGTCGTTCGGGCGATCGTCAAAATCGCCGCCATAGCCCAATACCAGTTTCCCATAACGGTCCCGATGGTATATGGACTGATCCACGTAGTCCCAGATAAATCCCCCCTGATACCGGGGTTCACGGTCGGTCAAATCGGTATACTTATGCATTCCGCCGCAGGAATTTCCCATGGCATGGGTATATTCGCAACAGATAAATGGTTTTTGCGGATGCTCAGCCAGAAACTTCTCAATATCTGCCACTGGGGTGTACATCTGGCTTTCCATATCGCTGGTGTCATCGTAGCTTCTGTCGTGAAAAACGCCTTCGTAATGCACCAGCCGGTTGGGATCCAGTTTTCGGAACAACTGCGACATCTCGTAAATCACTTTTCCGCCGTAGGATTCATTTCCACAGGACCAGATCAGGATTGCCGGATGATTTTTGTCCCGCTGATAGCATGAATTCACCCGATCCAGCATCATGGGCAGCCACTCATCGTGGTTATTCGGCAGAACGTACTCCAAGGGTGCATTTCCCCTCTCATAGGCCTCAAAGGTGCCATGGGATTCCAGATTGTTTTCCGCGATCATATACAATCCGTAGATGTCGCACAACTCATAGAGAAGGGAATCGTCCGGATAATGGGATGTCCGAATGGCATTGATATTGTTCTGTTTCATGGTGATGATATCTCGAATCATCTCCTCCCGGTGGGGGACACGTCCGCAAATGGAACTGAATTCGTGGCGGTTAACCCCCTTGAACACGATTCGCTTTCCATTCAATTGCATGATTCCGTCCACCATCTCAAAACGGCGAAATCCCACGTTCTGGCAGATGACTTCCCGCACATTCCCAAGTTCATCCCTGGCTTCCAGCTTCAATACATAAAGCTCCGGAGCCTCCGCACTCCACAGCTTGGGATTGTCCATCTCAAACTCACAAGCAACGGTACCGGCACCTGCCACAGGAAGCTCCTTCATCCACAGTGCCCTGTCACTCCTGCCGAATGCACCGCTCTCCACGTTCCGAATTGCGGCGTCATAGAAGGTCAAATCGATTTTTGCGACACCCTCCGTCTTAAGCTTGATACTCAGGCTGCCGGTTTGTAAATCCCCGGAAAGGGTTGGCACCAATTTGATGTCCCACACATGGGCGCTGGGCACAGCGTACAAGAATACTTCCCGGAAGATTCCGGAAAAACGGAAGAAATCCTGATCTTCACACCAGCTTCCGGATGTCCATTTCCAAACCCGCACTGCCAATTTGTTTTCTCCCTCCGTCAGGTAGGGAGTCAGTTCAAATTCCGCAGGGTCGAAGGAGTTTTCACTGTATCCCACATATTTGCCGTTTAGCCATACGGCAAAGCCGCTTTCAACCCCTTGAAAGGAAATGCATACCCTGTGTTTTTTCCACTTGTCGGGCAAGGTAAAATAGCGCACATAGCTGGCCACCGGATTAAATTGCTCCGGGATCTCCCCCGGCGCAACAATCTCTCTTCCTTCCCACGGATAGGCGGTGTTGGTATAGTGGGGATTCCCATACCCCTCCATCTGGATATGGGCGGGCACCCGAATATCGTCCCATGTCTTACAGTCATAATCCACCGCTTCAAAACCCGGGATGGCCTGCCCCATATTGTTGGCGTAAGCAAATTTCCACAGACCGTTCAAACTCATGCGATAGCTGCTTTTTCTCTCCATCTGCTCATATTCAGATGCATAACACACATGATCGGAATGTGCCTCCAATCGATTTTCCTGAAAAAATAAAGGGTCCTTCACTTTCTCGAAATCAAAGCTGCCCATCTGTGATTCCTCCTACACAAAAAATTTGGGTCGGCAGTGACGCATTCACCACCGGCCCATTTCAATAGCAATTTTCTCTGACTACATGTTGTCCTGACTACTTCACTGATCCGGTAATACCTTCTGCAAACTGTTTCTGCAACAGGAAGAAGATAATCATGGTAGGTACCGAGCAGAACAATACGCCCATCATCAGCATACCGTAGTCAACGCTATACCCTGCGGAAAGGTTTGCAATCAACATTGGCATTGTCTGTGCTCTGTTGTCCGTCATAACTACCTTCGGCCACATGTATGAATTCCATGCATTCATAAACGTGATTACCGCTGCAGCCGCATAAGTGGATTTCTGTACCGGCATATACATGCGGAAGAAGATTCCAAATTCCCGGAGTCCGTCGATACGCGCTGCTTCCATGATATCAATGGGGAAGTTTCGCGAGTTCTGGCGGAACATCATAATCAAAAACGGCGTCGAAATTGCAGGAAGCATAAAGCCCTGCACCGTATTCAAAAATCCCAGCTTTGACATCATCTTGAACAGCGGAATCATGGTCGCCACCTGAGGAACCATCATCGCAAGAAGAAGCACGGAAAACAGTTTATCCTTTGCTTTATCATGATACAACTCAAAACCGTATCCTGCAAGGGAACATACAAACAGTGCAACAACTGTCTGAATGGTGGCATATTTAAATGAATTCCCCAATGCACCCCATAAATCCTGTCCGGAGAGGAGATTTTTCAGATTTACGAGTGCATAGGTACCAAATGTCAGCTTACCCCGGGCAACATCCACCGTATTGTTGGTTGCTGCGGCAATCATCCAGTAGAATGGAAATACTGACAAAAATGATACGATGATAAGAAAGATATACGAAGGAATTAATCTTCGCTGTATTGATGATCCATGTTTTTTCTTAGTCACGCTTATCACCTACTTTCATGTTGATAAAGGCAAGTATTGCAACCATGATGAATACGAGGAATGATAATGCTGATGCGTATCCAAAGTTCGCAACACCCTGTCCAAAGGACATATTGTAAATGTAATGTGACATTGTAATGGTCGCATTTGCAGGTCCGCCGCTTGTCAGGTTTACAGACTCATCGAACAACTGCAAGGTACCATTGATTGACATGATTACAGTCATAACAATTGTTGGTTTCAGGAGCGGTACGGTAATTCGCCAAAACGTCTGCCATCCATTGGCGCCATCAATTTTGGCGGCTTCATATACAGAATATTCAATATTCTGAAGTCCTGCCAAGAAAAATACCATGTTGTATCCGGTCCATCTCCAGATCAAGGCGATGATAATAATCGCTTTCGCACTTGTAGGAGATCCGAGGAAGTTGTAGTTCTCTTCCAGTATTCCCAGGTTCACAAGAATAGTATTCATAAGTCCCTGGGTTGCAAACAAAGATTTAAAAATCAATGAGTATGAAACTAATGATGTTGCACATGGCAGAAAGACGCATGTGCGGAAAAAACCTTTAAATTTCAGATCCTTATTGTTGAGTAACTGTGCCAGGAGCATTGCGAGCACAAGCATGATTGGCACTTCAATAATCAAATACAAGAATGTGTTGCCCACGGAGCGAAGAAAAATCTTGTCCTGGAACATTCTCGCGTAATTGTACGTCAGTGGGTCTGACCACTGCATATTGGCACTGGATCCCGTTTTCAGAGAAGTAATAATCGCCTGAATAATTGGGTAAAAGCTCATGATTGCGAGCAAAATAGTTGCCGGCATTAAGTATGACCAACCTGCTGCTTTTTGCTTTGCGCTAATACTCATTCCCTTCTTTTTTTCCAAGTGTAGCCCCCCTATCTATTGGATAAACGGGGAGTCGAAGCGTCGATTCCCCGTTTAAGCATTGCTATATTTCTTAAGGGATTAAAGTCCCATTGTGAACTTAATGTTGTCTTCAGCGGCCTTAAGTTCCTCCATCAAATCAGCACCGTCTCTTGCGTTGATCAATGCAGTGGAAAGCTGTGAACGCATATCATAGTGATAGTCGTTCTGCTCTACAACCTTTACATGAGATCCCATCTCAACAATCTTCGCGTAGATTGGCTGTCCGTTGAAGTAATCAACACCCTGACTGTATACTTCTGACTCTCCTGCGGAGATACAGCAGGTAATCACACCACCGTCTTTCAAAGCTGCATCGTATGTCTCTTTGCTTCCACCGAAGGTCTTTGCAAGGAAATCCTTCGCAAGGTCTGTCTTCTGGCAGTTACCGGTAATGTAGAGTGAAGATCCACCGTTTGAAGCGTATCCCTCACCACCTGCCAATGTAGGCATAGAAGTAATCTCCCACTTTCCTGAATTCTCAGGAACGCTCTCGATGGTAGGAATAATCCAGTTACCATTCATTACGCCTGCAACCATATCGTTCACGATTGTCTGGTTTGTGTAATCGCCCCAGTCATTTGCAAGGTACAATACATTCTCCTTGACCATCTCATCAAGAATCTGCATAACTTCTACCAAGGTTTCATTCTCTGTTACATATGGTGCACCATCCTTAAACTGAGAAACGCCTTCCGCCTGAAGCATCATGTACATAAGGTCATTTCCGCTACCATCCATGGAAAGTAAGTACTTTCCTGTCTTCGCATACACTTCCTTGCCAACAGTGATGAAGTCTGCCCATGAAATTCCGGTCATATCATCAATTGTGTATCCCGCCTCTGCAAGAAGATCTGTACGGTAAGCGAATATTACGGTTCCGTTATCGACCGGGAATCCGTAGTGGGTTCCGTTGATGGTGGAGAAGGACAACTTCTCTGCACCGAAGTCGGACCAATCAACCTCTGCATCATCTACCGGGATAAAAGCATCCGGATAGTTGGTAACGTACTGCTGGAAATAGTGATCCTGGAACAATACGATGTCCGGCAAGTTGCTGTAGTCTCCGGAAGATCCCGCCAATGTGATGGCATCCTCAACGTCGGATGACTGGGACTGCTCAATAATCTCAAGGTTAAAGTCCGGATTTACGTTTGCCTTGTAGTCTGCTTCCGCTGCCTCAAGTGCAGGGATGTTGAAGTTGGCATCCCACGCATAAACCGTCAATGTGTTTGGATCATCGGACGAAACCGCTGCAGTAGATTCCTCAGTCTGTGTTCCGTCGGACGGAGCTGCTGTGTCGTTTCCGCATCCTGCAAACAATGATGCAGTCATTGCAGAAACAAGTAAAACTGATAAAACTCTCTTTTTCATACTTTTCTCACCCTCCCAAGGTCATAATATAAATTTGTAGGTTCCCAATCTCGCAGGAGTTACAAAGAATGCTATGTATTTTGTATATATTGCACAATTCTTTGTTCTCTCTGCTTGATTATGTGGTAATTATAACGAGGAGTCCGTGTCTTATGTTGGCAGATACAATTTGAAAGCGCGCAAATTCATCCGAAAATACACGAAAACGCCCATTTTCTAGTCTAAAAGTTCTATTTGCAAAAAAAGGCTTCTGTGGATTTCCACAGAAGCCTTTGGCTTTTTCGTATGAAACTATACTAACTCAAGTACAACCTCGAGAGCTCCGTCACCCTTACGCTGACCGATCTTGACGATTCTGGTGTATCCACCGTTGCGATTCGCATACTTTGGAGCAATCTCGTCAAACAACTTTGCCACAAGATCAACTTCCTTGGTGTTTTTCTTCTTGCCATCCGTTGACTCTTTCACCGGATAGAGAACCTTGAGCATCTCTCTTCTTGCGTGAAGACGGGAAGGCATATCCTTCTTGATAGTCTTCTCAACTTCGTCGTATACGGTCACTTTCTTGCCGTCAACAACTTCCTTCACACGCTTTCCGTCCTTGTCCTTGCGAGCAACCTTAGCGGTTACGGTAACTTCCTCGAAGTTATCCTTCTCTCGAACTGCAGAAGCGATAAGTCCTTCCGCAATCTTGCGAACTTCCTTTGCCTTTGCCTCGGTTGTCACAATCTTGCCGTTTGCAAGAAGCTGTGTTACCTGACCTCTGAGTAATGCCTTTCTCTGGCTAGAGGTTCTGCTCAACTTACGATACTTTGCCATTTTTGTTTTCCTCCATTTTGTGGGACGCCGGGTCACGCTCTTTGGTCTTACTGCCTTGCGTCGTATCTTGTTGTGGTAGCAGGGCTACCAGTTGCCACTCATGCAGTTACATAAAAATGTAACCGGGCAGACATGCTCACGCTCCTCGGTCTTACTGAACCTGCCTGATGAGTATATTAAACAGATTCGAGAACGATTAGTCCTCTCCTCGATTTAACTCTAAACCTAACTCTTTTAACTTTGCCAACACTTCTTCCAAAGATTTGCGTCCGAGATTACGAACCTTCATCATATCTTCCGGAGTTCTGTTAATCAGCTCAGCGACAGTGTTGATTCCTGCTCTCTTCAAGCAGTTGTATGAACGCACGGAGAGTTCCAGTTCATCGATATTCATCTCAAGAACTTTCTCCTGGGCATCATTTGGCTTCTCAACCATAACGTCAGCGTTGATTGCTGCATCGGAAAGGTCAATAAACAAGTTCAGATGCTCGCTCAAAACCTTCGCAGCAAGGCTTACCGCCTCGTCCGGCTCCAATGTACCATTGGTGTATACATCCAATGTAAGCTTATCATAGTCTGTCACCTGACCAACACGAGTGTTCTCTACAATCAGGTTTACACGCTCTACCGGTGTGTAGATAGAATCGATTGCGATGACACCGATCGGTGTATCGTCCGTCTTATTCTTGTCTGCACTCACATATCCTCTTCCCTTGTTGATGGTTAACTCCATGTACAACTTGCAGTCGGTTCCACCATTCAAGTGAGCAATTTCCAAATCCGGATTCAGAATCTCGATATCGGAATCAACCTGAATATCGGATGCTTTTACAACACCCTCACCTTCGAATTCAATATAAGCAACTTTTGGTTCATTTGTTGAACTGTTGTTACGGATTGCAAGGTTCTTGATGTTCATGATAATCTCAGTCACATCTTCCTTCACTCCCGGAATTGAACTGAACTCATGCAACACGCCATCAATCTTTACGTGGCTTACTGCAGCTCCCGGCAAAGAAGATAGCATAATTCTTCTGAGAGAATTACCAAGCGTTGTACCGTAGCCTCTCTCCAGTGGCTCAACAACAAATCTACCGTACTTTTTGTCTTCAGAAATTTCAGCAATTTCAATTTTTGGTTTTTCAAAATCGAACACTACAAAGTCCCTCCTTCTCGGGTTTCATGTTACTCTATGCATATAGTCGCGAAATCCGTGGAATAAAAATATCCCACGGTACGCGTATTATGTCCTTATGCGAATTACTTAGAATACAACTCGACGATAAGCATCTCATCAACCGGAACATCGATCTGCTCGCGAGTAGGTAATTCCTTAACAGTTCCCTGGAGTTTCTCAGCATCAACATCTAACCATTCAGGAACAAGTCTTCCACCGGCAACTTCCGTGATATCCTTCATTCTCTGAATGTTCTTCTTGCCTTCCTTGATCTCGATTACGTCACCAGCCTTAACAAGGTAGGAAGGAATGTTAACCACCTTACCGTTTACGGTAATGAACTTGTGTCCTACAAGCTGTCTTGCTTCCTTTCTTGTTCTGGCAAACCCGCAACGGAATACTACGTTATCAAGTCTTGACTCAAGCATGGTCATAAGGTTCGGACCGGTAAGGCCTTTCATCTTATCTGCCTTTTCATAGTAGTTACGGAAAGGCTTCTCAAGTACACCGTAGATGAATTTTGCCTTCTGCTTCTCTCTCAACTGAAGTCCGTACTCAGACACCTTGCGGTTTGCTCTGGTAAGGTTTCTCCTGGACTTCTTATCATATCCTAATACACTTGGCTCTAAACCAAGGGATCTGCATCTTTTCAATACAGGTGTTTTATTCACTGCCATCTTAATCTATCCTCCTAATTAAACTCTTCTGCGCTTTGGTGGACGACATCCATTGTGAGGTACCGGAGTTACGTCTCTGATTGATGTAACCTCAAGACCGCATGCAGAAAGCGCACGGATAGCTGCCTCTCTACCTGAGCCCGGTCCCTTAACGAATACGTCAACTGTCTTTAAGCCGTGAATCATTGCTGCCTTTGCAGCGGTTTCAGCTGCCATCTGAGCAGCATATGGAGTAGATTTCTTTGAACCTCTAAATCCCAGACCACCGGCACTAGCCCATGATAAAGCATTACCCTCAGCATCTGTAAGTGTTACGATAGTATTATTGAAAGATGACTGAATATGTGCCTGTCCGCGTTCAACGTTTTTCTTTACACGCTTCTTTGTTACTTTTTTTGCAACTGCTTTAGCCATATCTAAACTAACCTACTTTCTCTAATTATTTCTTCTTGTTTGCTACGGTTCTCTTCGGACCCTTTCTTGTTCTTGCGTTGGTCTTGGTCTTCTGACCACGAACAGGAAGTCCCTTTCTGTGACGGATTCCACGATAGCATCCGATCTCCTGAAGTCTCTTAATATTGAGCGCGATCTCTCTTCTGAGATCACCTTCTACAGTCTGGGTCTCATCGATCACTGCACTGATTCTCTTAACTTCGTCATCTGTCAAATCTCTGACACGAGTGTCAGGATTTACATTAGCTGCTTCAAGGATGCGGTTAGCGCTTACTCTACCGATTCCGTAGATGTAAGTTAAGCCGATCTCTACACGTTTTTCTCTTGGTAAATCTACACCTGCAATACGAGCCATGTGTGTTTACACCTCCATAAAAATTTTCGTAATTGATAGTTGACTGATATACTGCAACAATATACCTTCCCGAAGAATATTCCCATACAGCTGCGGTTGCTCGCCCTGAAATGTGTGTATGCACCTATCCCTCTGTATTTGCATATTACAGACGCTCACTCGGTATTATGAAACGCCCTACAGATATGCTCTGTTTATTATGAACAGATCGATGCGTTTGCCGTCGATCTGCAGCCGCACATAATGATTGTGAAAAAAGGTAATCCATAACGCACAAACGGCAGGGTATAACTCCTTATCGGATATTAACCCTGTCTCTGCTTATGCTTCGGATTTTCACAGATAATTCTGATGCTTCCTTTTCTCTTGATAACTTTGCACTTTTCGCAAATAGGTTTGACTGATGATCTTACCTTCACAGCAAATCCTCCTTTCTCTATAAAAGTCCCTATTTTAGCGGTTTCCCGCCCTTTTCCTGGTACTTTTCCAAAAGTGTCCGAATAGTATTATACACGGGCGCTTTCAAGAAGTCAATACATTTTATTTATCTCTCCAGATAATTCTTCCCTTCGTCAAATCATATGGGGACATCTCGATGGTTACCTTATCCCCCGGAAGAATTCTGATAAAATTCATTCTCAATTTTCCACTGATTGTGGCTAAAATCTGATGTCCGTTCTCAAGCTCTACTTTAAAAAACGCATTCGGAAGTTTCTCAACTACAACGCCTTCTACTTCGATTACATCTGCTTTTGACATAAACTAAATCCTCCTAATATCCACTGTGTTATGTATTTCTAGAATAACTCCAGAAAACCAGCCTGCTTCTCATCCTCCGTTAAGGAGAGAATCTCCGGCTTGCCGTCTGTTATAAGAATTGTGTTCTCGTAATGTGCGGACAGGGACAAATCCTCTGTCACAACCGTCCACTCGTCGTCCAGCCACAACACTTCGGGACTTCCCATATTGATCATAGGCTCCACCGCAAGCGTCATTCCCGGGCGAAGCTTGATTCCTCTGTGAGGCCAACGAATTCGAAAATTCGGAATTTCCGGTTCCTCGTGAAGGTTTGAACCGATTCCGTGCCCCACCAGGTCCCTCACTACGCCATATCCAAAGCTTTCGGCAAAATCTCCGATTGCTCCTGATATATCAAATAAATGATTTCCGGCCACTGCTTTTTTCATTCCTTGGAAAAAGCTGAGTCTGGTCCGCTCAATCAACCACTGTGCTTCCCGGCTAATCTCACCGACGCCGACAGTTCTGGCCGCATCGGAATGATAGCCCTTGTAGATGACTCCGGCATCAAGGCTTACGATATCCCCCTCCTGCAGAATATGATCCGCTCTCGGAATTCCGTGTACCACTTCCTCATTGACGGATACACAGATAGATGCGGGATACCCGCAATAATTCTTGAAGGAAGGTTCACAGCCGTAGCTTCTTATCATCTCTTCTCCCAGACGGTCCACATCCAAAGTAGACATTCCCGGTTTGATTTCTCGGCCAAGATTTTGATGCACGGAGGCGAGAATTCTTCCCGCCTCCCGCATCAATTCAATTTCACCTTCATTTTTGATCGTCACCGACATTTTATTCTCCCAAAATGTCAACGATAGCTGCGAACACATCATCCATCGGAAGTGTTCCGTCCACAGACTTTAAGATATTCTGCTTCTTGTAGTAGTCAATTAATGGCTGGGTCTGCTCATGGTATACGCTAAGTCTCTTCTGAACAGTCTCCGGCTTGTCGTCATCACGAAGTACGGTGTCGTTGCCGCAGGCATCACATTTTCCCTCAACCTTGGTAGGATTGAATACGATGTGATAGGTTGCGCCACAGTTTAAGCAGGCACGTCTTCCGCTCATACGATTCACAATGTTCTCATCCGGAACATCCACATCGATTGCGTAATCCATGGTCTGACCAATCTTGGTAAGTGCCGCATCCAATGCTTCCGCCTGGGGGATTGTTCTTGGGAAACCATCCAATACGAATCCGTTCTTGCAGTCCTCCTGCTGGATTCTGTCCATCACCAAATCACATGTCAACTCATCCGGAACCAATGCACCCTGATCCATGTAGGTCTTTGCCTTTTTGCCAAGCTCTGTTCCGTTCTTGATGTTTGCACGGAAGATATCGCCTGTGGAAATGTGCGGAATCTGGTACTTTGCCGCAATCTGCTTCGCCTGTGTTCCTTTGCCGGCTCCCGGAGCCCCTAACATAATAATTTTCATATATGTTTCTCCTTCTCTTAATAATACCACGAATGGAGATATGGTAATTCCATATCTCCAAACGTATGATTAATCATTCAAAAATCCCTTATAATTGCGTACACGCATTAATGATTCAACCTGCTTCAGTGTCTCGATGATTACACCAACAACAATGATGATGGAAGTTCCACCGAAGGATACATCCGCCTTAAATACTCCATTGAAGAAAATCGGAATGAATGCGACGATGGACAATGCAACCGCCCCGATAAACACAATGTAGTTCAAAATCTGGTTTAAGTAATCGCTGGTCGGCTTTCCGGGACGAATACCCGGAATAAAACCACCTGCACGCTTCATGTTATTTGCAACCTCAAGCGGATTAAAAGTAATCTGCGTATAGAAGTAAGCAAATGCAATGATCAAGAGGATGTATACCACAAGACCGATGGAGTAGATTGGCTCACTTGGATTGCACCAGTGAGACTGGGATAATCCCTTCAAGATCTTGCTTCCGATTCCGGTTCCGTTGCCCTTGCCGATGAGGCTGGCGATGATAACCGGGGTTTGCATCAATGACTGTGCAAAAATAACAGGGATAACACCGCTGGTGTTGACCTTCAACGGGATGTGGGACTGCTGTCCGCCGCCCATCTGCTGTCTTCCCTGAATCTTACGAGAATACTGTACAGGAATTCTTCTTTCAGCTCCCTGAAGAAGAACTACAAATAACACCATGGCTACAATCACTGCCACGATAATCAACCCTGCCACGATTCCCTTGGCAACATTCTTGCCTGCGATGAATTGTGTCCACAGAGTTGACAAATCCTGGGGCATACGCGAGATGATATTGATTGTCAGGACAATGGAAATACCATTTCCGATTCCCTTTTCTGTAATGCGCTCACCGATCCACATCAAAACAGCAGATCCTGCCGTGAGGGATGTGACAACCATAACTACAGTAAGCGGGCTCTTCTCTGTCAGATATCCGCCGCGGTAAAATCCGATTGTCATTGCAATTGACTCCACCAGTCCGAGAACGATGGTAAGGTATCTTGTAATCTCTACAATCTTCTTGCGTCCGTCCTCACCGTCACGCTGAATCTCCTCCAACTTCGGAATGGCAATTGTGAGCAACTGCATGATGATGGAAGCTGTGATGTACGGTGTAATGTTGAGTGCAAAAACTGACATGTTCAGAAATGAACCACCGGTAATTGCATCTACAAAGCCCAATCCGTCCGCACCGGAATTGTTGGCAAAGAAGTTCTGGAATACAGAACCGTCAACACCCGGAACCGGAAGTTCACTTCCGATTCGGATGACAACAAGCATTAAAAATGTGAAAAGCACTCGAGTACGAATTTCTTTAATTTTAAATGCATTACGGAGTGTCTCAAGCATTAGATCACCTCTGCTTTTCCACCAAGAGCCTCAATTTTTTCCTTTGCGCTTGCACTGAATGCATTTGCCTGGACTGTAAGCTTCTTAGTAAGTTCGCCGTTTCCAAGAATCTTAACGCCATCTGCCGGGTTCTTAACAACGCCAGCTTCAATCAATGTCTCAACGGAAACAACTGCGCCGTCCTCGAATTTCTCTAATACAGAAAGGTTGATTCCAACGATTTCCTTAGAATTTCTACACTTGAAACCTCTCTTAGGCAATCTTCTGTATAATGGCATCTGACCACCTTCGAAACCTGGTCTTGGAGCTCCTGAACGGGCCTTCTGACCCTTGTGGCCCTTACCAGCTGTCTTACCGTTTCCTGAACCATGTCCACGGCCTCTTCTGAAGTTATCGCTCTGAACAGAACCTTCAGCTGCTTTCAAACTAGATAAATCCATCATGGCACCTCCTTATCTTATACTTCTTCTACTTTAACGTATGGAGCTACTTTGCGAACTGCGCCTTGTGTAGCTGCGTTATTTGGTAATTCTACAGTCTTTCCCAACTTGGTTAATCCAAGAGCCTCAATGGTCTTCTTGTTCTTCGGAACTGCACCGATTGTAGACTTGATCAATGTAACCTTAACTCTATCTGCCATCTCTCAATTCCTCCTTAACCTAAGATTTCTTCTACTGACTTACCACGAAGTTTTGCAACTTCTTCCGGGCTTCTAAGCTGCTTCAAAGCTTCGATTGTAGCAAGTACAACGTTCTGCTTGTTGTTTGAGCCCAATGACTTTGTACGGATATTCTGGATACCTGCGATCTCACATACGGAACGCGCAGGACCACCAGCGATGATACCGGTACCTTCAGGAGACTTCTTCAACAATACGGAAGCACCTGTGTATTTTCCTGTTACATCATGTGTAATAGAGTTGTTCTCGTCCAAGCGAACAGAGATCATGCTCTTGATTGCGTCTTCTTTTCCCTTGCGGATAGCTTCCGGAATTTCGGTAGCTTTTCCAAGACCAGCACCAACATGACCATTCTTGTCACCTACAACAACGAGAGCTGTGAAACGCATGTTACGTCCACCCTTAACAACCTTTGTTACACGCTTAATGTCAACAACCTGGTCAACTAATTCTAATTGACTAGCATCAATGATTTCACGTTTCATGTCTGTCTCCTCCTAAAACTCTAAGCCAGCTTCTCTTGCTGCTTCAGCTAATGCTTTGATCTTGCCTGCGTAAATAAATCCGCCTCTATCGAAGACAACAGTATTAATACCCTTATCCAGTGCTTTCTTGGCGATCACTGCGCCAAGCTTTGCAGCTGCATCGACGTTATTGGTCTTCTCTACCTCTGCCTTGACATCTTTGTCGAGGGTAGATGCTGCAACAAGTGTATTGCCAACTGTATCATCAATAATCTGAGCATACATATGGTTATTGCTTCTGAATACTGCCAAACGAGGACGCTCAGCGGTACCTGCAAGATGATTACGCATTCTGTTATGTTTCTTTACACGAACTTCAGTTCTTGATTTTTTACTAACCATTTTGTGTCCACTCCTTTAATTATTTCTTACCAGTCTTACCAACTTTACGTCTGATAACTTCATCAGCATACTTGATACCCTTGCCCTTGTACGGTTCAGGTCTTCTCTTATCTCTGATTTCGGCTGCGTACTGGCCAACTTTTTCCTTGTCAATTCCCTTAACGATGATCTTGTTTTCCTGAACTTCTGACTCAAGACCTTCCGGATCCTCCATCTCAACCGGATGTGAATATCCGAGGTTGAGCGTCAGCTTCTTGCCGGACTTGGATGCTCTGTAACCTACACCGTTAACCTCAAGTACCTTTGTATATCCTTCTGTTACACCCACAACCATGTTGTTCAACAGGGTTCTGGTCAAACCGTGCAAGGATTTCATTTTCTTCAAATCGTTTGGTCTGGTAACTACGATCTCAGATCCTTCCAATTTGATTTCCATTTCTGCAGGGAGTGTTCTCTCAAGAGTTCCCTTAGGACCTTTTACAGTCACATGATTATTTTCTGCAATATCAACTGTTACTCCAGCCGGTACTGCGATTGGCATTCTTCCTATACGTGACATGCCCGTACCTCCTTATAATCTGTATGTCCGACTTCCATAGTCGGTTTATACCTTTGGGTTACTTTGTAAAAAGCGTTCTTACTACCGATGAATATTCGCGGAATCTGTTTCCCTCAAGTAAGAACCACATGATTCATTCCTACCAAACAAACGCGATAACTTCTCCACCAACCTGAAGCTTGCGTGCTTCCTTGTCAGTGATGATTCCCTGGTTTGTGGAAAGAATGGCAATTCCTAATCCGCCAAGTACAGACGGGATCTCATCCTTGCCTGCATATACGCGAAGACCCGGCTTAGAGATTCTCTTAATTCCGGTAATAACCTTCTCATTCTTATCTGCGCCATACTTTAATGTAACGCGGATGGTCTTGAAGTTGCCATCCTCAATGATGTCATACTTCTCAATAAATCCCTCATCTACAAGGATTCCGGCGATTGCAACCTTAATCTTGGAAGATGGGATATCTACTGTATCATGCTTAGCAGTGTTTGCATTACGGATTCTTGTAAGCATATCTGCGATTGGATCACTTGTCATCATCATGATATTTTTCCTCCTTAATTCTACCAAGACGCTTTCTTAACGCCTGGGATCTGTCCCTTATATGCTAATTCACGGAAGCATACTCTGCAGATTCCGTATTTTCTTAATACTGAATGTGGACGTCCACAAATTCTACAACGTGTATATTCTCTGGTAGAGAATTTTGGTTTACGCTGCTGTTTGATTTTCATACTTGTTTTAGCCATTAAAATTCCCTCCTGATTACTTTGCGAATGGCATGTTGAACAATGTCAACAATTCGCGAGCTTCTTCATCGGTCTTAGCTGTGGTAACGAAGATGATATCCATACCTCTTACCTTATCTACCTTATCGTACTCGATTTCCGGGAAGATAATCTGCTCCTTAACACCCAGAGCGTAGTTTCCACGTCCGTCAAATGCGTTTGGATTAACACCTCTAAAGTCACGTACACGAGGTAATGCTAAGTTGATCAAACGATCTGCGAACTCATACATCTTCTCGCCACGCAATGTTACTTTACATCCGATTGGCATACCCTCACGGATCTTGAAGTTTGCTACTGCGTTTTTCGCTTTAGTAGTAACTGCCTTCTGTCCGGTGATAGTCTCCATATCCTTAACAGCTGCCTCAAGGAGTTTTGCATTTTCCTTTGCTTCGCCAACACCCATATTCACTACGATCTTGTCAAGCTTCGGGATCTCCATTGGGTTCTTGTAGCCGAATTTTTTGATCATTGCTTCTTTGATCACAGTTTCATACTGTTCTCTTAATCTACTCAACGTTTTGTCCTCCTCTCCTCAACTATTTGATTACTTCGCCAGTTGCCTTTGCAACACGTACCTTCTTGCCGTCTTCAACCTTGAATCCAACTCTGGTAGCTTTTCCGTTTACAAGCAACATAACGTTTGAAGCATCAATTGGTGCTTCCTGCTGGAGGATTCCACCCTGCTGGTTGGCCATGCTTGGCTTCGCATGCTTGGTAACCATGTTGATTCCCTCAACAAGAAGAGTATTGTTCTTTGCGTATACGGCAATCACCTTGCCCTCTTTGCCTTTATCTTTTCCGGCGATCACTTTGACCATATCGCCCTTTTTGATCTTCATACTTGCCATCGGTCTTCCTCCTATAATACTTCCGGAGCCAGAGATACAATTCTCATGAACTGCTTCTCACGAAGCTCACGAGCTACTGGTCCAAAGATACGAGTCCCTTTTGGAGTTTTGTCATCCTTGATAATGACTGCTGCGTTCTCATCGAACTTGATATAGGAACCATCTTTACGACGGGCACCTTTTACTGAACGAACAACTACGGCTTTAACAACGTCGCCCTTCTTAACAACACCGCCTGGTGTTGCATCTTTAACGCTGGCAACTACCACATCACCGATGTTCGCATATCTTCTGGTAGATCCACCCATAACGCGGATAACAAGTAACTCTTTCGCGCCAGTGTTGTCAGCAACTTTGAGTCTGCTTTCCTGCTGTACCATGCTTGTAGCCTCCTTTGATTATTTTGCTCTTTCCATAATTTCAACAAGTCTCCATCTCTTATCCTTTGATAATGGTCTTGTTTCCATAACTCTGACAGTATCACCGATCTTTGCATCGTTGTTCTCGTCATGAGCCTTTAATTTATAAGTCTTTTTCACGATCTTGTTGTAAAGTGGATGTCTAACGTTATCTCTAACAGCTACAACGATGGTCTTATCCATCTTATCGCTCACTACCACACCAACACGTGTTTTTCTAAGATTTCTTTCTTCCACGACCTAAGGTCTCCTTTCTGATAGGATATTGGATTATTCAGCAACTTTTGCAGAGATAACGGTCTGAATTCTTGCAATGTTCTTACGAACCTCTCTAATTCTTGCTGTGTTATCTAACTGGTTTGTCGCATTCTGGAATCTCAAATTGAAAAGTTCCTTTTTTGCATCAACAAGCTGTGCCTGTAAGTCCGCTACAGACTGTTTCTGAAGCTCTTTAATATATTCACTAGTTTTCATTTGATACACCGCCTTCTAAATCCGCACGAGAAACTACTTTACACTTGCAAGGTAATTTATGTGTAGCAAGACGCAACGCTTCGCGAGCTACGTCTTCCGGAACACCGGAGATTTCAAATAATACTCTACCTGGTTTAACAACTGCTACCCAGTACTCCAATGATCCCTTTCCGGAACCCATTCGAGTTTCAGCCGGCTTTGCTGTAACTGGCTGATCTGGGAAAATCTTGATCCAGACTTTACCACCACGTTTTACGTGACGAGTCATAGCGATACGGGCTGCTTCGATCTGATTTGAACGAATCCAGCATGGTTCCATTGCTACAAGACCATATTCACCATGAGTGATTTTATTTCCTCTTAACGCTTTACCCTTCATAGAGCCGCGGAACTGTTTTCTACGTTTAACTCTTTTTGGCATTAACATTATTTATCGCTCCCTTCCTTACCTGCCTTTGTTGGAAGTACTTCGCCTGTGTATACCCATACTTTAACACCAACTTTTCCGTAAGTTGTGTCTGCTTCAGCGAAGCCATAGTCAATGTCTGCTCTTAATGTCTGAAGTGGAATTGTTCCTTCGCTGTAGAACTCTGTACGAGCCATATCAGCTCCACCAAGACGTCCTGAAACAGATGTCTTAACACCAAGTGCTCCTGCTTTCATTGTTCTTGACATACAAGATTTCATAGCACGACGGAAAGAAATACGGTTTTCTAACTGCTGTGCAATGTTTTCTGCTACTAACTGTGCATCTTTATCTGGTCTCTTAACTTCTTTGATGTCAACGATAACTTTTTTACCTGTCATCTTCTGAAGTTCAGCTTTTACTTTTTCAATTTCTGAACCACCTTTGCCGATAACCACACCTGGTTTAGCAGTATAGATGATTACTTTCACGCGGTCAGATGCTCTTTCAATTTCAATTTTTGAAATACCAGCGCTATATAATTTATTTTTAAGAAAAACTCTGAGTTCGTGGTCTTCTACTAAATAGTCAGCAAATTCTTTTTCAGCATACCATTTAGAGCCCCAGTCTTTGATAACTCCGACTCTCAATCCATGAGGATTAACTTTCTGTCCCATGATTGCCCTCCTTATCTTTCATCAAGCACGATTGTGATGTGGCTCATTCTCTTTTCGATTCTGTAAGCTCTACCCTGTGCTCTTGGTTTTACTCTCTTCATTGTTGGTCCTTTATTTGCATAACATTCTGCAATGTAAAGGTTTTCAACATTCATACCGTTGTTATTTTCAGCATTTGCAATTGCTGATTCTAATAATTTCTTTATAATGCTTGAAGCGTATCTTGGGTTATATGCTAAAATACCAAGCGCTGTCTGTACGTCCTTACCTCTGATGGCATCTAATACGAAGCATGCTTTCTGAACAGAAACTCTAGCGTAAGATAACTTAGCTGAAGGTCTAGTGTCCTTATTTGCATTTCTTTCTCTCTTGATCTGGGATCTATGTCCTTTTGCCATGGTCGGGAACCTCCTTTCAATACGTTAAATACTATCTAACTTTAGATTTCTTTTCGTCTTTTCCGTGTCCTCTGTATGTTCTGGTTGCTACGAACTCACCAAGTTTGTGTCCAACCATATCTTCTGTAACATATACTGGAACGTGTTTTCTTCCATCATGAACTGCAATTGTATGTCCAACCATAATTGGGAAGATTGTTGAACGGCGAGACCAAGTTTTGATAACTGCTTTTTCTCCTGATGCGTTCATTGCTTCCACTTTTTTCATCAAGCTTGCGTCGATGAATGGTCCTTTTTTAAGTGAACGAGCCATAGGTTCTAACCTCCTTAAATTCTCTATTTAATACCTTTACCGTCTCTTCTTCTTACGATCAGCTTGTTAGACTGTTTATTTTTCTTACGAGTCTTAAGACCAAGCGCTGGTTTGCCCCAAGGTGTTGATGGACCTGGACGACCGATACCAGTCTTTCCTTCACCACCACCGTGTGGATGATCGTTAGGGTTCATTACAGAACCACGAACTGTAGGTCTGATGCCCATGTGACGTTTACGTCCGGCTTTACCGATATTAACAAGGTTATGATCTCCATTACCTACAACACCAACTGTTGCACGGCATTCGATTGGAACCATTCTCATTTCTCCTGAAGGAAGACGAAGTGTAGCGTATTTTCCCTCTTTAGCCATTAACTGTGCACTGTTTCCTGCTGAACGAACCATCTGTCCGCCTTTTCCAGGATGAAGTTCGATGTTATGAATCTGTGTACCAACCGGGATGCAAGAAAGCGGTAAGCAGTTACCGATTCTCACTTCAGCTTCTGGTCCATTCATAATTTTCATTCCATCTGTTAATCCTGCTGGTGCGAGGATGTATGCTTTTTCGCCATCTGCGTAGCAGATAAGTGCGATGTTTGCTGATCTGTTTGGATCGTATTCGATTCCGATTACTGTAGCTGGAACGCCATCTTTACGTCTCTTGAAATCGATAATTCTGTATTTTCTCTTAGCTCCACCACCATGGTGTCTAACTGTAATTTTACCCTGATTGTTACGACCAGCTGTTTTGCTCTTTGAAGCAAGTAATGATTTCTCTGGAGTTGTCTTTGTGATTTCTGAGAAATCAGAGCCAGTCATATGTCTTCTAGAAGGTGTATATGGGCGGTATGTCTTAATTCCCATTACTGTATCTCCTTTCGTTATTAACTGATTATTTGTTTCACGGAGTTGCACCGTTTATTTGCAGCTGACTAAATCTTATAATCCCTGGAAGATTTCGATTTCAGCCGATTCAGCTGTTAACTGAACAACAGCTTTTTTTGTTTTAGCTGTTTTTCCAAATGTCATTCCACGACGTTTTGTCTTTCCATCCATGTTCATTGTATTTACACTCTGAACCTTTGTTCC
>JAQXJP010000028.1 GCA_029008875.1 Lachnospiraceae bacterium | reverse complement strand
TAGCAAAAGATTTCTCAACTCCCTTATAACCATTTGTAATATCTTCTAATTGCTGTAATCTATTAGAATATGTTTCTAACGTCTCTCTTCTAGCACCTGGTCTGGCAGCGCTAATAGTATCAGCGGCCTGAACGAGACATGCAATAAGAGATGTAGCTTCTACGTCTCCATGATGTGATTCTACTGCATTAATCACAAGCGCAGACTCTTTATATTTCTTACACAATTCTACACCCAACTGAATATGAGAACCTTCCATCTCATGGTCAACAGCCTTACCAATGTCATGAAGTAATCCGGCACGCTTTGCCATTCTTACATCTTCACCGATTTCAGCTGCTAAAAGTCCAGTAAGTTGTGCAACTTCTATCGAATGCTTAAGTGCATTCTGTCCATAACTTGTTCTGAATTTCATCTTTCCAAGTAAAAGAACTAATTCAGGATGAATTCCATGTATTCCAACTTCCAGAGTAGCGGCCTCGCCGTCTTCACGAATCATAGTCTCAACTTCTTTTTGAGCCTTCTCTACCATCTCTTCAATACGAGCTGGATGACTTCTTCCATCTACTATAAGCTTTTCAAGTGCAATTCTTGCAACTTCTCTTCGAATAGGATCAAAGCTTGATAAAATCACTGCTTCCGGCGTATCATCTATGATTAAATCTACGCCTGTCATAGTCTCTAAGGTACGGATATTTCTACCCTCTCTACCAATAATTCTACCTTTCATCTCATCATTAGGAAGCTGAACAACAGAAATTGTTGTCTCAGAAACATGATCAGCAGCACACTTCTGAATAGCTGTAACCACGTAATCTTTTGCCCTCTTATTGGCTTCTTCCTTTGCTTTGTTTTCCATTTCTTTAATTAATTTTGCAGTATCAAGTTTAACATCTTCTTCAATGGTCTTTAAGAGGTATTCTTTTGCTTGTTCGGAGGTTAATCCAGAGATTCTTTCCAGTTCCTGTATACGCTCTTCATTCAACTTTGCAACCTTCGCCTTTTGCTTCTCAAGTTCTTCTTCCTTGATTGCAAATCCCGCTTCACGCTTCTCGATGGCTTCCAGCTTCTTGTCCAAGCTCTCTTCCTTCTGTTGGATACGGCGTTCGTTCCGCTGAATCTCGCTTCTGCGCTCTTTGATCTCCTTGTCGAGTTCATTCTTTGCCTTGATGTTCTCTTCCTTCGCCTCAAGCAAAGCTTCCCGCTTCTTCGATTCCGCTGTCTTCACTGCTTCATCAATAATCTCACGTGCCTTCTCGTCTGCATTGCCAATTTTTGCCTTTGCAGAATTCTTGAGGACATTCGTAGCGATGAACCATACGACAACTGCGGTAACAACGATTGCAACTACAGCAGTAATGATATACGGCAGCATTACAGGAGCACCTCCTTTATTAAATTTTCATTGTACATATAACAAAAAGGAAAAACCTATTCATCTGTCATAAATAACAACATATAAATTGTATACTTTTTCACGAAGTATGTCAAGCAATACCACCACAAAACTCATAATATTGCGTAGGTTTTTTAGTAATCCCCACTAGATATTGTGCAATTTTCACATTTCATAGCCTTCAGAATCTCCGAACTCTGAAAGCCCCTGCGAAGCAGATACTGGAAGATTCTGCGGAACTCCTTGTCGTCACATTGCCCCGGAACAAAATGTCTCTTCTCCAACAAAGCCTGTATCATGGGAAGCTCCTCCGAGGAATACTCCTCCTCCAGGGCCGCCTCAATCACCTTCCTGTCCACACCCTTTTGCATCAGTTTCTGTCTGACCATCTGACGGCTCAATTTGGCTCCGCCGTATCGGATATAATTGCAGGCGTAACGATAGTCATCCAGGTAATGAAATCTCTTCACGTATTCCACGGCATCGTCGATGCAAATTTGCGGATATTCGTTAGAAAGCAGCTTCTCACGAAGCTGCTTCTCTGTGCGATCCATCTGTTCGAGCAAATACATCGCTCTCTTTTTGGCACGTTTTCCCAAGGTTTCCGTCATCAGGCGCGAATAGCTGTCACTCCCCAGGTCCTTTCCCTCCTCGATGCCGTACGTTCTCATCTCCCCACGATAGAGGAGACAGGTGGTTCCGTCAGAGAAGGAGACACGGTACTTTCCCTTGCCGAGGGTTTCCACGCCGGTTACTTCAATCACATTTCCCTGTACATTTCCCATAGAGCTTACTCATCCAATGACTCGAATTCACCGTTCTGTTCAGCGGATCCGGCAACTTCTTCCCCGTCATCGTCGTTGAAATAGTGCTCCCGCACCTTGGCCTCAATCATGTCACAGAACTGCGGATTCTCCTTGAGATAAATCTTGGCGTTCTCACGGCCCTGACCGATTTTCTCACCCTCGTAGGCATACCAGGCCCCGGACTTGTTGATGATTCCCACATCGGAAGCCAAATCCAGGATATCTCCCTCCTTGGAAATGCCTTTGCCGAACATAATATCAAATTCTGCCTCCTTGAACGGAGGAGCCACCTTGTTCTTCACAACCTTGACGCGAACATGGTTCCCAACCACCTCTCCTGCCTGCTTCAAGGCTTCCACTCTGCGCACATCCAAGCGCACGGAGGAATAAAATTTCAAAGCTCTACCGCCCGTGGTGGTCTCCGGGTTTCCGAACATCACACCAACCTTCTCACGCAACTGGTTGATAAAGATCACGATACAGTTGGACTTGCTGATAACACCGGTCAGTTTCCGAAGAGCCTGACTCATGAGTCTCGCCTGAAGCCCCACATGGGAATCTCCCATGTCCCCGTCGATCTCCGCCTTGGGAACAAGGGCTGCAACAGAGTCCACAACCACGATATCCACCGCGCCGGAACGAACCATGGTCTCCGTAATCTCAAGGGCTTGCTCTCCGCAGTCCGGCTGTGAAATATACAGATTGTCAATATCCACGCCGATATTCTTGGCGTAAACGGGATCCAACGCATGTTCAGCGTCGATAAAGCCCGCGATACCGCCCCGTTTCTGAACTTCTGCCACACAGTGCAATGCAACGGTGGTCTTACCGGAGGATTCCGGTCCGTACACCTCGATGATACGTCCCTTGGGAAGTCCGCCAAGTCCCAACGCAATGTCCAGGCTGAGGGATCCTGTGGGAACCGTCTCCACATTCATGTTTGCCGAATTGTCCCCAAGCTTCATAACGGAGCCTTTGCCGTACTGTTTCTCAATCTGTGCGATTGCCGCATCCAATGCCTTTAATTTATCTTCCTTTGCCATAGTTGTCTCCTTATCCGAACAAATGTTGCGAACTTATGTTCGCTTTTATGTTCTAATAGTATTATACTTTATTTGCTTTGTCAACCGAAAAACAAAAAAAATTTGGGGTATATAAACCGAATATGGTTTCCTTGAAATATATGAATGATGTATACGCAAGAAAAAAGACGGCCGTATCAAACAGCCGTCTCTATTATAACATGGTTCCGTTCCCCGTCAAATTATTTTTCCAAAAAATCCCCGACACATTCCAGCAGAGTCTCCCTGCTCTGAAACCCTGTCAGTCTCTTTTGGAACAATCCCATATCCATCACCACGATTCCCGGGAGATCCATGATTCCGTATTTCAGTGCCACAATTGGCTGCCTGTTCACGTCAAGCTTACAGATCTTGACCTTTCCCGACAATTCTTTGTCCAGCTCCTCAAGCACCCTCTCCTGGGAGGCGCACTCCTCATTATCCTCCGCCGCGAAAAACACCAGAACCGGAATCTTCGGTCCCAGAACCTCGTTCTCGAAGGAATCCGCTCTCAATTCTGAAATTGCCATCTCTTTCGTTCCTTTCCGGCTTAATTCTTGCTGAACTCCTCCAGCACCAGCCCCTCGTTTCGATCGAGCACCATTCCCACGCTCCATGCATTTACAAAAATCAGAAGCGGGTTGCCCTTCATGTCGATGACCTTCTTCATGTCGCTTGTGCCCACCAAATTGTCCACATCCACCTCTTCCTTGTTGGCAATCCAGCGAATGTGTTCATAGGGAAGGTTCTCCAGGCGAATCTCCACATTGTACTCACTCTCTAATCGGAACTTCAGCACGTCAAACTGCAGCACGCCCACAACGCCCACGATGATTTCCTCCATTCCTCCCTTGTACTCCTGGAATATCTGAATGGCACCCTCCTGGGCAATCTGGGTCACACCCTTCACAAACTGCTTGCGCTTCATGGAATCCACCAGGCGCACCCGGGCAAAATGCTCCGGCGCGAAGGTGGGAATGCCCTCGAAGCAGAATTTATCCTTTGCGGTGGTCAGCGTATCCCCGATGGAAAAGATACCCGGATCAAAAATACCGATGATATCTCCCGCATATGCTTCCTGAACCATCTTGCGCTCATCCGCCATCATCTGCTGGGGCTGTGCGAGTTTGATCTGTTTCTTGCCCTGGACATGGTACACTTCCATCCCGGCGTCAAACTTCCCGGAGACGATCCTCATGAATGCAATGCGGTCCCTGTGATTTTTGTTCATGTTGGCCTGAATCTTGAACACGAATGCGGAGAAATCCTCCGAAAAAGGATCAATCATTCCGCAGTCGGCGTGTCTGGCCAGGGGAGAATAAGTCATCTGCAAAAAGTGCTGCAGGAATGTCTCCACACCGAAATTGGTCAGTGCCGATCCGAAAAACACCGGAGAAAGTTCACCCTTCGTAACCTTCTCCATATCAAATTCGGCGCTGGCTCCGTCCAGTAATTCGATTTCCTCCCGCAGCTGTTCCAAAAAGGCCGGGCCGATCTCCGCTTCCAGCGCGGGATCATCGATGCCGATGAGTTTTTCCGAGCCCTCCTTCGTTCCCTTCAAGGTATCCGCGAAGGTCATGACTGTCTTGGACCGGCGGTCATAAACCCCCTTAAATTCTTTTCCGGATCCAATAGGCCAGTTGATGGGGCAGGTCGCAATCCCCAGTTCCTTCTCAATGTCATCCAGCAATTCAAAGGTATCGTTTGCATCCCGGTCCATCTTGTTGATGAATGTAAAAATGGGAATGTGGCGCATCACGCAGACCTTGAACAATTTCCGTGTCTGGGCCTCCACACCCTTGCTGGCGTCAATCACCATCACCGCGGAATCCGCAGCCATGAGGGTACGGTAGGTATCCTCCGAGAAATCCTGGTGTCCCGGAGTATCCAATATGTTTATGCAATATCCGTCATAATTGAACTGAAGAACCGAAGAGGTAACGGAGATACCTCTCTGCTTCTCAATCTCCATCCAGTCGGACACCGCGTGTCTTGCGGTTGCCTTTCCCTTTACGGACCCGGCCAGATTGATGGCACCTCCGTACAACAAAAACTTCTCCGTCAATGTAGTCTTACCTGCATCCGGATGCGAGATAATCGCAAATGTTCTTCTTTTTTCAATCTCTTTCTTCAGATTACTCACGATCTTTATCCTCCATCTAACTCAAACATTAGATAGTATATCCCAGAACTTTCCGTTTTTCAACGAATTTATTGGTCTTCTGTGGTCTGGCCTGCGGAAATTGCCGTGATTACAATATTCTCCGCCGAGATGCCGGTCTTGCGTTTCACGATATCCTCCACTTGGGCGCGCTTGGCATCCGTCACATCCCCCATGTCAAGCACCACATCGCAGCTGTCGCCGCTGATGCTCACCACCACATTGGAAAATCCCTTTGCCTCCAGAAGCATCTCCGCTGCCGCCTCCTTCTCGGAGATCTCGGTGAGGGTCACCATCTCATCCACGGCGCTTTGCTTTTGCTCCTGGGTCAGGCTCTCATTGTTGATAATCTCCATCAGGCTCTCCTTGTTCTTGGAGCGAATCTGCTCCCGGTTCAGTTTGACCGATGCCGCATAGTTGGAATTTCCGATGATTGTGCTGGTCAGCACGGTCTCCCCAGGGTTCATGACCTCCTCAGCGGATTCCGTAGATTCCACAGAATTCTCCGCCGAATTGTTCCCGTTCTCCACCTGGGCCACTTCCTTCGTGCTCTCGCTCTCCTCCTGGGCCATCAGCTCCTCCTGCTCCATGAGGGCGATATCCGACACGGCCTTATCCGCATTTACCTCCAGCGTGTCGTTCTTGGACAGTACATTCGCGCGATCAAAGCTGATATATCCCGCAATCGCAATAAGTACGGCAAGTGTTGTGATAATCACTTGATTTTTGTGTATAATTTTCTTCAATTTGCATCCTCCAACGCTGACATTTTTACTATTGTAATCTTATGTGCCTCCAATCCAAATAATGACTGAACCGCATCCAAAATCCGAGATGCCACCACAGGATTTTCTCCTCCCTGTGCCACAACCACCACGCCCGCCACGTTGGGCATGTAGGAATCCACGATGTAGGGAGCCTCCCGGTCGTCATTTTCATAGATGACGGTTTCCGAGGAATAGGAGTTGTCGGAACTTTCCACGTTTTTATCCAACTGCTTCTGCCCGCTGTTTTCCAAGGTGATCATCACCTCCACCTTCCCCACGCCATCCATCTTGGACAAAAGCCCCGACAATTCCTGCTCCAGCGCCAGGCGGTACTCCTTCTGCGAATCCTCCTCCCCCACATCGGAATCGGTCGCCTTCGCATCCTCCGGGACAACGTCCTGTTCCTTCAACCTGTTTTTATGCTCGGAATCTGAGGTCGGAATCGCGATTACCATGAGCAGAATTCCCACCAATATCAGAATCAGCCAGTCCGACTTTTTCCATTTACTGATTTTCTCCCACAGTTTTCTCCCCTTCAAAAAGTTCAAAGATGGTCCCCTCCTCTCCCTCGAATTTCTGATTTTCCATTCTTCTCTCAATGCTCTCCATCTGCTCATATACCACGGACACATCCGGCTTTTTCAACAGGGTAAGAATCGGTGCCAGCAAAAGCAGTGTCATCCAGAGTCCCACAATTCTCCTAAGAAAAATCTGATTTTTCTCCTGTGGAATCAGATAAACCACAATTCTCATCACCAACAGTAAAATCAAATAGCTCTGCAGATAGTTTTTGATATGCTCCATTTCTGTTATCCTTCTCTCTCATCCCATAAAACTCGTGGACGCGGTTACCATCAATATGGACAGCAAAAACCACAGAATGGTGTTGGCCATCACTTTGAGCAAAAGCCAGGCGGCCCTGGACATATCGAACATGCACTCAATCATCTTGTGGTCCGCGATGGGTCCCAGCATGGCCGCCAGCAGGCGGTACAAAAAGAAATAGGCAAAGATCGTAATGATCGGGGAGAGCCCCACCAGCACCAGGAAGATGACCCCCGCAATTCCCACACAGTTTTTTACCAGGGCCCCACAGGACCAGATCACCTCCTCCGCAAACTCGAATCCTCCTCCGAGTCCTGGCAGAATTGACAGGGATTTCAACACCGTGTTCTCCGCAATCTGATCCCTGGCCGGTGCCAGCAGCGCCTCCACCGAGCCAACTCCCACCACTGCGGTGGTGAGAATCTTCATCCCCCACTTCACCGCACTTTCGATCATTCCCACATATCCACCCAGGGGTTCCCCCACCCCCAGATGATTTAACAGTGCCAGAAGAACCATCAGGTGGATTGCCGGCAAAATCAAATCCGCCATCACCCACTCCTCCACCCACAGGATCCCGAAAGTCAGCTCATAGAAGCATGCCCCCGACGTGAGATTCCCCGACAGGGCCAAGGTGGTGGCGTAGGCGGGAATCAGGGCTGTGAGATATTGCTGCAGCGCCTCCACACCCTCCGCAGCAACACGGCTGATGAGCAGAAAGCTCTCCATCAAGATCAGCACTAGCGCTCCGTAGACCGCCAGATAGGTGATATCATTCATCTGCTTTTTCTCCCCCTGCAGATATCTTCCGAACACCGTGTACCCGATGGCCAGAAACAGCACCCCGATCAGGATGGTTTTCGCATTCTGCAGTTCGTAGAAAAAACACTGCCCCACCATAGCAACCACGTCGCTCCAGGAAATGCTTTTTTCCCAGAGCAGCTGCTCCACCATCTCCCCGAATCCCATTTTCCCCGGCAGAAAGTCCACCGAAAAAGATTCCAGACCGTCAAAATTCAGTTCCTCAAAAATTTGTTCCAGATATGCAGTGGTATCAAATTCCGCATTCATAGAAATTGCCCCACAATCTGTATCACATATTTTATCAGGGGAAGCCCCATCACCAGAATGGTGAGCCTGGAAAACAGGTCGATGGGGGCCGCAATGGCGCTGTACCCGTTGTCCTTACATATGTTCTCCACAAACTCTCCCACATAGGCCACACCGATCATTTTCAGCAATGTCTTAAGGAAGGTTGTGTCAAAGGGGACCGCCGCCACAATTTCCTGTATCCCCGCCTTCACTGCATACACCTCCGATAATCCGTACAGGAAAATGAATGTCCCTGCCAGGAAGGAGATTATCATGGCATACTCGCTTTTTTCTCTGTGCAGTAAGATTGCCAAAAGAAGCGCGCAAATGGCAAATAATCCGACTTTAATCATATGACACCTACATTTCAAACAGGGATTGCATGGTTACAAACAAGTCGCTGATGTAGGGCACGATCCAAAACAGCACCAGAATCAAGCCCGCCAAACTGATTAAGAATGCCTGTTCCTCCCGACCGCTGTGTTTGAGTACTTGACTGAGTATTGTCACCACGATTCCCACCGCCGCTATTTTAAAAATTATTGATACGCCCATCTCTCCATCCTTTTTCTCACACTAGCAAAATGCAAAGCAACACCCCTCCCAGCAAGGTTACCGGGGTCAGCACTTTCTGCTTCTGCCGAAATTGTTTTGTCTCCTCCTCGATGCACCGCAGCAAGTCCCCTGCCAGATTGTCCAATTTTTTGAGATTCTCCTCGCAATATCTCCCGAACACGGCTTCACCGAACCGATTTAATATCCGCTCCCCCTCCGGTTCCAATTCCCATTGCTTTCGGTTGCAGACGCAGGCATGTTGCCATGCGTCGGCACCGTTCCCAAAGGAGAAATTTTCCAGAAATTCCGCAGCATCCCGGCAGGTTCTCCCCAGAGGCGACTCCTCTTCCCTCCCTGCGCAATCCCGCAGATAATTCCCCATGTCCACGCAATTGTTTTGCAGTTCAAACCCGGTGTGGACCAAAAAGCCGTAGAGCTTTTTCATATTGTCTATTCGCCGGATTCGCATGGACAAATAGGAATACAGAAATCCTCCTGTCCCCACAAGAATCACTGCCATTCCAATCACTTTGCACATATGGGCTCCAACTTTTCATCATAGATTTGAAAATGTCGCTCCCCCTCCGCATCCCGGAGGAGCAACACATACCGGGTCACCTTCTTCCCCTGCAATATCTCCTGCAGATAGGGTTTTTGGCGAAGCTCCTGAATATCCCTGCAATGGAGTGTCCCAAGAATCCTGCTCCCGGAATACAGGATTTGAAGAACGGCACAAAAATCCTCCTCCATGCCAAGTTCGTCCACCGCGATCACCTGGGGGGACATGGACCGGAGAACCATAAGCATCCCCTTCACCTTCGGGCATTCATCCAACACATCCACCCTGGGTCCCAGGTCATTTTGGGGAACACCACGGTAGCAGGCAGCAATTTCGGATCTTTCATCCACCACGGAAATTTTTACTCCCGGGTGCTTGTCATCCCCGAAGGACAACAGCCGGATCAAATCTCTCAGATAGGTTGTCTTACCAACTCCCGGGGGAGCGAGGATCAAGGTGTTATGGATGCACTCCCCATCCCTTATGTACGGCAGAATATCCCTGGCACAATCCTTTTTCTCATGGGCCACACGGATATTCAACCCGCTGATGTCCGCAATTCCATGTTCCGTTGTCCTGCCGCATATGCCCACACGATGACCTCCCCGGGCGGTAAAAAAACCATGTTTTATCTCCTTTTCCAACAAATACACGGAATAGCCGCACAGGTAATTCAACGTTTCCATAATTTCGTTTCCTGACACCTCCGGAAGCCGCACAATCCGGTTGTCACTGTAGATCAACTCCGTGGGTTGTCCGGACCGCAGTCGGATTTCCTCCACCCCATTTTCCGATTGTGTGGAAATGCTTCCGGAAAGGGATTTGGGAAGATAATGAAAAATCATCCTTTTTCCTCCTACAAACAAAAAAGTCATAGGCATCTGATTGCCTATGACTTATGTATATGACTTGTCTATAAAAATATGATTGTTTTTTGATTCTCCGATTACATGCGATCCGGCGCTTCGAATCCCAGCATATCGATGCAGGCCTCGAGAATCCCCTTGCACAGGAGCAAGTCTCCGATGTACGCTCTCTGCGTCTCCTCATCGGCTTCCGCCAAAATCTTGGTCTCGTGATAGAAACTGTTGAAGGCGTTTGCAAGCTCATAGATGTACGCACAAAGCTTGTGGGGCGCAGTCTCCTCGAAGGCATTCTCGATGACAGCGTTGTATCTCGAGAGAACCAGCATCAAATCCTTTTCGCTGGCATTGTGTGCCGGGCGAATCACATGATCCTTCGGGCCCGGAAGGGTCTTTCCCAGCGCCTCGTATTTGGTCAGAATGGATTTAATTCGCACGATGGTATAGAGGATGTAAGGTCCGGTATTACCCTCAAAGGAGGTAAATCGGTCGATGTCGAAGATGTAATCCTTGCTCGCCTGGTTGGACAAATCCCCGTATTTGATGGCCGCAAGGGCAACCGTCTTGGCGATCTTTTCCGCCTCCTCCGGTGTCATTGCCAGATCCTCTTTGGCCTTCTGATTCTCGGAGATTTTCTCTTGCATCTCCTCGTTGACCTCATTCAGCAGATACTCCAGGCGCATAACTCCCCCCTGGCGCGTCTTGAAGGGCTTACCGTCCTTCCCGTTCATGGTGCCGAAGCCGATGTGCTTTAAGCCCACCTCCGGCCTCACGATTCCGGTCTTTCTGGCGCAGCGGAACACCTGGGTAAAGTACAGTTCCTGTCTCTTATCCGTCAGATAAATCATCATGTCCGGATTGTAGTCCTGAACACGCCACACCATGGTTGCCAGGTCCGTGGTGTTGTAGAGGGATGCCCCATCCGACTTCAAAATCATGCAGGGCGGAACCTCCTTGGTATCGGTCTCCTCCTTCACATCGACTACCAACGCTCCGTCGCTGATGTAGGCGAAACCGTCATCCTTCATCTTCTGCACCATAGCCGGGATGTAAGGCTGTGCATCCGATTCCCCCTTCCACAGTTCAAAGTGTACATTCAGATTCTCATAATTTTTCTTCAAGTCGGTCACCGATACGTTGATGATCTGCTCCAGCAATGCACGGTATCCCCTTCTGCCCTGCTGGAGTTCGTAGGTTGCCTGCATGGCAGCTTCCTTGTAGGCTTCATCCTTCTTGGACTTGCCGCTGGCATAGGGATAGATCTCCTCCAATTCCGAGATGGTAAACGGAGCCTCCGCCGGATACTCTCCCTCATAATTCTCGTCAAAATAGGTAAGCTTTGGTTTTCTTGCCTTGAGTTCTGTGATAATCAAGCCAAGCTGTAAGCCCCAGTCTCCCAGATGAACATCGCCGATCATGTGATGGCCCATATAGGCACCGATTCTCTTGACGCTCTCCCCGATAATTGCGGAGCGAAGGTGTCCCACATGGAGCGGCTTGGCAATGTTCGGTCCGCCGTAGTCCACGAGAATGGTCATAGGATCCTCTGCCTTGTCACAGCCGAAACGCCCCTCATCCTCCTGCATACCATTCATGTAGGAAGCCAGGTACCCCTCGCTCAATTTCAGATTCAAGAATCCGGGTTTTACGGACTCCACCATGGAAAACATTTCATTGCCGGACAGGATTTCAGCGACCTTATCTGAAATCACAAACGGAGCACAATGGTTCTCCTTGGCAGCTGCCATGGCGCCATTGCACTGATACTCACACAGATCCGGGCGGTTGGACAGAGTGACCCTGCCGTATTTCTCGTCGTATCCGGCCTCCACAAAGGCCTTGGTCACTTCATCTGTTATGAAATCGATTAATTTTTTCATTGGGTTCCTCCACTTACCATTTCTATATTCTAAAAGATTTATTTTTCCTCGCCGTTTCGAAACAGCATACCGCGATATTTGTTCAGCACCTGAAGTAAAATCTGGCCGAGCACGCAGATGGAAATCACCTCTCCCAACCCCACGGTCAGGGCAAAGAACGGAATGGATAAATCCATCCCCTGATAGATAAAGGTCAATCCGTATGCGTAACGAAGAAGGATCGGGATAATCACTGCATTGGAAATCACCGGCGGCAATGTGCACAAAAACTTGTGTTTTCGGAGCAGATAAGTTCCTACCGCACCAATCAGCGTGGCGAGACTTCCGAAGATAATGTCAAACACCGATGCTCCGGTAATCAGGTTGGCAAGTAGACATCCGATCCAAAGCCCTGGGATTGCTGCCGGTGTAAAAAAGGGCAGAATGCAAAGTGCCTCCGAAATACGCACCTGAATGTTGCCGCTTGCCAGATTGAATGCCGCAATAAAAATTGTCAGCACCACATAGATGGCCGCAATGACTGCCGCCTGAGTGATAAATAATACCTTTTTGTTTCTCATATTCATTTGTCTCCTTTAGTTTTGTTTTGCGTCAGGAAGGTCTCGAACTGACGTATAAAAAAGTCTGAACCTCTCACAGTCAGGCTCAGACTTCGAATATAGCACTCTTTGGGCTCAAAAGCAAGTTTTAGATTCCATAATAATCGTCCATAATCTTGCGGATTTCACGCTCCGGACGACTGTCGGTATACACGCATTTCATAATTGCCCTCCGCATCCGCGTCTCAAACACCGTATCCTGGCATTTGTTCAACACCTCTCGCAGCGTCAGTTGCACAAGCTGTGCGTCCCCGGTCTTGGGATCCGACACCAGAGCCTCGTACACTCTCTTGGAATAGTATTTACTGACCAAATCATATTCAACGATGGCAAAATCCACCCATTCTTTGTAACTCATACTTACCTGATTCATCGATGCACCTCTGTCTCTCATTATAACATTTCCGTCCCCAAAAATACAGAACAGTTTGCTGAAATGTATATTTTATATAAAAATGGGCATCCTCTAATTTAGTTGTGAGGAGGAAACACTATGAGTACTTATAAAGTGGAAATATGCGGAGTAAACACCTCCAAATTACCGATTCTCACAGAGGAAGAAAAAACCGTGCTCTTTGAAAAAATCAAGGCCGGGGACAAAGAAGCCAGAGATACCTATATCCGCGGAAATCTCCGCCTGGTGCTGTCTGTGATCCGGAGATTTTCCGGACACAACGAGAACGTGGATGACCTCTTTCAGATCGGCTGCATCGGCCTCATGAAGTCCATCGACAATTTTGACCCCACGCTGGGCGTAAAATTCTCCACCTACGCGGTCCCCATGATCATCGGTGAAGTCCGACGCTATCTCCGGGACAACAGTGCCTACCGCATTCCCCGTTCCCTGCGGGACACCGCCTACAAGGCAATTCAGGCCAAGGAGGCCTTAAGCCGCCGAATGCTCGGGGAACCGACCCTGGAAGACATCTCCAAGGAGAGTGGCATTCCTAGGGAGGACATCGTCTATGCCCTGGATGCCATACAGACCCCCCTGTCCCTCTTCGACCCGGTCTATTCCGACGGCGGGGACGCTCTGTATGTCATGGATCAAATCGCAGACAAAAAGAACAAGGAGGAGCACTGGGTGGAGGACTTGAGTCTCTCGGATGCCCTAAGCCGCCTGAATGAGCGGGACGAGCAGATCATCAAGCTCCGCTTCTTCGAGGGAAAAACCCAAAACGAGGTAGCAAAGGAGATCAACATCTCCCAGGCCCAGGTCTCCCGCCTGGAAAAAAATGCGCTGAAAAGCATGCAGTTTTACCTGAAATAAGGGCTGTTTTCACAGCCCTTATTTTAGGTTAGCGATCCCACTTTTCGCACAGGTTATTGATTTGGTCCGCAAATTTGGCCAGATCCTTGTTGGCCATTCCCTTGCACTTCTGGATGACGGCACAGAGCCTTGAGCCTGCAGCCACCAGGCGTTCAAAGACGGCATTGGCGGCAGCGGTCTTCGCCTTCTTCGGCTCCGTTTTCTTGCGATCCCCATAGGCAATCCACCTTCCGCTGATTAGGTCAAAGGTGTCGCCGGAATAAGGCGCTGTGGCGTTAAGCCCCAGTTCCTCCTCCAGATGCTGCGCGAAGGAAACCGCCACATTCTCCTCGCCGTGAACCACAAAGACCTGCTTGGGTTTCTCGGTGAAATGACGCATCCAATCCGTCAAATGATCCATGTCCGCATGTCCGCTGATTCCCGGAAGATTTACAATTTTGGCACGCACGTCAATCTCTTCCCCGAAGAGCTTCACTTTGTCCGCACCGTTGAGCAGGTGGTTACCCAGAGTTCCTTCTACCTGATATCCCACAAACAATATGGTGGACTCCGGCCTCCAGAGATTGTGCTTCAGATGATGGCGTATTCGTCCCGCCTCACACATTCCGGACGCGGAGATAATCACCTTCGGTTTGTCGATAAAGTTGATCATCTTGGACTCATCGCTGGATACCGCCACCCGAAGTCCCGGAAAACGGATGGGATTGATTCCGTTTTGTATCAGTTCCTTTGCCTCGTCGGAGAAGCAGTCCACCACGTTCTCATTGAAGATATTGGTTGCCTCCACCGCCAGGGGGCTGTCGATATACACGTCAAAATCCGGATATTCCGGCAGCATCTCCTCCGTCTTGATTCTTCGGATGTGGTACAGCATCTCCTGGGTCCTGCCCACGGCAAATGCCGGGATCACAAGATTCCCACCCCGGTCAAAGGTGTCCTTAATCTCCTGCGCCAACAGCCTTGCATAATCCGGCGGTGTCTCGTGAAGGCGGTTGCCATAGGTGGACTCTATGAGCACATAATCCGCATCCTGAATGTACTCCGGATTCTTGATCAACGGTCGGTTTCCGTTGCCCAGATCTCCGGAAAACACAATCTTGCGGGTCTGACCTTCCTCTTCCACCCACATTTCGATGGAGGAAGATCCCAGCAGGTGACCTGCGTCCACAAACCGCACCTTTAGGCCTTCGCATATCTCCACAACGGTATCGTAATCCACCGGGTGGAAATGTTCGATTGCCCCCATGGCATCGTTGATATCGTACATGGGTGTAACCTCCGGTGCCCCGGATCTTCTGGCCTTACGGTTGCGCCATTCCGCCTCGAACTCCTGAATATGCGCCGAATCCTTTAGCATAATATTGCACAAGTCACAGGTGGCCTTTGTTGCATAGATTTCCCCCCGAAATCCATGGTTGTACAGAAGGGGCAACAGTCCTGAGTGATCGATGTGCGCATGGGTGACAAACACATAATCAATGGTTGCCGGATTCACCGGAATCTCCTGATTTACATACAGATCCGGCCCCTGCTCCATTCCGCAATCCACCAGCACAGATACGTCCCCGAAGTTCAGATAGTGACAACTTCCCGTCACCTCGCGGTCGGCCCCCAAAAACTCTAGTATCATACCTTCATCTCCTTTTATCATCTGATAATCTGATTATAATCGTTTCCTTAGGAACATTCAAATTTTAATATCTCTTTTTTCAGTCGATTCATAATCTTTTTTTCCAGGCGGGAAATATAGCTCTGGGAGATTCCCAGACGGTCCGCTACTTCCTTCTGTGTCAGCTCCTTTCCTCCGGGCTGGTTGATTCCGTATCGTAGTTCCACGATTTCCCGCTCCCTGTCCCCCAGTTTCTCCATGGCACTCCGAAGGAGCATGATTTCCGCCTCGTTTTCCACATCCCGGTAGATGATGTCCTCATCCGTCCCCAAAATGTCGGATAACAGCAATTCATTCCCATCCCAGTCCACATTCAGGGGTTCATCGATGGACACCTCCAGCCGGTTCTTGCCGGTATGGCGCAGATACATCAGTATCTCATTGTCGATACAGCGGGATGCATAGGTTGCCAGCTTAATTTTCTTGGCCGGATCAAAGGTGTTAATCCCCTTGATTAGTCCGATCGTCCCGATGGAGATCAAATCCTCCACCCCCACTCCCGTGTTTTCGAACCGTTTTGCCAGATACACCACCAATCGCAGATTATGCTCGATGAGAGCCCTTTTTGCCTCCTCCTTCTTCCACTCCGTCGAATCTGTCAGGTAGAGTAAAAACCGCTGTTCCTCCTCCTTCTCAAGGGGCGGGGGCAACACCTCGCTCCCGCCGATATACAGGACTTCCTCGTTATCCCGCAACCATCTGCGGAAATTGTTCAGTAACCCTATGATTTTATCCCACGTCTTATGTAATGCTGCCTCTGCCATCCCTGTCGTCTTCCTTCCTCGTCCATTATTTGTGTCTGCAGGTCTCCATTTATGATGACGTCATATTCTCTTCGGGAGAAAAAGTCAGAATCGGGCACCCCAATCATACTCTCTGGGAAATCCAAGGTTTTCCCCTCTGCGCAAATCTGAAAATTGTCCGCGATATACAGATTTACATAGCTGTCGTTCCCGGATAAGGTGGAGAAGGACAACCGGTTCACAATCTTCCTCTCCGACAAATGCAGTTCATCGGCCAGGGCCTGGCTGATGATATGTACGGGCCTGTTGAAATAGGGATCGTGCAACAGATTTCCCGTATCCAATAGTCCCATCGCCTCCCCCTTGTATATCCCATACTGAATCCCCACAGAATAGGCATTTCTCCTCCCTCGGACCGCTCTGCATAATCTGCGCAGCGCCAGAAAGCATAGTATGGTTGCGCCGATTCCACCTCCGGCTCCGACCGCACTTACTAAGAAGGTATTTTCCAAAGCCTCGGCACACCCACCAAGCAAAATTGCAATTCCGTAGCACAACACAATCCGGCTGAAAAAAGTGTGCACATTCCGCCATCCGAAGGCCAAGAGTACCATAATGGGAATCACCACAAAATGGGAAAGTAGCAGATACAGCACATACTCCCCGTTCATAAGCAAAATGCCTAGTTCCAGCAGACTTCCCACCAGCACTGCCAGCACGCCTCTCCACCAGCTTCCCTTTTTGCCGGCATTTCCGAGCAACCAGGATGCCAGCGATAAAATACACCCGTTCATCAGAAAATTTGCGCAAAAAAATACATCCGCATAGAAAACATAAATGAGAATCACCTCCCACGAGACTTTCTCCATTATATTCCTATACAGATGCATTTCCTCACGAATCATGCAACCCAAATATGCAATTGTATCGACCGTTCTCGACCGGATTAACGCTTTGAGTTCTTAAGGAAATCAGGGATGCTGATCTCCACCGGCTTCACGGTGCTGACCGGAGTCTCCGGAACCTTGATTCCGATAGACGGATCTCCGGTTGGGGTGGTGGGGCGAACTGTCGCTCCAAGACCCGGCGTAGTCGGACGAGGAGTCACTGTCGCTGTGGCACCGGCCTGTCCCGGATACTGCAGACGACTCTGGATGGTAGAAGCAGATGCGGTAGGCTTGGCCGCTCCGGTATTCTCCAATCCTGTCGCGATGACGGTAATGGTTGCCTCATCCGCCATGGACTCATCGTACATTGCACCGAAGATGATGTTGGCGTCATCCCCCGCAAGTTCCTGCACATAGCTGGCAGCGTCGTTTGCGTCCATGAGGGAGATGTCTCCGGAAATATTGATAATAACATGGGTGGCACCGTTGATGGTGGTCTCCAGAAGCGGGGATGCAACGGCCAGCTTCACAGCCTCGATAGCCTTGTCCTCGCCCTTCGCCGTACCGATACCGATATGGGCCATTCCCTTGTCCTTCATAACAGTCTGAACATCCGCAAAGTCCAAGTTGATCAGTGCGGGGAGATTAATCAAATCCGTGATTCCCTGAACGGCCTGCTGTAACACTTCATCCGCCTTCTTCAGGGCATCCGGCATGGTTGTCCTCTTGTCAACAATCTCAAGAAGCTTGTCATTGGGAATCACAATCAAGGTATCCACACTGTCCTTGAGACGGTCAATTCCGGATATTGCATTGATCATACGCTGCTTTGCCTCAAATTTGAAAGGCTTTGTCACAACACCGACTGTGAGAATCCCCTGTTCCTTGGCAATCTTCGCAACAACGGGAGCAGCTCCTGTTCCCGTTCCGCCACCCATACCACAGGTGACAAACACCATATCCGCCCCTTTGATGGCTGCGGACAATTCCTCCACACTCTCCTCTGCGGCCTTTGCGCCGATCTCCGGTTGAGCTCCTGCCCCAAGGCCCTTGGTGAGCTTCTCACCAATCTGAATCAATGTAGGTGCTTTGCATAACTGAAGCGCCTGCTTATCTGTATTGACACCGATGAACTCCACACCACCGATGTTCTCATCGATCATTCTGTTAACTGCGTTATTTCCTGCGCCACCAACTCCGATTACAATAATCTTTGCGCTGGCATTTGCTTCTGTTGTTCTGATTTCAAGCACAGGTTCTTCCTCCTCTTTCTTCCCGAATTTATTGTAGAGCGCACACAATACGCCTAATTTTCATCATATAGACTATAATATAGTTTTTCGGGCAAATAATCAACACCCAAATGTCATTTTTTTTACAGAGCGCCCCCCGCTGAGGGTTCCTCCACCCTTTCCGGGTCCAAAGGTGAGTCCTCCGGTGCGCCCTCGTCTGCCGGTTTCTCCTCCCCGTCCTCCGGAACCTCTTCCTCCGGCGACTCCGTTTCCGGATCCTTGTCAAAGACAATGTTGGTGGTTTCCTCCGTCCAGTTTTCCAGATGAAGAACCCCGCTCATGCCGTTTAGGGAGGGCAGAATCTTGGAAATGCGCTCCACCTTTTGTGTCAGCAAATCCTGGGAGCCGATGGGAATACGGACGTTGTCGTACACCAAAACAGGAGAATCGGACTCCCCGTAAATGATGGCATCCGGCTCCAGATTGTTGCGCTTCAGCGTCTGTGTCAGGGTGAGCATGTCCTTCAAATCGGTGGAATCGATGGGAAGCTTTTCATAGAGCACAACATCCTCGCAGAAAATCCCCTGAATCTCAGGCACATCCTCTATGATGCTCTGGGAGGTTTCCACCACGAAACCGTCCTTGTCGAAATAGACGTTTTCCCCGGCTGATTCCACATACAGATATCCCATAATTCCCTTCTCGTACACTTCGATGCACAAAGTATGCGGACCGCTCAATTTAATCTCCATGGTATCGATAAAAGGCACCGCCTCCGGCTTTACAAACTTATATTTCAGATAGACATAGAGCGAATTCCAGGAATATTCATCCGTCAACACAGTTTTCGCAATCAGGTCATCCTCGTAGAGCACATTGCCCTCCACCCGGACCTCCTCCACGGTAAATACCTTCACCACCACAAAGGCGGAAGCAGCAAGAATAAACAGAACTGTCAAACCTGCAACCAGTCTGCGTTTTCTGCGCCGCTTGCGCTTGCGCGCTTCTTTTATTGTCTCCTTTTTCATCCGTCCACATCCTCCAGTTTAATTCCCCTGGACACGCTGAGCACAAGGCCCATCTCCATCATCAAAAACATGATGGAAGTTCCTCCGTAGCTGATAAACGGCAGGGTGACACCGGTGTTTGGTATCGAATTGGTAACAACCGCAATATTGAGAATTACCTGCAGTGAAATATGTACCATTACGCCCACCACAAGCATGGAACCAAACATATCCCTGGCATTGTTGGCGATTACCATCATCCTCCAGATCATCAAAATATACAGAAGAATCACACAGATTCCTCCGAACAATCCCAACTCCTCGCAGATAATGGTAAATATCATATCATTCTGGGATTCCGGCACATGCCCCATCTTCTGCAGGCTTCCCCCCAATCCCTTTCCGAAGATTCCGCCGGATCCGATAGCGTAGAGTCCCATGAGGGTCTGATAGCCTTTGTCCCCCGCAGTCTCCGGGTGCAGCCATGCCGACACTCGGTCACCCCGGTATCCAACGGTAAAGATGAACAGCAGAATCCCCGCGATTCCAATCAGTCCGATCACCAGGAAGTCCTTGTACTTGGGGCTTGCCACAAAAAGCATCCCCACAACGATTCCCGCGATAATGATGGCCGTACTCAGATTGGAAGCGGCAACAACCCCCACAACCGGAAGGCAGACCGCCAACAGTTTTATCTCACTCCATTTCTGATTCAGTTTCTTGGAGGTGAGTTCCAGCAAAATGGCATACACCAATATCATGGTAATTTTACACAGCTCGGAGGGCTGGAAGCTGATAGGCCCGATTGCCAGCCAACGAGCGGAACCGTGGGAGCTGGTTCCCACCCCCGGAATCATTACGGCAACACACAGGCCGAAGGATACCAGATATGCGAACACACCCCATTTTTTCCAAAAGCGATAGTCAATCAGAGTCAGCGCTATCATGGGGACCACCCCGATCAAAATGGCTCGAACCTGCCTTTTCAGGTAATAGGCGCTGTCTCCGAATTTGCTGGACGCAGTGTAGGAACTGGAACTGTACAGCATGACCAGTCCGAAACAAATAATAAAAATCAGAATAAACAACAGATTATAATCAAAATATTTAGTTGCATGAGTCTTTTTTGCCTTTGGCGTCTTCTCTCTCATACGCTCTCCCAAAATTATTGTCGCTACTCTGCCAGTCCTCTTACGAATTCCTTAAAGATTCTTCCTCGCTCCTCGTAGTTTGGGAACATTCCCCAGCTGGCACACGCCGGGGAAAGAAGCACCGCCTCCCCGCTCACCGCATGCTCATAGCAGTAGGTAATTGCCTCCTCGAAGGTCTCACAGCGCACCGTGTCCATAAATCCGTGGGCGTGGGCACAGGCTTCGATTTTTTCCGCGGTCTGTCCGATGAGCACCAGGGCCCGGACCTTGCCGTCGAAAGCCTCGATCCACTCGTCGTATTCCGATTGTTTGTCGTATCCTCCACCGATCAGATAGGTAGGCCGGTTCATGGCCCGGATTCCCTGGATGGCCGCATCCGGGTTCGTCCCCTTGGAATCGTTGTAATAGCGGACTCCACGCTTCTCGCACACATACTCAATGCGGTGTTCCACCGCTACAAAACGCTTTAACACTTCCACGATTTTGTCCATGGGAACCCCATAGCTCACAGCGATGGCACATGCCGCCATCACATTCTCATAGTTGTGCTTGCCCAGAAGGTTCAAATCGTTCACGTTGATCACCAGGGTATTCTCCCCGTTCACGGCGTAATAGATTTCCTCCCCGCGAAGGAAAAATCCATTCTCCAATTCTCTCTTGCTGCTGAAAAAAACAACCGTGGCCGGGCATTTCTCGGCGAACTCCCGCAGCACTTCATCCTCATAATTCAACACACAGTAATTCTCACGGGTCTGCATTTTGGTGATTGCTTCCTTGGTGCGAATATAGCATTCCATGGTGTGATGACGATTCAGATGATCTGGTGTGATATTCAATATGGCCGATACCTTCGGGCAAAAATCCTGTGTAGTCTCGAGCTGAAAACTGGAGATTTCCGCCACCGTCACCGTATCCTCCGTGGTCTGTGCCGCAACGGAGGTATATGGAATCCCGATATTCCCCACCACCTTTACATCGGGAAAATAATTTTTCATAATCTCTCCGGTCAATGCGGTTGTTGTGGTTTTTCCGTTGGTTCCCGTGATTGCAAGCACATCTCCCTTACCAAAATAGTATGCCAGCTCGATTTCTCCCCATATGGTTGCTCCCATCTCGCGAAGGCTGTCTACCATGGGCAGATCTATGGGCACTCCTGGGCTTAACACAACCACGGAAAAAACTCCCATCTGCTCCTTGGTCAAATCTCCCAGAAGCAACGGTGCCTTTTTGATTTTTGCGCTCTTCTCATACAGCTTCCCGGTGTCCAGCTTGGCGTTGCTGTCGAACAGTGTAACGTCCACACCCTTATCCAACAATAATTCCGTTGCCGCAATCCCGCTGATTCCGGTTCCGACAACCAATACTTTTTCGTCTTCTATCCTCATGCTTCCTCCTAAATGGTCGCTTTATCAAGCATTCCAATCGTCAATAAGTATAATTGATTCCCCCTTAATTATCAAGGTAAGGCAATATGTTTTCAAAGATTTCCCGGGCCACCGGCGCAGCGATGGTTCCGCCGTAATATGCCCCTTTGGGATTGCGGATAATCACCATCAGAAGAATTTGCGGGTCATCCGCCGGGGCAAATCCCAGGAACGCGGAGATGTATTTATTCTCGCTTCTGGGGAGCGTCTGTGAGGTTGCTGTCTTTCCGCCGATCTCAAAGCCCTCGATGTAAGCCTTATTGCCTCCCCCCTCCTCCACAACGCCTTGCAGCAGTGATCTCAAGGTCTCGCCGGTCTCTTCCGAACAGATTGTCTCTTTGCTCTCGTAAGAAAAGGAACGGGTCGTCTCCCCGTTTTCGTCCACCATCTTCACTCCCACATGGGGCGTTACCTCATTTCCCCCGTTGAGCAGTCCGGACACCGTGGTCATCAGCCGGATCGGAGACACCTGAAAGGATTGCCCAAAGGATATGGTGGCCAGTTCCACCGGCCCGATATTTTCCGGCTTGTGCATGATGGTGGCAGCCTCCCCGGGCAAATCCACCCCGGTCTTTTCCAGCAGTCCGAATTGTCCCATATAATCGTAAAACCGCTGGGCTCCGATGCGCATCCCCAGATCAATGAAAACCGGATTACAGCTGTTGTATAATGCGGTGGTAAAAGTTTCCGAACCATGTCCATTGGTCTTGTGGCAGCGAATTCGTCTGTCCTCCACCACGATATAGCCCGGGCAATAAAACCCTTCTTCCAAAGATACCAGATCCTCCTCCAGCGCGATGGAGGTGGTGACGATTTTGAATATGGATCCCGGCTCGTAGGTATCCGACACGCACCAGTTTCTCCACATATAATTCCGGTAGGTTTCCTCCTCTTCGGTCCCCGCATATTGGGAATATTGCTCCGTCAGGGTAAAGGGGCTGCACAGGTCGTACTCGGGATAATCCACCATGGCGATGATCTCCCCGTTCTGCGGATTCATGGCGATGATTTCCACACCATCGGCCTCCTTTTGCAGGTAAGTCTTCTGAGCGGCCTGCATACAGTAGGTTTGTATATTGTAGTCCAGTGATGTGACAAGGGAGTCCCCCGTAACCGGTTCGATTCGCTGTTCCTCCTTTCCATTCACCTCAATTCCCCTGGCGTCGGTGTATGTGAGAATCGTTCCGTCCGTCCCTTTCAGGTATTCGTCATACTTTGACTCAAGGCCCAAAATCCCCTGATGGTCTCCCCCCGTAAACCCCAGCACCTTCGATGCCAGCTCGTGGTAGGGGTAGATTCTGCGGTAATCCTCATCCACCTTGACCCCGGACAGTCCGTATGCCAAAATCCGCTCACTGACCTCCCGGTCCACATTCCCCTTGATTTTTTCGATGGAGGATACCTTTTCCACCCTCTTGCGCACAGCATCCTCCGACAGATTCAATTCCCGGGACAACACTTCAATTACCTGCTCCGGGTCCTGAATTTGGTTGTGAATTACCGATATGGTATATACGCTTGTATTTGTGGCCAGAACAATGCCGTTTCGATCCAGAATTTCTCCCCGTGCAGCCGGAAGCCTCCGCTCTCTCTGCTGCAGGTCCGTTGCAAGGGAACTGTAATACTCGGATTTTGCCGTCGTGAGATAGATAAGCCTCCCCAGCAAAATCACAGCGAGAATCACCACCCCCATAAACACGACAAACAGTTTTTTCTTCTGGTAAATTCTGCATTTTTCCACAAAAAACCTCATAACTGCCCTTTTATGTTCTCTTTATCCTATGTCGGCAGCTATGAGGTTATGCTTGTTATTCTTCCGGCAGGTTCTCCCCGCTCTGTTCCGGTTCGCTTTCCGCCTCTCCCTGAGCAGGCGCTCCGCCATTGTGTTCCACACCGTTGATCAGGGTATCCGTTCCGATGATTGTCAAATCGGAATTTGCTCCATCCTTCTCCTCATCCGGATAGATATTCATGTAGGGAAGCACTTCCTCCAAAATCTCCCTCGTCAGATTCTGGGCATAAGAACTGTGAGGCTGATCCTCCACATTGGGCTGATCGATTACCGTGTAGATGACAAGCTGCGGATTTTCGTAGGGGACGAAGCCCATAAATGACACCAGATAGCACCCCGTCTTGCGGAGATGGGTTTCCGGATCATACATCTGGGCCGTTCCGGTTTTTCCGCCCATAGAATAACCATCCACCTTGGCAGTCTTTCCGGTACCGGTCTTGACAACATTGTACAGATATTTTTTCAACTGTTCACTGGTGGCGGCGGAAACCGTCTGTTTCACTGCCACCGGTGCAATGTTTTGAATGGTGTTGCCGTTGGCATCCGTAATCTTGGATACCACATGGGGCTGGTAATAGGTTCCGCCGTTGATCAGGGAGGAAAAGGCGCTGGCCATCTGCACCATGGTACAGTTGTAGTTCTGTCCGAAGCTGTTGGTAGCCAAATCCACCTTCGTCATATTTTCCAGAGAATAGACCAGGGACGCGGTGTAGGCCTCCCCCGGCAGATCAATTCCCGTCTTCTGCCCGAATCCGAATATGGACTGGGTCGCGGTAAAATTCTCCGGTCCGATCAGATAGGACATCTGCATGAGCGCGTCGTTACAGGAGTCCATGAGGGATCCCTCCACGGTCTCGATTCCGTGTCCGTTACGATTTACACAGTGAATGGTATGGCCTCCCACCTCCTCGTATCCGTTGCACAAAAAGGTCATATCATCGCTTATTGTTCCACTTTCCAGACCACTGGCAACCGTGAAAGGCTTCTGTACGGAACCGGGTTCGTAGGTGGCTGTCACACAATAGTTTTGCCAGATTCGGTTCATCCAAACCAACTTCTCCTCCTCTGTCATGGTCTCCTGTTCCTCCTCGGACAGGTAGCGGGACAAATCCCTGGGCTGATTCAGATCACAGTTTGGGTACTGGGCCATGGCGAGGATTTCCCCGGTATTGGGATTCATAATCAATACCGCTATGTTCTCCGCCCCGGCTTCCCCCTCCCTGTAATTGTTGGTGTAGGTCATATTGAAGTCGTTGATTTTTCCCTCCACGATGGACTGAATGTTGGCGTCGATGGATATAATCAGATTGTTGCCATCCTCCGCCGGTATCACCGTCTTTTCGAAATCGTTGTCCGAGTTCAGATAACCGTATTCCCGGCCGGTCACCCCGTTTAAGGTTTCATCATAATAATTTTCCAATCCGGTGGTTCCCACATCCCCCGCGGAGGTAAAACCGATTACATTGGAAGCCATGGTTCCGTATGGGTAATACCGCTGGTATTCCTTCTCAAACCACACGCCCTTAATGTTGGGGTTGATCTTGTCCCCCTTCTCATCCACAGCCTCCTGCATCTCCACAAAAGGTTGGATTTGCTCATAGGGAAGCTTTTTCTCCAACACAATATAGGGGCTGTCCTTTTTGTCCCTGGCGTAGGCCAACAGGTCGTTGCGCTCCAAATCCGGGAAACACTCCACCAACGCGTTGATGGTGGGGTCAATATATTCTTCCTTATCCGTCATCACCGTACAGTCCAGCACCACGTTGTACACCGCCACGCTGGTAGCCAGAATGGTGCCGTTGCAATCGTAAATATCCCCTCGCTGATAGGGGATTTTGCTGCTGTCATAACTCTGCAGGGACAGCACCTTCTTGGTGTACTTTTCCCCGTTATTGTACTGTATATACATAAGGCGACCGATCAAAGCTATCAACAGCACGGATACGCCTGCAAAAACAAGCATAAGCTTACCGCGCATTTTCTTGGAAAATAGCCTGATCGGTTTCTTGCCCTTCTTGGTTCTTCTATTTCCGGTTTTTGCCACAATCTCTCTCCTACTTCACAGGAATGTCCACATACTGGTCAATAAAGTTGCTGCTCTCCACAGTATAATACACCACCTGCTCCTCCGTGGCATACGCCATTCCCAACTCGTTAATCGCAGTACTCTTAATCTCATTCAAATCCACGGAAGTCATAATTCTCTTGTAGTTCGCGTCGTTGTCCGCCTTTAGATCGGAAATCTGGCTCTCAATAGAGGCGATGTGCTTCATGCGATAAGTGATATCCGCCTGCAGCTTTACATAAGAAACCGCAAAAAAAGCTCCGACTGCAACACAGAGTGTCAAAAAAGCCACATACCCCTTGCTCATATACAAGGTGCGCTGACGATTTCTTCTGGCTGCGTTGCGACGCGCGCGGCGCTTTCTCTCCGCTTCCTCCTCACGCGGATCTCTGCGCTCTCTGCGGGCCGGTGCCGGCTCAAGCTCTCTTACTGCACTTCCTGTAATGTATCTGTTTCTTTCTTCCATGAAAAAGTCTCCCCGTTATAGCTACAAATTATTTTTTCTCAAAGATGCGCAGTTTTGCGCTCTTGCTTCTCTTGTTCTGTTCCAACTCCTCCTGTGAAGGAAGAATGGGTTTTCGGCTGATTACCTGTCCCTTGGACTTGTTCCCGCATACGCACACCGGAAAATTGCTGGGGCAGGTGCAAGGATTTTCATTCTTTTTAAAAATGGTTTTTACGATTCGATCCTCCAGCGAATGGAAGGTGATGATGCAAATACGTCCGCCCTCATTCAGCAGTTCGATCATATCGTCCAGATTATCCTGCAATACATCCAGTTCCCGGTTCAGTGCAATTCGGATTGCCTGGTAGGTTCTCTTGGAAGGATGTCCGCCCGTAGCCCTCACCTTGGCCGGAATCGCCGCGCTGATAATCTCATTAAGTTCGCCCGTGGTTTCGATCGGTTTCTTCGCTCTCTCCGCAACAATGTGTTTTGCAATGTTTTTGGCAAATTTGTCCTCCCCGTAATCCCGAATGATCCGGAAAAGTTCCGCCTCACTGTATTCGTTTATGATGGTTTTTGCGGTGAGTGTCTGTCTGTCATCCATTCTCATATCAAGGGGAGCATCCTCCACCCGATAGGTGAACCCCCTCTCCGGCGTATCCAACTGGAAAGAGGAAACCCCGAGATCCAGCACAATTCCGTCCACCTTGTGAATCCCGAGATTATCAAGCACTCGCCTCATATCCGCATAGTTGCTTCGAACGATGGTCACTTTGTCGGAAAACTCCTTCAACCGCTCACTGGCAGCTTTGATGGCATCCGCATCCTGATCGATTCCGATAAATCTGCCGCCATCTCCCAAACGCTTGCACACCTCATAGGCATGTCCGCCTCCGCCCAGTGTGCCATCCACATATATTCCGTTTGGTTTTATCCCAAGCCCGTCCACGGTCTCATGTAGCAAGACCGAATAGTGGTTAAATTCCATCCCCGACAATCCTCTCCAACAAGTATCATTTAGAATCCAAGTCCGAGTTCCGCCATACGCTCCGCGAACTCGTCCATATCATCATAGGTATTTGCGCTCTGCCATCTCTCTTCGCTCCAGATTTCCACGCGGCTCAAAACGCCGGCAGAGACGACATCCTTATCGATTCCTGCGTACTCCCGCAAATTTGCCGGCAGAAGAATTCTCCCCTGCTTGTCCAATTCGCAACCGGCAGCACCTGCGAAGAAGAATCGCATGAACTTTCTCGCATCTGCGGAGGTAAGTGGTTTTTCCTTAAAGGAATTCTCGATGCGCTGCCATTCTTCATTGGAATATACAAACAGACATCCATCCAAGCCCTTGGTCACCACGAACTCGTTGCCCAACTGCTCCCGGAACTTCGAAGGGACAATCAATCTGCCCTTGGCGTCGATGGAATGATGATATTCCCCTGTAAACATGGCCTGCTCACCTCACTTTCCTTTGTGTTTCAGATTCCGGTGAGGATTATCCACAAAGTTATCAACTTATCCACCACTTTGCTCCACTTACATGGTATATGCTACCACTTCCCACCACTTTTTCTATATATTACTCCCTTTATGCGGGAAAATCAAGGGTTTTCGGCAAAAAAATAGTGCGAAGCAAAACTTTGCTTCGCACTGTAAATAGTGGCTTTTTTATTTTTTTCTATTGTTTTTTCAAATTAGTGGCGGGAAGTGGATGCTTCTTTCAATTCCACATACTCCGCAATCAATTGGTCCAGTTCCAAACTTTTCTTGTAGTGTTCCTGTTTTCCAATAATATCTCCATCGCTGGCCTCAAGCATAAGGTCCAATTCTTTCCTGGCGATTTCAATCTGTTTCTCCAGTTCGCGCAAACGATAATCCACGTCTAAATAGTTCATACACGTTTCCTCCACGGAATGTTATCATTTTTGCTGCCGTTTTCTCACTCTGCCGGTCACAATCCACGTTGCGGCAACGATTACCAAAAGTACAGCCATAGCCATGGAAACCGGATATCCGATTCCCGGAAGCAACAGCTGGTCGGTTCTTAAGGATTCTATCCAAAATCTACCGATTCCATATCCCGCCAAATACCACAGAAATACTTCACCCTCAAAGGCCCGCTTTCTGAAAAAGGCAAGCAACAGAATCAGCAGAGCCAGATTCCAAAGGGATTCATATAAAAAAGTAGGATGCGCCTGAATGTAAGTGATCCCATCTATCACCACCGTATTTTGTAATTGTTCCTCGGTGATCTCCGAATAGCGAACCGCCGATATAGGAAGCTGCATGGCAAACAGCCCGTCCGTATAACCGCCGAAGGCCTCTCGATTAAAGAAGTTCCCCCACCGTCCGATAATCTGTCCCAGAATCAGTCCGAGACCGGCTGTGTCGCACAGGCGTCCAAAGGGAATCTTCTTCACTTTGGAAAAGACGAATGTGGTGATAATCGCCGCAATCACACCGCCGTATATGGCCAATCCTCCCTGGCGCAGATTAAAAATGCCAAGCAGATTATCCCGATAAATGTCCCACCGGAATATCACATAGTAGATTCTCGCACCAATCACTGAACAGATGATGGCGACAATCGCCAGATCAAAATACGTGTCCGGGTTCTGCTCGGTCTTCTTGGCAATCAGACAAGCCAACAGAAGCCCCGCCAGCATTCCAAGCGCAATCACGATACCGTAATAGGCGATTCCAAAATTACCGATATAAACAGTTTTCCCTACATGATCCAAAAATATATGTAGATGAGGGAAATTAATATTGTAATCCATTCAAAAAACCTCACTTCGCTGTAGAACACATTTTACAATACGGATGGCAGAATTGCAATGGATTCCGCGCAAAAAAGCACCCTCCCGATTTTTCGCAGAGGGCGCTTTTTTGATAAATGTTTGTTAATGCGCGTTTTTGAGTTCTATTTGCACTCAAAACTTGCACATTCCGTCTGGTTGCTCCTGTCCGCATGTCCGCCGGAGATACCGATTTCCTTGGCGCTGCACATACATCCCTTATTGAATCTGCACTCCACAACCTCGCAGGCAACCTTGGTATCCATTTTATGATTCTCACACACATTTGTAGAACCGCAGCCGCAGCCTCTCGGAGCGAAACTTCCGCAGCTGGTGTCGGAGCAGTTGTGGGCTCCCTTTCCCTCCACACGGATATCACACAATTTACAACTTTTATCCTTGTTATAACAGCAGTTTACAACATCACAATGCAATCTGGTCATGTCTCTACCTCCACAATCATCATAAAAACTATATTAACAATGATTATTATGAGGTATTTTTCCGAAATCTATTCATAAAAAAGTGGAGAATCCCATTCTCCACTTTTTTCCAAAAATTATTGTGCCTGTTCCTGCGGAATCTCTTTGCGAATCTCTTTTGTGCGAATCTCCGTGCAAATCTGATCCACAAATTCGGAAAGGGGCTTCACGCCCTCGTCCCCGGCGAAACGGCTTCTGACGGAAACGGTTCCGTCTGCCTCCTCCTGCTGTCCCACAACAAGCATATAGGGAAGCTTATCCATTCTCGCCTCGCGGATCTTATATCCGATCTTTTCCGCGCGGCCATCCACGGTTGCATCCACGCCATTGGCCTTCAGTTCCTTGCAAACCTTCTGGGCATAGTCCATGTACTTTTCGGAAATCGGAAGAACACGAACCTGCTCCGGACAGAGCCATGTGGGGAACTTTCCTGCGTAGTGCTCAATGAGCCACGCCAGAGTACGCTCATAGCAGCCCATGGAGGTGCGGTGGATAATCCAGGGAAGGGCCTTCTCACCCTTGTCGTCAATGTAGTACATTCCAAACTTCTCCGCACTTGCGCAGTCGAGCTGAATAGTTACCATGGTGTCTTCCTTGCCGTAGACATTCTTGGCCTGAATGTCAATCTTCGGTCCGTAGAACGCTGCCTCGCCGTCCGCCTCGGTGAACTTAATTCCGTTTTTATTCATCACATCCCGGAGATACTGCTGGGTGCTGTTCCAATACTCCTCATCCCCCAGATATTTCTCCGCGTTATTCGGATCCCACTTGGAGAGACGGTAGGTCACATCCCCGTCGATTCCAAGGGTCTTCATCACGTAGTGACACAGTTCCGTACATCTGGTCAATTCTTCCTCCGCCTGATCCGGGCGAAGAATAATGTGAGCCTCCGTGATGGTAAACTGGCGAACACGGGTAAGTCCGTGCATCTCCCCCGAATCCTCGTTGCGGAACAATGTGGAAGTCTCCGCCATACGGTAGGGAAGGTCGCGATAGGAATGCTGCTCGTTCATGTATACATAATACTGGAACGGGCATGTCATAGGGCGAAGAGCCATGGTTTCCTTGTCCTCGTCATCCTTGTTGAGAATGAACATTCCATCCATATAATGATCCCAGTGTCCGGAAATCTTGTACAGATCCGCCTTTGCCATAAGCGGAGTTCTGGTGCGGACATAGCCCCACTCATTATCCTCCAGATCTTCCATCCATCTCTGGAGTTTCATAATCATCTTGGTTCCCTTCGGTGTAAAAAGCGGAAGACCCTGTCCGATGACATCGACGGTTGTGAAGAGTCCCATCTCACGCCCCAGCTTGTTGTGGTCGCGCATCTTGGCGTCTTCCAGTCTCTCCAGATGAGCCTTCAGATCATCCTTTTTGCTGTAAGCGGTTCCGTAAATACGCTGCAGGCGCGCCTTGTTGGAGTCCCCTCTCCAATATGCCATGGAGGAAGAAATCAACTTGAATGCCTTCACACCCTTTGTGTTCATCAGATGGGGGCCCGCACACAGATCCACAAATCCCCCCTGGTCATAGAAAGAAATCTCCGCATCCTCCGGAAGATCCTGAATCAACTCCACCTTATAGGGTTCCCCCTTCTCCTCCATGAGTTTGATGGCTTCTGCCCTGGGAAGGGTGAATCTTGTAATTTCATGACCTTCCTTGACGATTTTCTTCATCTCCTCCTCCAGTTTATCCAGATCCTCTCTGGTAAACGGGGCAGAATCGAAATCATAATAAAATCCGTCATCGATGGCCGGGCCGATGGTAACCTTTGCATCCGGGTAAATTCTCTTTACCGCCTCCGCAAGGACGTGGCTCGCTGTGTGGCGAATCACTCGAAGTCCCGCTTCATCGTTTGCGGTCACGATATTCAGGGTGCAGTCCTCCTCCAGCACGGTGCGGAGGTCTACAATCTCCCCGTTCACTTCACCGGCGCACGCCACACGGGCAAGCCCTTCGCTGATGTCGAGCGCAATCTCATACACGCTCTTTGCTTCGCTGTACTCTTTACAAGAGCCGTCTTTTAATGTGATTTTCATAATGAATACATCTCCTTTTTGTTCTAATCCTCTTCTGATTTGTCATCGTTCTCATCCTCTTCGACCGGCCACCATCCGTTGCCGTTGTGTGAGCCGATGACCTGATTTTTTCTCGGGGAACCGATCATTCCGACTACAATTCCGCCCAGAACACACACCGCTATGGTCAGAAGGAACTCGCGTTTTGAAATCCGAATCTCCTCCGAAATATCCTTAAAAAAATTCATCACACGCTTCATCCTGTCTATCACCTCCTCCATCAGACAAAAAAATCCCTGACACGTCAAAACGTGTCAGGGACGAATTTACTCGTGGTTCCACCCGGATTCGCTTTACAAAAATCGTAAAACCTCATTCGACGATAACGGAGTCACCGGACCGGATTAGGGTCGCTCCAAGGTGGTCTTCCATTGCATTCCCACCAAGCGCTCACACCGCTTCTTCCGAAGGCGCTTTTCTCTGAAATGTTCCCGCAATGTACTCTTCTTGTCACAGCTTTTCTTATTTCACTATTATTATATGCAAAAAAAACAGTTTTTCAAGTTCTTTTAAAAATTTTTAGGCACCCCGACGTTGGATCACCTTCCGCAGGACCATCAACCGTGAAAATGGATTTCCCGATGTTATCTGCCGCAGCACTGCTTATACTTCTTGCCGCTTCCGCATGGACAGGGATCGTTGCGCCCAATCTTCTTGCCCACAACAACCGTTCCGGACTTCTTCTGCTCCAGGTAGAGACGCTTCTGGGTCTCCTTGTCGAAGATATCATCCCACATAGGGAGCTCATATAACCAGTCCGCCTTGGCATCCACCATATTCTTGTACAGCTTCTCCTTGTCAAATCCAAGGGAAACCTTGGTATCCTCCTCCATCTCCTCGATGGGGTTCGGAGTTACCAGACTGTCATTGATTCCATCCAAAAAACCTGTCATTTCCATGATGGAGAGGCCGTATTTTTCCGCCAGTTCCTTGACCGTTCCCTCAACCACCTCATCCGGAGCGGACAGGAGTTTCTCGTACACACCCTTCTCCAGAAGGAAGTAATTCTGCCAGAACTTCTGCAGTTCTCCCTGATTCATATTCTCATTATAAGCAATCTTATGCCATTCCTGTAACAATGCCATATCTTATGTTCCACCTTTCAGATTATCTCTCATTTTTGTATTGTACCGAATACGACAACGAGTATAACACAAGAAATGAGGCTGTGCAAATTCAAATTGCGCCACTCCCCATTTTCATGGATCAAATTCCCTTGATTTTCCCATTCCCATACAGTATGATGAAGCAGAAAAACATATTCGAAAAAGCACCATACCCCGTGAGGAGGATATATATGAAAAAAATCAAGCAAGTTCTCGCCATCATCGGCGTCATTCTCTTGGTGGCACTCTATCTCACCACACTTGTGTTTGCCATCACAGACAACAGCGGCACCATGGATCTGTTCTTCGCCTCCATTGTCGCAACCATCCTGATCCCGGTACTTCTCTGGGCCTACACCTTCATCTACCGCCTGATCAAGAAAAAGAAGTAGGGACGTTCCTTTTGACACGACCAGCGCCCTTTGGCTCGAGCAGCGTTCCTACCGCACAATCATGGCTTCGCGCTCGGCTCCGGTCCCGATAAACTTGGCAGGAATGCCGATATAATCCTCGATAAATCGAATGTAGTCCTGCGCGTTCTTGGGAAGTTCCTCGAAGGTCTTGCAATCGGAGATGCTGTCCCAGCCGCCTTCCAATTCTTTGTACACAGGCTTTGCCCTGTTCAGGACATCCAGATTGGTGGTGAAGTCTTCCACCTCAACTCCGTCCACATCATAGGCAACACACACCTTGATCTTGTCAAACTGTCCGATGGTATCCAGATGGTTTACGGAAAGTGCGGTGAGACCGTTGACGCGTTTTGCGTACTTCAAGGTCACAAGATCTAGCCATCCGCAACGGCGGGGTCTTCCGGTTGTGGTTCCGTACTCATGTCCCAGTTCCCGAATGCGGTCTCCGGTTGCATCGAGGAGTTCCGTCACATAAGGTCCTTCCCCGACACGGCTGGAATAAGCCTTGATAACCCCATATACATTCCCGATATCGGTTGCGCTGAGACCGGTTCCTGTCAAAATACCTCCAATTGTCGGGTTTGAAGAGGTGACATAGGGGTAGGAACCGAAATCAATGTCCAGCAGAGTTGCCTGAGCCCCCTCAACCACCACCTTTTTGTCCGCTTCCAGCGCCTTGTGCAACAAGGTGATGGTATCGCATACATAGGGTTTCAATATATTGGCGTACTCCACATAGGTGTCATACATCTCGTCAAAGTTCAACTCGGAATCATAATCTGTCTCCGGATCGTAATACTTTAACAATCCAAGCCGGGATTCCGTCAATTCCGCAAGCCGCTCCTTAAAATCGGGAGCATACAAATCCTCCATGCGCAGACCGCTTCTCTCAAATTTATCGCAGTAGGAAGGCCCGATACCCTTGCCTGTTGTTCCGATTTTTTTCGCTTTTCTCGCCTTTTCCAGAGCCAGATCCAGCATCCTATGATAAGGAAAAATCACATGTGCCTTCTCGCTTATCTTCAGATATGTATCGATATCATAGCCGTGATCCTTGAGATTGTTCATCTCGGCAATCAGGACCTCCGGATTCAATACAACGCCATTTCCGATTACGCCGATGGTATGTCCTGATAAGAGTCCTGACGGAATCAGGTGCATGGCGTACTTCACACCGTTTGCCTTGATGGTGTGTCCGGCGTTATCCCCGCCGGTTGCACGAACCGCAATATCCGCTTCGGTTGCAAGGTAATCAATCACCTTGCCCTTTCCTTCGTCTCCGTAGAAACATCCTATTACAACATCAACCTTTGACATATTCATTCCTCCAAATCCTAATTCAATTCCGGGATTTTCTTCGAGCATGCAATTGCAATCGCCCCCGGTCCGATATGGCATGCCACGGAAAGGGAAAGCGGATTCATGGTAATCTCATGATTTGGAAAAGCTTCCTGCACTTCCTTCTTAAATTCCTCCGCGCTGGCTAAATCGTGGGAATAGGCCATCTCGAGATGCATATTCTCCCCGTCCGCACTGCCGAATCTCTCCGCAAAATCTTTTTTCATGGTTTCGATCATAATGCTTTTTCCCTGCTTTGCAGTCCGGGCTTTCGCAAACGCATCCAGTTTCTCTCCCTGAATCTGCAAAACCGGCTTCAACTTTAACAAAGTGCCCAGCGCCGCTGCTGCCGGGGTAATGCGTCCCCCCTTCTTCAGGTAATACAGGGTATCCAACATGATATAGATAGATGATTCCATCTTCTCCCGCTCCAAAATCTCCTTGACTTCCGCAGCACTCCTTCCCTGCTCCACCAACGCCTTTGCGTCCATCACGGACTGGCGCATGGTCACGGAGATTCGCTGATTATCCACAACCTGAACTTTTCCGTCGTAATCGTCGGAGAGCATGATTGCGGTCTCGCAGGAACTGCTGAGCCCCGATGACATGGGAATATAGACAATCTCATCGTACTCCTTGAGCACTTCGTCCCACTTGTCGGTCACATTGCCCACGAGCGGCATGGAAGTCTTAATCTCGCAGTCGTTCTGCAATCTCTCATAGAACTGATCCTGAGTCAGATCGATATCCTCATAGTACATCTGTTCATCAATATAAAAAGGCATGGGCAGCACAACGACTCCAAGCTCCTTTGCCTCCGCCTGGGTAATTCCGCTGTTACTGTCCGTCATCACTGCAACTTTACTCATGTTATTTCCTCCATGTTCCCAAATAGGATTTTTACTCACACCAGACCAAAGTATATCATAGAAATATGCAAAAAGAAAGATGCAGAATGATAAGACGCCTTCAAAATTATAAGACCATAATCAGAGTCCCGATAGTTATCAGAACGCATCCCACCAAAGATTTGGGAGTAAATTCCTCATGCAAAATCACGACTGCGAGAATCAATGTGATAACCACACTCATCTTGTCTATGGGAACCACCTTGGATGCATCCCCGGTCTGAAGCGCCCGGTAATAGCACAGCCAGGAAGCACCGGTGGCGAGACCTGACAGAATCAGAAAAATCCAGCTTTTTTTGCTGATTTCACTCAATCCGCTCTGGGCATGTGTTAAAAACACCATCCCCCAAGCCATAACCACCACCACAACCGTTCGAATTGCAGTTGCCAGATTGGAGTTTACTCCATCGATTCCGATTTTTGCCAATATGGATGTGAGCGCGGCAAACACCGCAGATAAAATTGCAAACAGTAGCCACATATGTATTCCTCCTTATCTCTGACAGAACAAGAG
>JAQXJP010000027.1 GCA_029008875.1 Lachnospiraceae bacterium | reverse complement strand
CTCGATCTCAACACTCTGCGTCTGCTGCTGAAGGAAATCCCTCTCCCACTCTTTTGCTTCTCCCTTGGTCCGAAAGCCACGTTTCTGTTTTCTCTTCCGGTTTCCCTGCCAGTCCTTGTAATACACCTGTACTTTCCAGTTTTTTCCTTCTTTATATACTCCCATTGCTATTCCTCCACTTTCATCCCATAAATCTTCTCGGCAAGAAATTTCGTTGATATCTTTCCGGGAATAACCAGAAATCCTCTTTCTTTCAGTTCCTCGTTGTAGCCTTTCATGATTTTATATGCAAAGGCTTTCGATACTCCCAATACTGCACAAACATCATCTACGTTCATATACATTTTTTCCTGTGTCATACTCATATTGCTTTTTCCTCCGATAAATACTGTTCTACATGTTCCAGACCATAAATCTTGTCCTCAACATAACGAGTGGGCACCCGCCCTAAAATCACATAATAATTTTTACTTGCCAGATCAGCGTTCATCCGCTCCACTACCCGGTAAGCAAAAGAGACCGAGATATCAAATACTGCCGCCACGTCTTCCACTGACAGATACATCTTTCTTTTACGCATGGAACCATTCCACTCCCTTCTCCTGTGGGATCTGGCAGACATCCTCAATCCCGTAAAAACGTTCCACAAAATACTTGGTCGGAACCTTGCCTTTAAGAACCAGATACCCTTTCTTCTCCAGTTCGCTGTTCAAATTTGCAATGATCTCATAAGCAGAGGTTGTAGATACCTCCAAAAGTTCACATACATCTGCTGCTTTTAAAAATAATTTGTTCTGCATAATCAGTACCTCCTTTGTGTTCTGAAAGTTTTCCCTTCATGTACACCGGACTGGCAGGAGGATTTTCGGACACATTTTTCCGAAATTTTGCAAATTTTCCACAGGTAAAATTTCCTTACAAATTCAAAAGCAATAAAAAAACAGCCTGCCCTGATGAAAACTACTTCATCAAAACAAACTGTTCTATAAAAATATCCCGATATTCTCTTCTGGAAATGCAATGATATTCCGGAAAACCTTGCTTATTCAAGAAATCCGGCTAGTAAAAAAAATAATTTTTAACTCCATTTGCACTCCAGAGACAAAAATAAATCCCCGGGAAAGCCCATAAATACAGGCTTTTCCGGGGATTTGACTTCTATTCAAACTCGCCAAAGTCATTTTCGCATTAAACAAATCTGTTTAGGAGTTTTCGCACGGTTTGATATCAATTAGTTTCAATTATCCAATATGTATGGGGTAGCTGAACTAATGTTATCATTTTGTTATCACGGAAATGTTATCATCATCGTTTAATTTAATTCTTCTATACCATTTGCCCCTATATAACCTATCGTACCGTCCGAAAGTACAATTTCATACCATGTTCTACTTCCTTGTTTTTGTGCTGTAATGGCTAAATAGGACTCTCCTTTATATACCTTTCCAATTATATCGTATTTTGTTCCTGCTCCGGCTCTTATATTGATGTAGTCATCGGTAATCAACACATTCATTGGTTGACAAACCAAATCGCCTCTGACATATCCTTCTTTACCACTTGCCAGAGCAATCTTATACCATGTGTAATCACCCTCTTTTTCCGTATCCAACACATCAAACACCATTCCCTTATATATTTCTCCCAATTTAGCAGAGGAAGAATCTGCTTTCGCACGAATGGCAGCATATGTATCCGTCACAGTTATTTGATCTTCCGACGTAACTGTAGTGGCATTGGCTATCTTCTCTTTTATGAATCCAATATTTGTAAATCCAATCACCGTACAGACAGCAATTGCAACAATTCTTAAAAGTGCTTCTTGTTTCCTGTCTCTCCGAATTTTTGAAAGTGTCACAATCAGTACCAGTATTAGATCAACTACATACACATATTTTGCACCGGGTACTAAAAAACCATTGAAGCGCATTAACAGAATTGCAATATTTAACAGCACAAAACCCAATACCAACATTCTTTTCACCCATGGTCTGGTATATCCTTTTGCAAAACCATATATCATACCTACTACATCAAGTAAAAAGCCTACCGAAAGAAGTCCCAGAAATGCCGGCAATATATTTCTAAAACGTTTCGCCATATCCTCAAAACCCAGCGATATGTATCCGTTTGAAAAACAATTAGTACTTACAAAAAAAGCTGCAGCAACTAATGCCACAAAACCAACCAAAACAAAAATAAGTCCCCTAATAATCAGTGAAGTTCTCTTTTCACGGGAAAGCTTTTCCTCCAACAACTCATTTATAATTTCGTTGTTTGACTCTCTGGATGCCCTTCCAAGCAGTTTGGTAATACCATAAACCAAATCCTGAATAGCACCGACTTTCCCTAGGTCTTGTGCCTGGTATGCCGCCAGTTCATCCGGTAATTCATATGGAGACATTTCGTGACAAGCCGGAATAATTGATTTGTTCTTATCTTCTTCCATAAACTGGACAAAACGCATCCATTCATTTTTTACCCATATTGCATTACAGTGTTCATTGCTTGTGGTAACCAAAACCATAACCCTGGCTGATTTCAAAGCAGCATATATAAACGGTTCATAGTTCTGTCCCACTTTTTCTTCTAATGAGATTCTTGCAAAAAAAGTACGAATTCCCTTTTCCTGAAGTGCATCATATAATTGCTGTGCAAGCACACTATCCTGTGTTCTTTCTCCTGTCTTCTCATCCGATTCCTTGTAGCAGATAAAGACATCATATGGCTCCTCTTTTGCAGACACGGCAATTATGTTCTTTTGAAGTTTATCAAGAACTTCTGCTTCATCCTGATAAATAAATTTGCTTTCTGCATCCGCAAATTGTAATGCCTGTTTATAATTCACTGACGCGGTAATAGACTGCACCTTAGTTCTATGGCATGTGGGTATGCGCTTTCCTGTTTTGGGGTCTTCAACATACTCTACACCGTATTCAGATAAAATTAATCCCCAATAAGCTTCCGCTTCCTGCTCATCTTCATCTACTATCGCTCTGTAAGCATCATAAGCTTTATCAAATTCATTATTCAGACGATATTGATTCGCTCTGTTGAACAGTCTTGCCTTCCTTTCGCTCTCGATTCGCGGCAGTGTCATGGTGGAGCCACAGAATAGGCAGGTACCCACTGTCATATCCTGGCTTACTTCAATATCGCCACCACACATCTTACATTTTAAAACTGTAGCCATCTGCTTCTCCTTTACTTGCCCGATTTACATCTTATGTTTCTCTCTTTTACAAGTTGCATCGTACATTCTACATTATTCTTGATTGCATCTTCATCCCCTGCAGAGATACTTTTCTTCAGTTCTTGTATGGCATCTTCGATCTCAGACTCTATATCATTTAAATCCGCTCTGCTAACAGCATCACTAAATCTGATTTCATCCACCAAACGCTGAACCAGTTTGCGCAATTCAGGATTTTTAACTTCGCTAGCCATATTTTTAGAAGAATCCTTGATAGCCTTCATTCTAGAGGTTTTCTCTGCCACATGAGCCTCTACCTTTTTCACATGTTTACGGCCGGCTCCTCCCAGCATAAGAATCGCTACAAAACCACCAATAATAATCAAACTGATAATCAATGCAATAAATGCAGATATCATTAAGAAGTACGTTGCAGCAATACCGAATATCGTCTGAACGATAACATACAAAATAACTGCAACCATTTGATTACCTGTTAACAGATATTCTTCTGTATTTTTGCGATATCTAGGCAATAAAACATTAACAGTAATTAACGCGACAACGAACGCAAAAATGGTGAAAATCAATTCAATCATAAATACCGGAGAATACAGTACTTGAACAGAACTACCGGTAATATTCGTTACTGTTTCAGGGATAACAATCACCTCAGCCGTTCCTAAGAAATCCATAGAAACCGTAGTAACTGGGTAACCATTAATGTATGAAGGAATCACTACCAACTCTTCATTTCCATCATATCTGGTGATTTCCGCATTTGCTTCGTTCAGATTATATTGAAAAGGAATATCTCCAAGCTCAAAGTTAATGAAATCAGAATCATAAACTACTTCTATATTCCAGTCCGTTTCCTTGTAATCAGCAATTAACGTAGCGTTTTCCGGACAATGAATTGTTATATTTGTGTCTACCTCCCCCAGTATTTCTCTAAGATTTAACGGAAGATAGACATTTTTAACAGTATCCAAGGACGATATGAAATTCTCTCCCAATGCAGTAACTTTAACACCGCCTATGGATTTCGGAATTACAAGGTCGGAACTCTTACCGGAATAATTTTCAAGCGTAATTTTTCCATCGTTTACATTATAATCAAACAGCTCATATCGCTGATCAAAATAAACCTGCTCGCTATCTGCCAGAATCACCTGATTCAAATGGTTCTCAATCGCATATTGTTCACCATAACTTCCGCTTATCGTTGCAACGGATGATTTCGCTACGCTTACATTTCCCAGTATCATAATCAAGGCATACGCAATAGCAACTAAAATAACAAAAAAATTCAGCCCGATAATCTGTTTTTTCTTTCTCATATGCTTATCCTCTCTTTGTGCCACATATAGGACAAAATCTTGCTTCATTCGTAAATGCATATCCACAATTACTGCAGTTATCACTGTCTTGTACCTTCGTACCACAACCCTCACAGAATCTTGCAACCGCAGATAATTCCTGTCCGCAATTCATGCAGAAGCGCTTCTGCATCTGCGGAGCTGTTTGCTGCGAAACCGGTGCCGTTGCACTTTGTATCGCCTGACTGGCAACACCACCCACAGTTTTACCAATCTCTCCACCGACACCGGTAATCATTCCGAGCCCGACACCAATATTGCTAAACTGACCGATAGCTTCATTCTGTGCAACTTCTTTCGCAACTTCGAATCCTTTTTCCTGTTGATAGGTATAACCCTCAAGCTGACGCTTTTTAGCCATAGCTTCTGCTTCCATAACAGTGGACTGTGCTTTTGTCTGTTGCTCTATCAAAGTGAGTTTCTGCTGCAATTCAGCTTCCATCACATCACTTTTCCTACGGAAATATAAATCCTTAAATTTAAGATAGTTCCTGTCCTCATCCGGCTTAAGAACAGTTGTAATCATAAAACTATTCAAATTCACACCATAATCAAAGAAATCATCCGCCAACTTCTGTTGCACCGCTTCCGACAATTCACCCAGATGCATGTCTATCTCAAAAATACTGATATTCTTGCCCTGAATCACCTGCGCTATAATGGACTTAGCCCTCGTCATTAGAAAAGCTCTGAAATATTTTGTTAAGGTATCCTGATTCAAAACTTTCTCTGTTCCAACCAGACGTACTAACAACTTCGACGAATTGCTTACAGAAAGGCTCATTTCACCGCATGCACCTATCTCCAATGGAAAATCAAACACGGGGTCAAGATAACTGATTTTACTGTCCGTTCCCCAGCGAATTGCCATCTGTTCCGTTAAATTTACAAAGTACAATTCAGCATGAAACGCACTACGCCCACCTGTAGCAAGCTTCATGATTGATTTTATAACCGGCAAATTCTCCGTCTCTAAAGTATGTTTACCGGGGCCAAAAGTATCTAGCACCTCCCCATTCTGCATAAAAATGGCTTCCTGCGATTCATGCACTATTAACTGGGAACCCGTATTAAAATCTTGATTTGGATGTTTCCAGATAAAAGTCTTATTATCTCCTTCGTATTTTAAAACACTAATAATTGCCATAATATACCCCCTTATTCTTCTGTAATTTTAATATTATCTACTGCATACTCCACACACCTTTGAATGATTTCATTACGAGTCCGTCCGGTTTTTTCTACTATCTCATCTAGGCGTTCTATTAACTCAACTGATAACCTAGCTGTAACCGTAGCTGTCTCTCCGCGATATTTTTTTGTCACAATTTCCAGCTTTTTCTCAGACATACTGAACCCCCTTGTTTCCTAATTCCCTGGATATAACCGTATAACAAAAGGCACCATAGTGACCTATGATGCTTACCGTTTCAAACTCAAAAATTGCAACTGGCTGACATGTTAAAGTCCCTATAGCTTTGCGTCACAAAGTTTCCTTTGCTTTGCTCAATACAAATGTACACAAATATTATAACAGAGTACACAAACAAACACAAGTACTCTCTTTCTTAATTACAATTATCAGAGGCGTGGCACGCCCCTGCTTCATAATTACCGAAAACTAAAGTGGCAAGCAGTGCCTTCGTGATCACACGAACGCTTTTTGCTTGTTGGAGGCACATCCCCAATCCCCTTAAAATGTCATCTGCGATGTCAAGCTGCGCCCTCACTTTGTGAGTGCTGATACATTTCCGCTTTGCAGAAAATGTGAAGAAAAAAATCACCACCGGAAATCCCGGTGCATGCCAACCTTATCAAGATACGCCTGTCGAGCCTCTTCCCTTTCTGCTTCTGTCTTAGCCGTTTTTGATTTTGTATATAGTTCTCTTCTCATCATTGCATCAAGTTTTTGCTCTAATCCGTTTTTAATTTCCGGTAAACAATCCTCGATTCCCAGCACATGAAATTTCACAAGTGCTACAAATAGGCTGTCCGGTATTTGAACCATTTTCAAAATTATCACCCTTTCTTTCAAGTCCGCAACACCGCAAGTGTCTGCCATTTGCAATCTTCCTTTTGCGGTCTTGCAAGGTTGCAATCCCATACACATTGCAATGTTGCGTTCTTCCTTTTACTGTGTCAAATCATCCAACACCCAGTACCAGGCGTTGTTGATTTTCTTTGCCTTGATTCCCAATTCTTTCTTGGCAGTCTCCATGGTTCTCTTGGAGATATCCTCATCCGCTGCCAGTTCCAGTATTTCTCCGGATAACATCATGTTATTGGTTTCCGCAAGTTCCATGAGAAGTCTTTTGGCTTGTTCCAGCTTATTTGCCTTTGGAGCAATTCCACCTAGCACTTCATCCACCGTAATTTCATAATCGCCAATCCAATCGAATCCATCATCAGATAACCGGAAAGCTTTCGGATGTCCGAACTCAGCAAGATTATTTTTAATCTGAACCACTGCTCTTATGTCAGGTTCACCCACTACTCTTCCTACAAGCAAAACGCTTCTTGCTACCGCAAAGAAATCAATGGAACCCATTCCCCGGTATGCAGCTTTATTTCCTGCCGCCTTGTTCATATGTCCAATCAGAATGATGGCACATCCATATTTGTCTGCAAGCATCCCCAGCTTCTTTGTCATTTCTCTCGCTTCATTTGCCCGGTTCATATCCATTCCACCGCCAAGGTACGCTTGTATCGGATCCAGTATGAGCATCTTGGCTCCGCTTGTTTTTAATGCCTCCTCAATACGTTCATCAATCATGGAAAGAGATTTGTCACTCTCATCAATTACTAAAATCTGTTCACAATCCGCACCGGCTTTTTCAAGTCTTGGCTTTACCGTATCAGCAAGTCCATCCTCAGCTGTCTGATAGATAATTTTCATGGGAGCTTCTACTGCGCTTCCATCCTCAAAGCATTTCCCCTTTGAAAGCTGTGCCGCAAGATTTAATATCATTGTCGTCTTTCCATCCCCCGGGTCTCCCTGTACAATAGTCAGTTTCCCGTACGGGATAAACGGATACCAAAGCCATTTAATCTCCTGTGCTTCTATCTCTGACATCCGAATCATTTTAAGCTCTGTCTTTTCATTTTCCATTGCAATCTCCTTATTTGTCGTTGTTTTTTCACAGAGCCTCTGATATACTTTAATTGCGTATTAGAAGTCTATTAGAGGCTCCGAATGATGTCCCTGTCTGCTTTTCAGGGGCATTATTTTTTGTTCATGCTACTCATATCTGTTCCATCTTCATCACCCTTCAATCCATTTAGCGTCATGTTGATGAGTTCAATTTCCTCCAAAAGGTCAGGACGCAATTCCCCGGCATTTGAAATCCTCTCAAGCTCTGCGAGCACCTTTTGAAGTTCATTCTTCAATGCTTTAAATACTCTCGGATTCCCCATTACCACAACTTCTCTGTCCGTAAGCTTTTTCATAATGTAATCCTGCTTCGTAAGACCGGAAAGACTTACTGCAGCTTCCAGTAACTCATCCTCCTCCGGTGAAACACGAAATCCTACCGTTTTATTTCTCCAACGGTTGTGCTTGTCCGTGCATTTTGCTGACATACTATTTTCCCTCCCTTCGTTCCATATTTAATCTCTGCACCATTTCATCCTGCTTGGATGGGAATAAATGTGCATACCGGTATGTAATCTTTTCGCATTCATGTCCCACACGGTCTCCAATAGCTAATGCCGTAAATCCCATATCTATGAGAAGTGATACATGGGAATGTCTCAAATCATGAATTCTGATTTGTTTCACCCCCGATGCTTTACAGCCTCTTATCATTTCATGTTTCAGATAACTCTTCGTTACCGGAAAGATTCTGTCCTTTGGAGTCAAACTGTAATACATTTTCATGTATTCCTGCATTTCCTCAACAAGGAACTCCGGCATCTTCACAATCCGGTTGCTCTTCTTTGTTTTAGGTGTTGTTATCACATCCTTTCCCTTTAATCTCTGATATGATTTGTTGATACGAACCGTCATAGCCGTAAAATCGAAATCCTCCGGTGTCAGAGCAAGCAGCTCTCCCTCCCGGATTCCGCACCAGTACAGCATTTCAAATGCGTAGTAGGAAAGAGGCTTGTCCATCATTTCTTCGGCAAATCGCAGGTACTCCTCCTTTGTCCAGAAGAGCATTTCCTTTCCCTCTTCCTCGCCCATTGCCCCGGCTTTTTTAGCCGGGTTCTGGTTTAAGTCATAATAACGGATTGCATGGTTAAATATAGAGCTTAACTGCGCATGTATTGTCTTTAAATAGGTTTGCGACAATGGTTTTCCACTACTTGTCTTAAGTTCTCTTATTGAATTCTGCCAGTCAATAATATCCTTGGCTGTAATCTCTGAGATTTTTCGTTTTCCCAGGTATGGAACGATTTTTGTCTTGATGATATGCTCTTTCGTAAGCCAGGTATTCAATTTAAGCTTTGGCTTCACATCCATCTCATACAGTTCACAGAACGCTTCAAGTGTCATATCAATATCTGATTTCTTTTGAAGCTTGAACTGGCACTCCCATTCCTGTGCTTCCCGCTTGGTTTCAAATCCTCTCTGACATTTCTGCTTGTTGGCTCCGGTCCAATCCTTATACCGGACCATTACATACCATTTTCCATTTTTCTTGTCCTTGTAAACCGGCATTATACATCTCTCCTTTCATAATCTCTTGTGCCATAAAACTGCTGATAGAAATAAGTTCTATCGACTCTGCCGCGGATAATCGGTCCTTTATAACCTTCTTCGCGCATCTGCTTGTTCATCTTCTGAATCAGCTTGTATGCATAGGATTCTGATGTTCCAAGAATCTCTGCAGCTTCTTTTACTCCGATAAACATTGTACTCATTATCTTTTCCTCCCTTCTTTTAGTATTAAACAATTTTGTTTAGTTCCTCCTTTCATAAAATACTATACATTTTTGTTTAAGTCAATAGCCACCAAGAAAAATATTTAACTTTTTTGTTTAATTTATCTTGAATTATCTAAGCATATTTGTTATAGTTCTTATTAGTAACAAACCTCACTACCTAAGAAAGGAATGTTTTGCTATGGCTATTGGTGAAAGAATACATTTTTTCCGTACCCTGCGTGGTATGACACAGAAGTATCTTGGAGTCCGTCTTGGTTTCGATGAAAAATCCGCAGATGTGCGTATTGCTCAATATGAATCCGGTACGCGTTCACCCAAGGATAATTACATTGCTTTACTTGCTGATACGCTGGGGGTGTCACCCCTCGCGTTATCAGTCCCTGACATAGACAGCTATGACGGACTCATGCATACTCTCTTTGCGCTAGAGGATATCTATGGATTCAAAATTACTGATATTGATGGAGAAATCTGCCTCAGTCTCAAAAAAATCGATAATCCATCCTATCCTCAGCTTTCTGACAACTTTCACGCCTGGTATGAACAGGCCCGTAAGCTCCGTGAAGGTCAGATTTCCAAAGAAGAATATGACGAATGGCGTTACCATTACTCCATGAAGGACAGCTCCGGTATGACCGCTTCTGTGGATTCAGACCGTTAATACAAGGTAGGTTGCTTTCTTTCAAGTAATATTCTACGGAAATCAACTGGCTATGTCGTTCCCCAAATATTGTACTTAAGTACAATGGCACTGTACTTTTGCAAAATCGGGAACACAAAAATCTTTTGTAAGTACGAAAAAAGGTCCTACTGAACATTTCGTTCAGCAAGACCTTTTTATTGGACTTTACTTCAAAACCACTCGATTCACTTAAACAATCAAGTTTAGCAAAGTGTTATCAAATTGTTATCAAACCGACTTTTAAGGCACTTCAAACCCGCATAAATGCTGGATTCTTCGATTTGTCGCCTCTATTCGAACTCAATCGTCCCGGGTGGCTTACTTGTCAAATCGTAGAATACGCGATTCACCCCGCGCACCTCATTGATGATTCTGCTCATCACCGTCTGCAGCACTTCAAAGGGAATCTCCGCTGCTTCCGCTGTCATGAAATCCACTGTGCGAACCGCACGAACCGCAACCGCATAATCGTAGGTACGCTCATCGCCCATGACACCCACGGAGCGCATATTGGTGAGCGCCGCAAAATACTGGTTCGGCATCCATGCCGGATCCTCTCCGTGTGCCTCGCGGTATTCCTTCGCAGCCTTGTCCACTTCGCTTCGGTAGATCCAGTCCGCATCCTGCACGATGCGCACCTTGTCGGCGGTCACCTCACCGATGATGCGGATTCCCAGTCCCGGTCCCGGGAACGGCTGGCGGTATACCAGATAATCCGGAAGTCCCAGCTCCAGACCTGCCTTGCGCACCTCATCCTTGAAGAGGTTACGAAGAGGCTCGATAATTTCCTTGAAATCCACATAATCCGGAAGACCTCCCACATTGTGGTGGGATTTAATCACAGCGGATTCTCCGCCCAGACCGGATTCCACAACATCCGGGTAGATGGTTCCCTGTGCCAGGAAATCCACAGTTCCGATTTTCTTTGCTTCCTCCTCAAATACGCGGATAAATTCTTCTCCGATAATCTTTCTCTTCCGCTCCGGCTCCGTCACGCCCGCAAGCTTTGCGTAGTAGCGCTCCTGCGCGTTGACGCGCACAAAGTTGATGTCAAAGGAGCCCTTCGGACCAAAGACGCCTTCCACCTCGTCGCCCTCATTCTTGCGGAGCAGTCCGTGATCCACAAATACACAGGTCAGCTGCTTTCCGATTGCTTTTGCAAGAAGAGCTGCGAGAACGGAGGAATCCACTCCGCCGGACAGGGCAAGGAGCACTTTTCCGTCTCCCACCTTTTCCCTCACTTCTTTGATGGCATTTTCCACGAAAGAGTCCATTCTCCAGGTTCCGGCACATCCACACACATTGCGCACGAAGTTGTAGAGCATCTTGCTTCCCTCCACGGTGTGCAGTACCTCCGGGTGAAACTGGATCGCATACAATTTACGCTCCGGGTCCTCGTCCGCTGCCACAGGGCAATCTGCGGTGTGGGCGGTGATGCGAAATCCCGGTGCCGGCTGTGAAATATAATCAAAATGGCTCATCCAGCAGATGGTGGTTGCCTCCACGTTCTCAAAAAGCGGGGAGGTTTGGTCCACCATAACCTCCGTCTTGCCGTATTCACGTACCGGGGCTTTCTCAACCTTTCCTCCCAATACATGATTCATCAGCTGTGCACCGTAGCATAATCCCAGCACCGGTATGCCAAGTGCAAACAGTTCCTCTGTATATGTGGGTGAATCCTGCTCGTAGCAACTGTTTGGTCCGCCGGTCAAGATGATTCCTTTGGGATTCATTGCCTTGATCTGCTCAATGTCGGTGCGGTAAGAGTAAATCTCACAGTACACATTGCATTCACGGACACGGCGGGCAACCAGCTGGTTATACTGACCACCGAAGTCAATGACGATGACTTTTTCCTGATCCATTCTGTTATCCTCCTATGATGTAAGCCTTCCGGCACCTTCCTTTGTGCCCGAAGTGTAATCTGCCCTTATTATATAGAAAGAGCCTTGAATTATCAAGGCTCACCGTTTCTAAATATTTGCGTTTTTCCTACTTGATGTACTTCCGGAAAAAAGCACATTCCGCATCGTTACACTTGTGTGCTACCTCCGAGCGCATATCCAAATGGAACACATGTCCCAGCGGTTCCTGCTCGGTGCCGTAAAAAGCACTCTCGCAGGTCACTCCCTCCGCATGAAGTTTCTCCAGCATGACCGGTGCCTGATCCTTCAAAAAATCTTCGTTTGAGGTCATGATATAGGCCGGCGGAAAATCCTTGGTCACGTGGTTGATGGGACTGATCCACTCCAGTTCTTCTTTGGTACCCTTATGAGGGAGCACATCCTTCATGAGGGCAGCGGTATTTTGCGTGGTGTCCATGGCCTTCAACACCGCATCATAACAGCCGCAGTTCAATGCCACTGCGTTGATATGGAGATTTTCCGGTATTCGCAGATGATAAGTTTTGGCATACTCCGGATTGGATAGGATGTCACAGTATACGGACAGCATATGTGCGCCCGCGGAGTCTCCCACCGCAAAGATGTTGTTGGTATCCAGCCCATATTCAGACGCATTGTTGATCAACCATTCAAAAACTGTGTTAGTGTCCTCAATTCCGGCCGGATACTTGAATCTTGGCGCCAGACGATATGTAAAGTTTACAACTGCAAATCCCCGCTGTGCCAAGCTCATGCAGTACCATTGATATAACTCTTTGTCTCCGTATACCCAGCCCCCGCCGTGGACGCTGACAATCACCGGAATTTTTCCCGTCAGATCCTTTGGGCGATAGATATCCAGCACATGATGATTCCGGTCCGGCCCGTAAAAAATATCGTCGTATCGCTTGACATCTTCCGGTGTGGTTAATCCTGCGTCCCGCTTTTTATCGGAGCGTTTGCATCCCCGCCGAAACATCAGTGTTATCATTTGCATTGTACTTATCCCCCTTGTTAATCAATCGCACTCCTCTTTGTGCGCGTATTTCTCTCTCGTTGCCAATCCCCCGCGGATATGACGCTCCGATTTGTTTACATCCAACACCTTGCGTGCTTCCGTGGCAAGCGTCGGGTTTAAACTCATAAGCCTCTCGGTCACATCCTTATGTACCGTTGATTTGCTGATACCAAAGTGCTTGGCAGCCTGACGCACCGTAGAGTTGTTCTCGATAATATATGTCGCCACCTCCACCGCGCGCTCCTCGATATATTGTTTCATTACATAACCCCTGCAATCCTTGTTTGTACATTATATGTTGTACCTCAAGGGTTATGCGTAGTTTTCAAATCATTGAATGACAGCGCCCTGCATGGACACCATAACCACGTTGTTGTTCATCATTTGGAAATTGACACAATCAATTTTCTCCCGCACATAGGCGCGGTTCATTCCGATTGCCACCGTCACTCCCGGGTATGCATCCCTGAACACCTTGACGCAGGCGTCCTTTCCTCGTTCCACCAGTTGTTCCAGATGCATGAGTTCGTCGCCTTTTTGGGCAATCTCGGCGCTCTGTTGTACCTTGGCGCGAAGTAGCGCCACACGCTTCGGGTCCTGGCTCATGTTGGTATGTGATTGTTCCGCTTCCTTTTGTATCGCATCCAGACCGTGATTAATTCGCTCCAGCATCTCCCGCGCATCAAAAAGCAGGGACTGCAGTTCGATAATGCGCTGCATTACCTCCCTCTTCACTCCCACGTAGATATCCGTGCGGGTTTCGTTGGCATTTCCCAGATTCATGACCTCGATTCCGCCCACTGCGAAAGCCGAGCCTCCCACAATGCTTGCCCGCTTCCCTTTCATCTCAATTTGGTTGTAACAGGTTACATCGCAGGATAGGATTGCATCCGCCTGAATGCATCCCTCCACCTCTACGGTGGCGAACTCCAGAAACTGTGCGATCAGGTTCCCCTTGGTTTGAATGATCGCCTTTTCCCCGCCAATCACTCCTGCGCGGATCAATATGTCATTGTTGGCATGAATCTCTGCGGCTTCCACCACACCATCCACGGTAACACTCCCTGTCGCGTGAATTATCATTCCGGCCACAACATTTCCATGTACCACAACATCACCGTGAAATTCAATATTTCCGGTACGCATGTCCACATCGCCTTTTATCTCATATACCGGGGAAATCATGATTTTGCTTCCATTTTTCTCGATCTTTCCGGTTATCATCGAGGTGTAAATCCGTCCGTCTTCCGATCTGGAAAATCCCTTTCCGGTGAGAGGCATAAGCATCTTCCCCCTCTTGGCGATTCGGGTTTTTCCGGTCACGGACATTCCGTTTTCCCCTGGGGTTGGCTCGTGATACACTGCAATTTCCTGCCCTTCCCGAACCAGTTCCACAACATGGAGATTCCGGTAATCCACACTTCCGTCCGCGTTCAACTTCGGCTTCTGGTTTAACTCATAATCAAACTTATATTCAAACCATCCGTCTGTTCCGTCCTTCTGCGGGATTCCCTTCGCCACACAGAATTCCCGTTCAAACAGATCCCCCTCTGTGATGCTTGTGACAACCTCCGTATCAATGCCGAATTTCACATTTTTCCGGCGCAATATCTCCAGAACCTCCTCCGCCGTGTAGTGCTCCCCCTCTGCGGGTTTGGACAGTTCCACATAGGCTTCCAGTTCCCCGTTTGCAATGCGAACAGTGATTTCCTTTAAAGTTTTCGGTTGTTCCGCCTGCCGTTCAATCTCTTCCGCAGCTTGTGCATCGCCGTTTTTCCCCTCTCCTGTGGCAGATGGCACCAACACTACGTCCTCTTCTTTTGTCATTTGCTCCCCCAAATTATCTCACGTGTCTTATCGTGTTACCATTGTAATATAAACGCCGCCCTTTTTCAATCCTCTCCCATCCCTGCAGAGGAATCTCTGTAGGCAGGCAGTCCATTTTACCTCTTTACACAATATTAGACTGACACCCGGGGTATTTTGGAGAATATATGGAAGAACATATTAAAAATTCCCGCCCATGAACTTGGGCGAGAATTTTTGAATATTATAACTCTTTTTCCATATATACGCAGATAAATCTGGAGTCCTTTTTCTCTTTTACCGGATCATTCGGTGTTTTGGGTTCCAATGTGTCCGGATTCATATCATCTCTTGTGGTATAGCCGAGTTTCTTGTAAAAGCCTTCTGCTTCCTCTCTGCTGGTGATCACGATTTTGTGATATCCCAGTTCCTGAATCCATTCCTCCGCCGCCTCGATGCCAAGCCTTCCGGCACCGATTCCTCTTGCAGTTGAAATCGTTGCAACCCGCTCGATTTTTGCAAAGCCCTTTTCCGGCAACAGGTGAATCCGATTTGTGCTGAGTGGCATTCCTTCATCATCCACCACCAGAATATATTCGCTTTCAGAGGTATCATCTGCAAATTCTCCCTCCAGCTTCACATGAAAGCCCAGTACCATCGCTTCCGTTCTGACATAATACACACCGGCTCTTGCCCATTCCTCTGTCGCTCTTATTGCCTTCATACCTAAGCCTCCCATTTTATAACAGTCTTTTCCACCTTATTCACAATAAGGTCAATCAATGTTGTAATAACGCCCACCGTTACGATACCTGCCAGCACACAACGGTAATCTGCAAAACTTTTGTATTTCTCAACGAAATATCCGATCCCAAGGTTCATTCCTAACATTTCAGCCCCGGATAAGCACATAAATGCGCCTCTCAAACTTTTTGAAATGCTTTTAATAATGCCCGGCAGACAGTATGGAAAAATGACCTTTATGACCATTCCACCGGTGCCCACACCCATGGTCTTTGCCGCTTCGATAATCGCCTTGTCGATCTGTCCCACTCTTGCCACCGTTCCTTGAAAAGTCGGCCAAAATACGGCGAAGAAAATAACCGTGATCGCCGCCTGGCGGAATGTGGAAAAAATCATAATAAAATAGGCGGAAAACATAAGTGGTGGTATCAGCGTAATCACATTCGAGATGGGAAGCAGGACTTCCCTTACTCTCGGGATCCAACCAGCCAACAATCCAAGCAGAGTTCCAAGGATAATTGCAAGCAGAAATCCCCAGAACAAAAGTGCCAGTGAGCCCAGCACATCCGCACCTATTTCAGCAGGTTTTTCCACAAATACATGGAACAACCCTTCCGGAGACGGAATCAGCAGGTCGTTGTGCACAATTCCTGTTTTGTAGGAGCACTCCCATAGGATAAAAAAAGCATACATTACGATAGCGATATCCGATGTGCTTTTCTTTCCTGTAACATGTACACTTATGGCATAAACAACGTATGCAATAATAAGAACCGTAATGTAAGCCGCGCTGTCGTAATACGCCTTGTGCGCAGTAAAATATGGAAAAGTCAGGGTGAGCACAATATTTATCACGAAAAGCAGCGTAACAATCCCGAAGGCAATATACATCTTGGGTTCAAGTATATATTTTTTCATAGTGCCACCTCCGCATCGATATTTTCTTCCACATGCGCATAAAAACTGGATATGAGTTTTCTGTGAAGTTTCTCATATTCTATTGTTCCGACCAATTTGTCACGCTTTCTCGGGTGCGGAAGTTCCACATCCAGAACAGTTCGGATTTTTCCCGGCTCCATGACTACAATTCTGTCCGCAAGGAGGATTGCCTCATCGATATCGTGGGTGACGAACACAACGGTCTTTTTTGCCTGAGTGCAGAGACTGGAAACAAGTTCCTGCAGTTCCAACCGAAGTTTCGGATCAATGGCTCCAAAAGGCTCATCCAACAGAAGCACATCCGATTCGAGTGCCAGCGCTCTCGCCACCGCAACCCTCTGTTTCATTCCTCCGCTAAGTTGATTCGGATATTTTCCCGCTGCACCTGCAAGACCTACATTTTTCAGATATTCGTCCGCCTTGGCCAATCGTTCCCGCTTCGTGTATTTTTTCCCGCTCTGTTTGATTCCGAACAAGATGTTCTCCTTTGCCGTCAACCACGGGAATAGGGAATACTGCTGGAATACCACTGCACGGTCCGGTCCGGGGCCGGCAATCGGAGTCCCGTCCAGCAAGATCTCTCCGGACTTTGCCTTATGCAAGCCATTCAAAAGTCCCAGTAAAGTGGATTTTCCACATCCGGAAGATCCCAAAATACAAATGAACTCTCCCTCTTTGATGTCAAGACTCACATGATCCAATGCCAGAAAACGGCTTTTTTTGTCTATGTAATCAAAGGACACGTCCTTAATCTGTATTTTATTTGGACGGTTGCTCAAATCCCTTCCTGTGCTCATTCTTTCGACTCCTTTTTTATCCGAATAGTGGTCCCGATAAATATTTCTCTCCGCTATCAGGTATGATCACCACAATATTTTTCCCTTTATTTTCCGCTCTCTTTGCTAAAAGCCCTGCCGCGTGAACCGCTGCCCCGGATGAGATTCCGGCAAGAACTGCATCTTCCCTTGCCAGTGCCCTTGCCGCCTCGTACGCTTCCTCGGTTGTCACTGCGATTACCTCGTCATAGATATCTACATCCAGGGTATATGGTATAAATCCCGCTCCGATTCCCTGCAGTTTGTGAGGTCCGGCTTTCCCTTCCGACAAAACGGGGGAATCCTTGGGCTCTACCGCAACAATACGGATATCCGGATTCTGTTCCTTTAAATATTTACCGGCTCCCGACAATGTTCCGCCTGTTCCGACACCGGCGACCAGAATATCTACTGCACCATCCGTGTCCTTCCAGATTTCAGGTCCCGTCGTCTTATAATGCGCAAGAGGATTGGCCTCGTTCGTAAACTGTCCCGGGATAAAAGAGTGAGGAATTTCATCTGCCAGCCTATTGGCCTCCGCAATTGCACCTTTCATTCCTTTGGCTCCATCCGTTAAGACAAGTTCGGCTCCATATGCTTTCAGTATATTTCTCCGCTCAACACTCATGGTATCCGGCATGGTTATGATGGTCCGATATCCCTTCGCCGCTGCGACAGAGGCAATTCCAATTCCCGTATTTCCGCTCGTCGGTTCAATGATGACAGATTTGTCGGTCAGCAACCCCTTTTCTTCTGCTTCCTCAATCATTGCAAGACCAATGCGGTCCTTGATACTGCCTGCCGGATTGAAATATTCGAGTTTCGCTAAAAGATGGGCTGTCAGCCCCTTTTCCCTCTCATAGCCATCCAGCCTTACAATCGGAGTATTTCCTATTAAGTCTGATACATTTTCATATACCGCCATGGTCTTCGCCACTCCTTCCTTAATCCCTCAGTTTGGATGAAATCGGGTTGATCGACGCATCCTGTGATAGGGTTCTTTCCATTGGATTTCTGTCAGCCCAATCTGCTGAATTCCATTTTGTGGTTGAGATAACAGATTGATACTCCTCCACCGTCTCCCCATCTGGATGCTTCTTGAACACATGATCCGGATCCTTCGACAGCGCTTTTCTCTCTCCGTCCGTCGCCCAGAGTTTTTCATAAGGAACCTGCGCTGCAATTCTCTTTGGATAGCTTGCAAAGATTCCGGGTGTATCATTCTTGTGGAATTCAAAAAAGGTATACTTCTTAAATACCGGAAGGCTGAACAGCTCCTTCACGTATCCCCAGAGATTCTTGTACTCCGTAATTCTCTTCTTCATGGGCCCAACATTGTGATAATAGCTGGTCTCCCAGCGAACTAGGGTCACATAAAGGCGAATGTCGGAATCCGTAATGTAATCTCCAAATAAAAACCGGTTTTCCGCAAGTCTCTTGTCCAGTTTTTCCACCGCGTCAAAGAAATCATTGTAAGCTTCCTCGTAGGCCTCCCATGACTGGCAGAATGCCATCCGATAATGTCCGTTGTTGACCGCCGGAAACAGCCAGTCGTTGAACTCGTCGATTTCCCTGCGGTATTTCACCGGGTACAAATCCGGCGCATCCTCCGGCTGAAATTTCCGGAACTGTACTTCGATATAGTTGGTCAGTCTATGATAATCATTGTTTACAACCTTTTTCTCCTTGACATCCACAAATGCCGGGGTTGTTGCTCGTCCGCCAAAATCCGGATTGCCATTCTTGTATAATTCGCTGAGAAAATACGCTCCGCAAAGAGGATCCTTGTGCTCCGGCGAATCGGCGAAGCCATGTCCGTAAATATTTTTCTTGCCGGTGTGTGTGGTTGCGACGTCACCAATCACATCGGTCAATCCCAAAATATCTCTCACTATGACAGGTCTGTTGGACCAGTGGCATCCGTGTGCCCAATATATGGCAAAGCGGTTCGCCTCCGCATGATTGTCGTTCTCCTTCTCCCCGAAAGGCACCGTAAATGCATTGGGTTGTCTGATAAATGCTCCTCTCTCATCAATTTCGGCTTTCGTCTCCTTCGGTCTTGGATCTACTCCTACCTCCTTCGCGTGGAGTTCTGCCTCCTCATCGGTATAAATGTTTTCTTCGATTTCTGAAAAATTGCATGACATCGTTTATGCCTCCTCATCAAATAAGTCACTGGAAAGATATTTGTTGCCGCCATCCGGGAACAATACCACAATATTCTTTCCTTTGTTTTCCGGTTTCTTTGCAAGCGTTACAGCCGCCCAAAGAGCTGCCCCTGCGGAAATTCCAATCAGTAGCCCCTCTCTTTTCGGGCACAATCTTGCATATTTGTATGCATCCTCATCCGAGCAAAGCATGATTTCCTTGTACAGAGACAAGTCTGTGATTGGACATATTGATCCGCCGCCAATTCCTTGAATCTTGTGCGGTCCGGGTTTCCCGCCATTTAGAACCGGACATCCCGCCGGCTCTACGCCGTACACTTCAATTTCCGGATTCTTTTCCTTCAGATAATGTCCGATGCCTCCGGAAGTTCCGCTGGTTCCCACCGTTGCGACAAAGATGTCCACTTTACCATCCATATCCGCCCAGATTTCCGGACCTGTATGCTTCACATGAGCTTCGGGATGATGCGGATTCTCGCCCTGTGCCGGACGGAATGCTCCCTCGTTTTCCTCGATTTCTTTCGCCCTTCCGCCTGCTCTGGCAAAGCCTTCGCCCTTCGGTGTCAGTTCCACATCAGCCCCGTAGGCTTTTAGAATCTTGATTTTTTCCTCACTTGCGCCTTCCTGCATGCAGATTGTGGCATGGTATTTTTTTACGGCTGCCACAAGTGCAACTCCGATTCCCGTATTTCCGGACGTACCCTCTACAATCCGACCGCCGGGTTTGAGTTTTCCTTCTTTTTCGGCCTCCTCAATCATATTCAATGCAGCCCGGTCCTTTACGGATCCTCCCGGGTTAAAGCTCTCCAGCTTGGCATATATGCTTGCTTCCAGCTTTTCTGCTTCTTCTATTTTGTTCAGGTGCAGGATTGGAGTATTTCCAATCAACTGCACAACATTGTCATATATCTTTCCCATGCCATTCTCCCATGTATTCCCTCATACACCTATTTTCTTGTAGGACGATTAGTTGTCTGAATGATACTGCTCTAAAACTTCTGCATAAAATGCATTGTCCGGTTCCCGCTCAACAAGGCTGGTAATCGCCTTCTCAAATGCTGAAGTATCAATATTCTGTTTGATATCGTATGTTGCGAAATCCACACCGGAACCGCTAAGCAATCCGGAGTTGTTGGCTGCCTCCACGTATTTTACAATTCCTGACGTATTAGGATCCACTGCATATTTTGTGACTCCGCCGTAGAGGTATGTCTCCACATAATCCGCCTCCTTGCCCGAGTAGTTCGTCACAATATTGACAACATCCGCTTTGATATCCGCATCCGTTTCTCCTGCTTTGTAATATTCAAAAGCACGAATTCTTGCGATCTCATATGCTACAAAAGCGTCATACTTGGAAGCAAGTCTTGATTTTGAGGTTACTTCACGGCAGCATACATAGTTTTCCTGAAGGTCACCGGCCGTTGCAATCAGTTCCAGATCATAGGCATCTGCGTAGAGAAGTGCATATTCCAACGGCAAAAAGCCGACTTCAATCTCTCCCTTTTGCACTGCCTGCGCTACCGCTGTCTCGTCCGCATAGTAGGAAATATTCCCGCTTTCCTCATTTTCAATCGCCCCCAGTGTATCTGCAGTAACTCCGTTATCCAGAAGGTACTGGCGCGTGATTACCCATGAAGCTTCATTTCTCTTAAGGCCAAGTTTTGCAGTAGTGATTGCCTCCGTGTCGATTACATTTTCCGCATCCTGGAAAGCAGAAGCATTTCCCTTCTTTGCAATAATTGCGCCGCCTTCCACTGCGGTTCCTCCAACCACTACCAGATCATAGCCGGAGCCAATTGCCTGCAAATCCGGTACAAATCCTGTATTTAAAATATCAAGAGCCCCGTTCTCCTCATTGATTGCCGTAAGTGCATCCGTTCCCATCAGATTTACCGGTTCAATGGTTAAGCCCTCTTCCTCAAAATAGCCTTTTTCCAATGCCAGAATATTAATTGCAATTCGTATATTTCCTGTAGGGAATGAAACGGCAAGTGTTCCGTGATCTCCATCCTGTTCCCCTGTGTCCGAAGTTCCTTCATCCGCTGTCTGGGCAGACACCTCATCACTATCTTGTGTTGCCACGGTTCCTGTCTGTCCGCAACCGGCAAGACCGGTTACCGCAAGTGTTGCTGTAAGTAATAAACCTAATAATTTCTTTTTCATATTGTCCTCCTATATTGTCATCAGCTGAAGTGTAAGTTCAGCAGATTTCACAAATTCTTCTATATTTACATACTCGGTGGTTGTGTGTACATTCTCCATCGCACAGGCCAGCACCATGGTCTGTATGCCGTGCTCGTTGAGTCTGTTGCCATCACTTCCTCCGAAAGTTGTTATCAAATCGGTTTTTTCAATTTCACAAGCCTTGGCGGCCTGCATGAAGCGTTGTGCCACCGCATCGGATGATTTCCGTTCAAATGCGCGGATATGCTCATGCTTGCAACAGTATGCAATCCCTCCCGCCTTTTTTGCTTTATCGTGGAATGTTCGGAACACTTTCTCTGTTTGCATTGATGCCTTTTCATGATTTGTGCTCCTGATTTCACCTGCAATTACAATTTTCTCCGGAACAATGTTTTTTCCGGTTCCCCCGGATATTGTTCCGAAATTTACGGTTGTCTCGGAATCAATATGTCCTGTCTTCAATTCTGACAAACCGGCAACGGCAATGTTCAACGCGTTGATTCCTTCCTCCGGAGCGAATCCCGCATGAGCTGCTTTTCCTTTGATCTCAATCTCAAAGGATATTATCGACGGTGCCTTTATGGCTGCGGTTCCAATCGGTCCGTTTAAATCCAGAACATATGCCTGCTTTGCCTTCAACATTCGATAATCAAAATATCTTGCACCTTCGCAAAACGGTTCCTCCGCAACAGTTATGAGCACCTCAATATCCGGATGATTGAGCCCATTTTCTTGAATTACTCTTATAGCTTCCAGAATCGACACAAGACCGGAGATATCATCGGCTCCGAGGACCGTGCTACCATCCGACCGTATCCTTCCGTCATCCCCGACAATGGCTTTCTTCCCAATTCCCGGAGCCACCGTATCAAGATGCGCGGAAAAGAGAATCGGATCTCCCGAAACATTTCCCTTCCAAAATCCGTAGATATTAGGATAACTGTCGGGATGTTCTGCCAGATATTTCTCATCGGTGGTATCCGTCCGAACCTCAAGTCCCAGATCTTCAAGACTTTTATGAACGAATTCTCCAATGGCTTTTTCTGAAAAGGACTCGCTATCAAATTCCGCCAGTTCTATAAAATTGTGTATCATTCTGTCTCGATTTACCAATTCTGTCCCCTCCTTTCCGCCTTTGTTCCAAATCATAGTGCAATTATAGGAATAGTATGATTTAATGTCAATAGTTTCAGTTATTCGAAAAATAAATACCCTGTTATAATTTTTTCTTATAACAGGGTATTAACTATGAACGTATTCAATTTTCCACGCCTATCGCTTTACCAGCTCCCTGCGAATCCGATCCAGGGCTTCCTGCAGGGTAGCTCTCGGACACGCCACATTAATCCGCTGGAAGCCTTTACCGCTGTCTCCGAAAATCTGTCCGCTGTCCAGCCACAATTTGGCCCGATGGACAATGAGATTCTCCAATTCCTCCGTGGACAAGCCGGTCCCACGAAAATCCAGCCAGATCAGGTAGGTTCCCTCCAGGTCAATCATCCGAACTCCGGGCAGCTGTTCCGCCACGTACTTCCTGGCAAAGTCGATGTTCGCTCCCACATACCGATGCATTGCCTGATACCATTCTTCTCCCTTGCTGTAAGCTGTCTCACAGGCCACAAGGCCCATGACGCTAAGCTGACTGATTCCCGCCGCATCCATCTGTTTTCTGAATTCCCTGCGCAGCTTCCCGTTGGGAATAAAAATATTGCTGATCAGCATGGATGCCAGATTGAAGGTCTTGCTGGGTGCCGTGCAGGTCACTGTGATATCCTCGTACTCCTTTTTCAGGTTCACAAACACATTGTGCCGTCCTTTGAATACAAAATCCTCGTGAATTTCATCGCTTACAATCAACACGTTATGCTTAAGACAAATATCTCCAAGCCGGATCAACTCTTCCCGACTCCACACGCGGCCCACAGGGTTATGGGGATTGCACAGGAAAAATAAACGCACCTGATTCTCTGTGATTTTTCTCTCGAAATCCTCAAAGTCAATGTGGTATCGGTTATCCTCCTCCAGATGCAGATCACTGCTCACAATCTGCCTGCTGTTGTCCCGGATGACTTCCGAAAACGGATAGTAGACCGGCGAGAGAATCAATACCGAATCCCCGGGATCGGTGTAGGCTCTGACTGCCATAGCCAGGGCAAATACCACTCCCGGTGTCTTTACCAGCCATCTCTCCTGGGGTTCCCATCCGTGATGGCGCACCATCCACTCCCGCACAATCTCAAAATAGGGAGTCTGCACCTCGCTGTATCCGAACACTCCGAATTTGGCCTGCTCCACCAACGCGTCTTCAATGTAAGAGGAGGTCTCGAAGTCCATATCCGCCACCCAAAGCGGCAGCACATCCTCAGGCATTCCCCTACGGGCAGCGAAATCGTACTTCAGACTTCTGGTATTTTTTCTGTCGATGATTTTGTCAAAATCCAAATTCCTCTCTGCCATTATTTCATCTCACTTTCTTGCTTGCATCTTTTTTATTCATTCGGCGGTTCCCTTTTGCTCTTGTTCCACTTCCCGGAATACAGTTTCCAGTTCCGCCAACAAATCCTCGATATCCTCGATTCCCACAGATACCCTCAGGGTGCTCTCCGTAATCCCGTTCCGCTCCCGGATGTCCTTGGGCACATCCGCATGGGTCTGGGTGGTGGGATAGGTCATCAAGGTCTCCACTCCTCCAAGACTCTCCGCATAGCGTATGAGTCGCACTTTTTCCAATATAGCAAGTGCCGCCTCCTTATTTACAGTTCGGAAGGTCAGCATTGCCCCAAATCCGGTGGCCTGCCGCTTCATAATCTCATGCCCCGGGTGCTCCGCAAGTCCCGGGTAGATGACGTCTGCGACCAAAGATTGGGTTTTCAGCCACCGGGCCAGTGCAAAGGCGTTGGATTGTGCACGCTCCATGCGGATGCCCAGGGTCTTAATCCCTCTTTGAATCAGCCAACTGTCCATGGGGGCCAGCCCCGCTCCCGTGGTTTTGATGAGGAATCGAAGCCTCTCGCTGATGTCCTCCCGGTTGGTCACCAGAAAACCGGCCAGGGTATCGTTATGTCCGCCCAGGAACTTGGTTCCGCTGTGCACCACAATATCAGCTCCCAGTGTCAGGGGTTTTTGAAAATAGGGGGACAAAAAGGTATTGTCCACGATCAAGAGCAAACTGTGCCTTTTGGCAATTTCCGCGATTGCTCCTATATCCGACACGTTCATCATGGGGTTGGTGGGGGTCTCCACATAGATTGCCTTGGTGTTTGGCCGTATGGCGGCCTCGATATCATCTCTGCAACAATATAGACGGGTAAACCGGATTCCGTTCTTCTGTGACACATGGTCAAACAGACGAATACTTCCTCCGTAGAGGTCGGAGTCCGCAATGATATGATCCCCGGGCTGAAACAATTCCATCAACAGCGAGATTGCGGCCATTCCGGACGAGAGCGCCAGTGCGTCGATTCCTTTTTCCAGAGTCGCCACCGTCTTCTCCAAGTGCTCCCTTGTGGGATTCTGTAGTCTGCTGTAATCATACCCGGTACTCTGTCCCACCGCCGGGTGCTCGTATGTGCTGGTCTGATATATGGGAAAACTGATTGCCCCGTAATGCTTGTATGTACCCTCATCCTCCTCCAGATGGATACATTTTGTGTTGTCTCCTCGTTCCATGTTGTCCTCCTTATGACGGAACCACTTCGACTCCTACTATCTCGGCTCAATTCTACCAAATACCGTCACGACTGTATAATCGGAATTTTTGATTGTCGGTTATAACTTTGGCTTATACCCATGTAAAACCGGGATAATCGGAAGGCGGAGAAGAGTCGGGGGAAGGAAAAGCAAAAAAGAAGAGCCTGCGCATTTCAAACGCAGGCTCTTCCGTGCCCCTATTTACATTGCAACTGACAATCCCATAATCATGTCGTCCAGCATCTTGGAAAAATCCAAGTCTGTGTGATTGTCTGCGGATACCTTCTTCGCTGTTTGCTTCCCGGAGCCGTTCAGGTTACCGGAAAATTTTGAACCATAGACGCGAAGCATCATCAGGTTCTCGTCTTGCAAAATACCATTCATGTCACATCCTCCTTGATTCAAATCTATTTTGTAATCCATCTATGATAAACAGTTCTTTTTATATGAACTTGAATTCATATATATGAACTATAGTTCATATTATAGACGAGAAAAACGGCTACGTCAAGTAGCCGTTCCCCAAAAAACATATTTTTTAAAATAATATTTCGCTACTTTCGATACTTTGCATACAAACGTTCAAACGCTCCAAAGGATCTCTGAATCATGTCACCATCCACACAGTAGGAGATACGCACATATCCCGGACATCCGAACCCGTTTGCGGAAACCACCAGCAAGTCCTCCTCCTTGGCCCTCTCGCAAAATGCGTCCGCATCCTCCTCCAACGCTTTCACAAACATGTAGAATGCTCCCTGCGGTTTGAAACACTCATATCCGATTTTTGTTAAACCTTCATATAATAAATCCCTATTCTTCCGGTACGCATCCACATCACCGGTCTCCCCCATGCAATCCAACAGCACTTTCTGGAACAGGCTGGACGCGCAGACATAACCCAACGCCCTTCCTGCCCCCGCAACTGCCGCATACAGTTGTTTGTTCTCGTAGGCCTCATCCGGCACCAACACGTATCCGATTCGTTCCCCCGGAAGAGAGAGAGACTTGCTGTAGGAATAGCACACCAAAGTGTTGTCGTAATACTTGGTTACATAGGGAACCTCCACCCCATCGTACACAATCTCCCGATACGGTTCATCCGCAATCAGGAAAATCTGTGTCCCATATTCCTCCTGCTTTTTTGAGAGCAACTGAGCAAGGCGAACGATGGTATCGGCGGAATACACCGCGCCGGAGGGGTTGTTCGGAGAATTGATAATGATTCCCTTGGTGTGGATGCTGATGGCTTTTTCCAGTGCTTCAAAGTTAATCTGGAAGTTTTCGGTGTCTGCCGGAACCACCACAAGCTTTGCCCCGTTTGCCTCCACAAACACCCGGTACTCCGGGAAAAAGGGAGCGATGGCAATAAACTCATCCTCCCGGGAAGAGGTCAGAGCGCGAAAACAGATGGATAAGGATGCTGCCGCACCCATGGTCATATAAAAATTATCCCCGTGAAATGAAGTTCCATACGTGCGATTCAAATAATCCGCAATGGCCTCCCTGGTGGCGGCATCCCCCTGCGCCGAGGTGTACCCGTGGAGTGAGACGGAATCCAACTCCAGGGTCAACCGGCGAATGGTCTCATTGACACATTCAGGCGCCGGAATGCTGGGATTTCCCAGAGAAAAATCATAGACATTCTCCGGCCCCACAACTGCTGCCCTTTGCTTTCCGTACTCAAACAATTCCCGAATTGCAGATCTCTTACTGCCAAGCTCATACATTTTATCTGATACTACCATGATCTTCTCCTTTATCTCCGGCAAGTTGCGCCGTTATTTATTAAATCTTATTTTAATTTCCTCTTTGTTCCAAGTACGTTTCATAGCCCTCTCTGGCCGTCCGCTCCATCTGCTCCTTCAGTTCTCTGGCCGACATGCGAAGGGCGCCTAAGCTCAAGACTGTCTGCTGTTCCAACCCGTCGGAGGTCGCCACAGTTACGCGGTAGCGCTCTGCCATATCGTGCACGGTCCGCTCGATAAAAGCATCCGCCGTCTCATCCTCCCCGGTGTATACCACCTCAATATTCTGGTAGGTTTCCTTCTTGCCGGCATTCCCTTTGACCTTGTAGGCGTCGAACACCAATATTACCCGGCCTCCGCGATAACCCAGGTAGTTGCACAGGGAATCCTTGAGAGAATCCCTTGCCGCATCCGGATTCATCTTGGCCAACTCCCTCAACTCATCCCATGCAAAAATGATATTGTACCCATCCACAATCAGCACTTCCTCCTGCCTCTTGACGGTGGGGTAGATGGGATTTCCCTTCTTGTCGTACTTGGTATGGGGCGCGGGCTTTTCCTTGGTCTTGCTCCACTTGCGCCGCTGTTGCTCCTCCATGTCGGATTTGCTCATACCGAACTCTCTGGCATACACATCCGCAAGCTCCGCATCCAATTCCACCTCACTCATGGAAGCCACCGTCTTCTCCCAACTGGTGGCACGCTTTTCCGCAATATCTCCCGGTCCAAAGCTGTTTCCCTCACTATCATAGAAGAATCCATCCTTTTGTGCAAGCCCCGCAGCACGCAGCGTCTCCTTATCCATATCCCCTTGAAAAACTCTGGGCATATGCATATACCGGTCCACCTCGTCCCAGGGAACAACAAAGCCGGAACCGTGAGCACAGAACACGGAGCCCGTAGGGTTACGAAAATCCAGTTCGCTGTCATAGCCCCGCTCCTCAATCACCTCCAGCGGATTGTGGCACACGTCATAGCCGGACAACTCCAACAACAGGCTGCCCAAGCCTTTGGTATACGCGTGCACTTCCCGGATATAGTCCTGCATGGTAGCAACCGGAGCCCGGCCGGTGATTACGGCCATATCCCGTTCCCCTTGAGTCCAAAACTGCGGGGAATCCATTTTTCCAAAACGCTGTTCCAAGTCTGTCATGGCTCGCCCCACATTCTCTGCGGGAACCTGCAGCGTAAATGCATAGTACGGCTCCAACAGCACACTTTTTGTGCTCTTCAAGCCCTGGCGAATCGCCCGGTAGGTGGCCTGACGAAAATCACCGCCCTCCGTGTGCTTGGGATGGGCCCGCCCCGTCAGTATGGTGAACTTCACATCCGTAAGCCCCGACCCGGTCAAAACTCCCTTGTGCTCCCTCTCCTCCACATGTGTGGCAATCAGCCGTTGCCAGTTCTTATCCAGCACATCCTCGCTGCACGCGGAATCCACGCTGATTCCGCTCCCCCTCTCCCCGGGGGTCAACAGCAGATGCACCTCCGCATAGTGGCGGAGTGGCTCAAAATGTCCGATTCCCTCCACCGGCTCTGCGATGGTTTCCTTGTACACAATGTTTCCCGGCCCAAAGCGCACCACAACGCCAAACCGCTCCTTGATCCGGTTTGTCAGAACCTCCATCTGCACCTGTCCCATGAGCTGCACATGAATCTCCCGCAGTTCTTCCTTCCAGACCACATACAATTGGGGATCCTCCTCCTCCAACTGTCTGAGATTTTTCAAAAACTCCGCCGGATTCACCTCAGGCGGCAGAATCATCTGATAGTTGAGCACCGGCTCCAGCACCGGGGTGTTGTCCGACTCCAATGCCCCAAGGCCCTGTCCCGGAAAAGTGAATGACAATCCGGTCACAGCCGCAACCTGCCCCGCTACCAGAGTATCCACAGTCTCATATTTTTCTCCGGAATAAAGACGAATTTGATCGATCTTTTCCGTATTCCCATCGTGCTCCACCTTATCACGGGTATGGATTGCCCCTCCGGTCAGTTTCAAATAGGTCAATCGCGCCCCCCGCTCATCACGGCCGATCTTATATACCCTGCCCCCAAATTGATCGGGATAGACAGGCTCCTTGGAAAAAGCACAAAATCCTCTCCAAAACTCCTCCACCCCTTCCACTTTCAGGGCGGACCCGAAAAAGCAGGGAAAGCATCTTCTCTCCGCAATGGCTTCCGCCACTGACTCCAAAGCAATATTTCCGCTTTCCATATATTCGTCCAGCAATTTCTCCCCACACACTGCAATATTCTCAAGCAGGAGCTCGCTCATACCTTTTTCCGTTGCGTCAAATTCCGTGAAATCCACGCAAGCATCGGACAATTCCCTCTTCAATTCCGCCATCACACCTTCCAGGTCCGCGCCCGCCAGGTCCATCTTGTTGACGAACACAAAGGCCGGAACGTGATAGTGCTTCAACAATCTCCAGAGAGTTCTGGTATGTCCCTGCACACCATCCGTCCCGCTCACCACCAGAATCGCATAGTCCAACACCTGCAGCGTCCTCTCCATCTCCGAGGAAAAATCCACATGTCCCGGCGTATCCAGAAGTGTCACCTCCCGGCCACCGTCCACGATGCGCGCCTGCTTGGAAAAAATCGTGATTCCCCGCTGCCGCTCCATGGCGTTCGTATCCAGGAACGCATCCTGGTGATCCACCCTCCCGAGAGCGCGAATCTGTCCTGTTGTATAGAGTAACGCTTCCGACAGCGTTGTCTTTCCCGCATCTACATGCGCCAGTATTCCAACTACCAAAATCATATCCTCCAAAATATATTCCATTCTACCACAGAATAAAAAATTGGTGTATAATGATTCCATTCACTCGCAACATAAAGGAGAAAAAACATGAACAAAAAGGAAGTACTGGAAATAAAACGCCGCTTTAAGAAGGAAGATGCCACCTTTACCCGTCTTTGCGGATGCTACGTGGACTGCAACCGCAACAAGGTATGTACCTGGGGAGGGAAATTCCTGAATTTGGAGGACGAAGAATTCTATAAATATCTGGAGATTGCCAACAAAGCCCTGTCCGGAACTCTGGGCAACAATCTGTTGGAACTCCATTTTCCCACAGAGGAGGAAGCCGTCGGCGGACGCCAGCAGATTCTCATGGCACTGCGCGACACCAAACTGGAGGATGAGACACTTCTTGACCGCTACTATGACCTGGTGATCGACACCTACGATCACGCCGGAAACTACCTCATCCTCCTGTTCCATGACGTGTACGATGTCATGACAAGAACCAAGGATAATGATAATTTGGACGAATCCGAGGAAGCCTACGAATACCTGATTTGCGCCATCTGTCCCGTGGATTTGTCCAAGCCGGGCCTGGGCTACCGGGAGGATGAAAAAAGAATCGGCTCCCGCATCCGCGACTGGGTGGTGGGTGCACCGGACACCGCCTTCCTCTTCCCCGCATTCAACGACAGAAGCACCGACATCCACTCCACCCTGTTCTACACCAAGAACACCAAGGAGCCTCATTCCGAATTCATGGCCAACGGGCTGGGTTGCGGCATCGAGAGAACCGCGACGGAACAGAAGATGGCATTCCACTCCATCGTTCGCAATGTACTTGGAGCGGAGGATGAAGACACGGAGGACATCCTGCTGGATATCCAGCAGTCCCTGAGTGACATGGTGGAAGAATACACGGAGACCCATGACGAGGATGCAGATCCCTTCCTCTTGGACAAGGACACCGTTGCCAAGGCGCTGGTGGACAGCAATATTCCGGAGGATAAGGTGAGCCGTATCGAAAAGTCCATGGATGAAGCCTTCGGCGACAAGCTTCCGGAGGTGGAGCACGTCATCGACAGCAAGGCTCTGGTGGCCAACGAAATCCGGGCGGAGAAGATGGCCCTGGAGGAGCAGGTGGGCGACCTGACCGTTCAACTCTCCGCCAAGGACGAGGAGCTCAAAGAGCGCACCACACAGCTGATCGAGAAGCAGGAAGTCATCGACAATTACATCGCGGAAACCAAGACCTACGATGTGGTTCTCCGTGTGAAGCCGGAGAAAGCTTCCCAGATCACCTCGCAAATCATCAACGGTGAAAAATGCCTGGTAATTCCCATGGCCGAAAACGAGCACGCCACCATCAACGGCGTTAACACAACCGTGTAGGTCATCACGGGCAGTCTATAATACAGTAAATAATTCCCGCCCAGTCATACCGCTATATGACAATGGGCGGGAATTCTATTAATTCTGCTTCAATTCTTCCGCAATTTCCCGGTACAGATCCAGAAACTCTTTCTCCACATCCTCCATGGGTCGGAAATCGTAATTCAAATTGCTGACCATGACCGGTTCCACCTCCGACATCCGGATATTCATGAAATGGTCAAACTCGTAGAACAGGCATCCGTCATCAATGTTGTCCACCAACACAGCCTCCTCTTCCTCCAAAGAAGATCCCAGAAACTTTTCAAAAATCATGGACTGCAGCTGGTCCTCAATCTGAAGATACATGGTCATATACTTTTTTACCGGCCGTGTGATATCTGAAATATACGCCTCGCTGGCATCGTGAAGCAGACACGCCATGGCCACCCGGGGGCTGTAGTTCCGCGCAAGGGCTTCACGGCAGCACTGAATGCTGTGCTGTCCTACAGAAAAAAACTTGGGGAAATGCCCGTTGGCTCTCGTGAGCATGGAGAGAGCATGGGCGATGTCCGCAATACGAATATCCTCCATAGAAGGATTCAACGCATCAAAATCAATTTTTGTAAATGTTGTAATTCTACTCTTCATACGCATTTACCAAGCCAAAACCTCATGACCGTCCTCGGTCACCAGCACCATGATCTCCCACTGTGCCGAAGGTTTTCCATCCTCGGTGTATACCTCCCAATCATTCTCATCATCAATATATATCTCGACTCTTCCCATATTCACCATGGGCTCAATGGTAAAAATCATACCGGGAACCAGAAGCATATCCGTTCCTTTTCTGGTGTGATAACCCACCCATGGCTCCTCATGAAATTGGAGTCCTACCCCGTGGCCTCCGATTTCGCGGACGATGGTGTATCCGTTTTTATAGGCGTGGTCATGCACCGCCTGCCCCATGTCCCCAAGGAATCCCCAAGGCTTCACCTGCTCCAAACCAAGCTCCACACATTCCTTGGTCACCTGCACCAAACGTTTCTTCTCCGGACTCACCTCCCCGATGCAAAACATTCTGGAGGAATCGGAATAATATCCGTTCAGAATAGTGGAACAATCCACATTGAGGATATCTCCGCTCTTCAAGATTACTTTCTCGGAGGGGAAGCCGTGGCACACCTGCTCATTCACGGATGTGCATACGCTGTAGGGATATCCCTCGTAGTTGAGTGGCGCCGGAATTCCGCCCATATCCGTGGTCATGTCGTACACAATCTTGTCAATTTCAGCGGTGCTCATGCCCTCGTGAATATTCTTCTCGATATAGTCCAGCACCGCAATGTTAATTTTGGCACTCTCCTTGATTTTTTCAATCTGTTCCGGGGTCTTGATAATATCCCGGGGCGGAACCTTGTGTCCCATGGCCGCAAACTTAGCAATCTTGTCATCAAACGCCGCGTGACACACCTTATACTTTTTCCCGCTCTTGCACCAGCAGGGATCATTTCTTCCGATTTTTACTGCCATTTTTCGTCTTCTTTCTAATGTACTAATGTCACATTGCCAAAATCCACACGTCCCCATACGTCCTCGTAGATCTTGTAGTCCTGTTCTTCCAGCATTGCCGCATATGTATCCGTGGAAAAATCATAGGTCTCATACTCCGTGTTGTTCAGCTGGCTGTATATGAATTGCATCTTCTGGGCATATGCCATCTTCTCCATGGACTCTGCAATGTCTTCATACTCAATACCAAGCATATTCTCTTTTTCGTCGTCTGTCAAATCCGCCCAGAAATCCGCAACACTTGTCGCCAGAAGTTCTTCCTCCTGCTCCGACAGTCGGATCTCCTCCTGCTGTGCCATCTGATAGAACAGTTCATCGTGCAGCGCCATTTGGATTGCCGCGTTTCGGGCGGCAATTCGAATATAGGTATGGTCCGTTCTCATGTTCCAATAACGGGAAGTGTCCTCACAATTGTACGCCAAAGCCTGTTGCTCCACCTGGTTTTCCTCATAAGCCACGTAGAAAGCCAAATCCCGGAGAGTCAAATCCTCTCCGTTAATTTGGGCCGCCACCAGATTCAAGGACTGGGAATACACAATTTTTCTTCGTTTATCCCCCTGCCGGCCGGAATACACGACCAGACATACCAAAGTTGCTACGAGAATAAACGTAATACATAATCGCTTTTTCATATTTTTCTCATAGTTATCTCAACATCATCTTACTGACAAAGCTTTGCCACAACCTCGTTGATCACTTTTCCGTCCGCCTTGCCCTTGAGCTCCGGCATCACATTTTTCATAATCATTCCCTTGTTCTTGCTTGCCACTACATCCCCAAATTTTTCGAGAATCACCTTCTCCACTTCCTCCGCGGACATCATCTGCGGTGCATATTCCTGGAAAATATCATATCTGGCCTGATACTCCTCCTTCAGGTCCTGTCTGCTGTCCGGGCAGCTGTCAATCTGCTCTTTGACGGTCTTAATCTCCTTCATAATCACCTGGTTGACCATCTCCTCCGGGATATTCTCTCGGCACCCGGCGTCGATACCCGCTTTTTTGGCCGCGGAGACCAGGGTCGCAATCGCATCCTTGCGCACCTTATCCTTCGCCTTCATCGCTGCAATCATGTCCTGCTGTAATTTTTCCATTTGCATAGTATTTGCCTCCATCTTGTTGCCTTTTGCAACCTCTCTCTTTATTCTACGAAAAACCGCTACAAAATGCAGCGGTTTTTGTGTCAATAAATATGCAGATTTAAAGTAGTCTACGAATACCGGTAATCGTATGACAATTTACAGATCGATTGCTGGTAATTCCTGCCTTGGTAGACTGCGCCTCCACAATACAACCGTTCCCCAGATAAATTGCAACATGTCCCGGATAAACCACCACATCGCCCTTTTTCATATTATTATAGGATACCGGCTGCCCCGATGTCAAAAACGACTGGGAATATCTCGGCGTGGAGATGCCGAAATTCTGGAAAACAAGGTGCACAAACCCGGAGCAGTCGCATCCGTTGGTCAAACTGTTTCCGCCCCACACATACGGATTGCCCACATACTGCAAGGCAAAGGATATCAGGGAGTCCGGGGAGACTGAGGTCTTGTAATCCGGATTATAGGAATCGTCCTTCAGGTAGGCTGCGGAACCGAGTCCTCCCTTACCGGATCCACCACCTGCATAGTTGTTGGGATCCTGGCCTGCAGCAAGAGCCTCCTGCTGGCGGATAATCTCTGCCCAGTTCGCAATTTCCGTGTTGATCTGTGATTTCAAAGTGTTCAGAGCCGCAAGCTGGCTGGCATACTCCGCGGACTGGCCCTGCAAAGCGACAATGGCATTTTCCAATTCCGTCTGTCTTGCCTCATAGGAACTCTGGAGAGCTACCAAATCATCCATCTGGGATGCCAAAAGTGCAGCCTTCTCCTCCACGGTCTGAAGAGCCAATTCATAAGCATCCATCAGTTCCCGGTCCGTCTTATACACATCGGTTATGTATTCCACCCTCACCAGCATGTCCGCCAGTCCATCCGACTCCAGCAGTGCTGTAAGCAGGGACTCGTCCGCATTGTTCTCATACATAAACTGAATGCGAAGTTTCATGGATTCATACTGCCTGTCCACTTCCTCCTGCGCAGCAATCAGATCCTGATTGGTCTGATCGATCTCCGCCTGCTTATTCTCAATGTCCGTCTTCGTCTGTTCCAACTCTCGTTTGATGGTTTCCAGATTGGCGGTGTTGTTGGTTATCTGATTCTTTACGTTTGTCTGATTGTTCTTGACTCCGGTAATATTGTTCTTGGTCTCGCTCAGTTTCTTCTCTGCGTCCTTTTTCTTCTGCTTCGCATCATCCAGTTTGGACTGGTCAAAACCGTTGCTTGAACTTGTAGTGGTTGCAAATGCTTCTATCTGTCCCGAAACCAGATTCACTCTCTGGTTGGAGCTTGAGAGCGGCAGGGTTGCCATGAAGCTGGCTACCAGCATTGCTGATATGATTCTCTTACGATTGCGATTACCCTTGTAGGAAAAAAACTTCACAAAAGCCCTCCTTTTTCTTCCTTATATGTCGAGTTGATACACGAATATTGTGACATAATTCCACCTGTTTTTCCACCTTTTTTTCATTCCATTATATGGTATCGGCCAAATTTAAGAGATTCTTAATTTTTTCGGATGTTTCCATAAAAAACAACAAAAAAGACACTTCCCGTGATACGCTCACAGAAAGTGCCTCAATCATCCAATGATTCAATTAACGGTTGCTGAGCCCTGCATCGTACTCGATGTAGATGGTATCCATCTCCCCGTTCCAGAAATCAATCTCGATATCGCAGTAATAGCTGTCGGCATCGTCCGGATACCATGTATACTCGGAAGACACATAATCGGCTTCCTCATCGGAGTGATACTCGTAATCCGGCTCTCCGAAGTAAGCCAAAACTTCCTCCTCGGTAGAGTTGAAGTCGAGGCCGCCCACAAACTGTACCATCGGGGCGGTGCTGTCGATATCTACCTCAAAAACAGTTCCCTCCGCTGCGGTGATGGTGGTGTCCCCGAAGTTTGCGATGTCAATCCATCCGATATAGTTTCCGTTCTCATCGTAATACATGTAGTATGTATACTCACCCGGCTCAAGGGTGTCGGAGTAGATAGCCTCGTCAATGTCAAAACCGGTAACCTTAAACTCATCCAGAGACATGGGAAGGGTCAGTGTCTGACCGTTCAGCACAAAGCTATACCACTTTCCGATATTGGCATTCGGGATGCTCTGGCTCTGCTCGCCGTCTGCTTCCCCGATAATCTGATCCTCATTGTCATCCGGGAAATACTCGTCGAAATCATAATCGTCATCCGTAATATCGTACTCGTACTCATTGTTGATTTCACTCTCAATCTCTTTTGCGAGAGATACTCCGGTTGCAAAAATTACAATCCAGCTAATCACCACCAAAATTACACTTGCCAAACCAATCCAGAGGACGATATTGGTTGTCTTGTTAGCATCCTTGAAGTCTTCTTTTCTGCCCTCATTGTAAGCTTTCCCACTCTTGCTTGCATAGATGCATCCGATGATACCCATGATCAAACCGATTACGTTACACAAAATAATTGACAGTATCTCGAGTACAGAGAATGCCATCTTCATTCCGCTCTTATTCTTGATTGGCTGACCATTATCATCCACCATGGCTCCATATGCCTGCTGTCCGTACTGCTGTTGTCCATATGGCTGTTGTCCGTACTGTGGCTGTGTTCCATACTGCGGCTGTGCTCCATACTGGGTCTGGTCGCCGTATTGGGTCTGTGCCCCATACTGCGGCTGCTCTCCGTACTGTGGCTGTGCTCCGTACTGTGGCTGTGCTCCGTACTGCGGCTGTACTCCGTACTGCGGTTGTTCCCCGTACTGCGGCTGTTCCCCGTACTGCGGTTGTGCTCCGTACTGCGGCTGTGCTCCGTACTGCGGCTGTTCCCCGTACTGCGGCTGTGCTCCGTACTGCGGCTGTTCCCCGTTTACCGGCTGATTCCCGTTTGCCGGCTGCTGTCCTGCCGCAGCTGTTGCATCAGAAGCGTCTGTTCCGTCGCCGGAGGTTGGCGCACTGTAATCACTAAAATTGTTATTTTCCATTTTCATTCTCCTCTTTTTCTTTTGCCAAAAAGTTTCAAATACCCCTATATACTAACATTTTGCGACCTGTTTTACAATGATTATTTTCATGTTCGCCGGGATTGTCTTTCCTGTTATGCCGTTTGTGCTCTCGATATCCGCCACCGTGGTATGGTATTTTTTTGCGATATCCCACAATTCCTCTTCCCTGCAGGCGCAATATCCCACAATTCCCGGCTGTGCGGGAAGAGTGTCCATCCCCATCTCCCTGGTTTCCACATCCGTAATCCGCTCATAGGGTTCATCGTTCCATGCCATAACCGCAATGCTGACTCCACCCTTGACCTCATATTCCCGATTATCCATGATGCTCACCTGAACCCGGTCCACCCACACTTCATAATCGTACTGTGTCTCCTCTTTGCAGTTCATGATTTCCACGGTCTGCTCGAATGGAATGGATGCCTGGGTATGAACCAGTGGGAAGTCATCCTCCGCCGCCAGGTACAAGAGGTGAACCAACATCACCCCCTCAAAATGCAGCCCACACTCCACCTGCTCCACGTGGTCGATGGAAATCTCCGCTGTGGAAAAACACATCTGCATTATTTTTTCCATGCTGTTATCCATCTGGAAGCTGTCGGACAGTCTCACCTTGGCAACATTTTTCATGCAAAAGACAGGGAGAATTCCGGATTCTTTTACCAGAGATATCTCCCGATCCAGTGCGTAGGCGTCCTCCAGAAGTGTCACCTTTTCCTCCTGCCACAGTTTGTACTCTATATCCAAAGACATCTCAATCCCCAGAATTCTGCTTTCCTCGTCGTAATCATTTCTTGCATCAACCTCGCAGTCCATGGCCCGTGCCTTCACCCAATAGATATCCGGCACATTCATACAATCCAGCTCCAGTTCCCCGGAGAATGGGAGGGACGTCTCATAGCATTCCGCCTTTTTCTCCTCCCCAATGTACACGACACAGATGCTGGCTTCCCCCTGTAGCTGCAGTTTCCCCTTGGTGACATCCGTCTCGATGTTTCTCACATCAATCTGGGAATACTTAATCTCCCCGATATTGTCCTTGGAATTGGGGAGTGTCACCTCATTGTGCAACCGCAACACATCGCGCTTGGCACAGATGAGATTCATCACCTCTTTCTCACTGCATTTTTGCTCCATCCGGCTTGTGGAGTCCAGTTCACATACAACTGCCTCCTCCACAATTCCTTCCGCTTCTATCTCCAGGTTGACGACCGCGCGAATGGATAATTTTCTGGAGTTGATGATTCCGACGGACAGATCCTCCAATTCTCCGCTCACACGCAAAGGTTCGTTTTCCCAATTTTGATCAATCATAACCTTTTCCCGGATTGCAACGCTCCCCGCCAGGGATTCCGGTGTGCTCCCATCCTCGTCACTGCGGTAAAGCACCAGAAAATCCAATTTCCCGCTGACCCAAACCGTCTGACCGGACGGCTTTGCTTCCTCAAACGATAGGCAGCCCTTGGAATGAATGATTTTGATTACATCCGGCTTTTGGTCTTTGACGATGTAATCGTCATCCAGCGTAATCTGTGAGAATTCCTTTGCCATCTTTTGAACTCTTTTTATAGCTTGTTTTTCCAACAAAAAATCCCTCCACTTCGAACTCTGTACCAATACATATTCGATGTGAAGGGATAATATTCATATATTGTTCGCAATAATTAGCAAAGTTTCATGCGAATGTCCTTTGTGATAACATCCTTGTAGCTAAAGGACAAAAGCTGTGGCGGGTTCTGTTCTCGCTCGTCATCTACCAACACCGTAAACACACTTGGATATGCCTGCTGGATTACACCTTCCTGAATATCCACCTTGTTGCGTCCGCGATCCAACTGAATCTTAACTCTGTTACCGCACTGCTGACGGATGGATGAGCGAACTTTGCTGATTATTTCCTGTTCCATAACGAGCCTCCCTATTTAGCGATAGAATTCTGGTAAAGTACTATATCTAGTGGTTTTAGTATAGCAAAGTGTGAAACTTTTGACAATAGGCATAAAGTACCTATGTGTGCATGATTATTCAAATACCACCGGGAGATCCAGCGCCTCCGTCTTGACGACGATATAGGGGTAACTGTTTCCCTGGGAAACCTCTTCCCCTCGCTTGGGGCCGTGAACCTCCACAGAGAAATAGATCGCATTATCCGACTCATACAGATCCTTTACCGAGATGGAATACCCGCCCGTCGCCTGTTGTCCATATCCATAAGAAATGTATAAATATTCATTGTCAGTGTAGGTAACTTTGAATTTTTCCGCCTTTTTTGTCTCTATGACCTCCACAAGGTCTTGTGGTATCTCCCGCTCCTTCACCACGGTATATTCAAGGTCCCTTACCTTTCGTACCTTCTCCTCCTCCCCCACGGTACAGCCCGTCAAAGCAAGCACAATCCATCCGCAAAAAAAGCCTGCAATTATTCTCTTTTTCATAGTCTTACCTCAAAACGTTTGCTACCAATATATGAGACAAACGCTGAAATATACCGAAAAAGTAAAATAACTGCAAGCTTTGCGCTACTTCATCGCATTTTTTATCATCTCAGAGACCACCCTCTGGCAATAGGCTCCCAGGTGTTTCTGATCTTCTTTTTCCAAGTCTGCGATCACAATGGGTTCTCCGTAGATCACCTGAACATCCCCCTTGTGAATCCATGGAAGATGATTTTCGAAGATATCATCTGTTCCCAGGATGGCCATGGGAATAATCTTGCACCCGGTCTTCTGTGCAATCTTGAAGGTTCCCTCCTTGAACTGCAACAATTCATCCGGCCTCTCACGGTTCTTGTTGCGGGTCCCCTCCGGAAAAACACAGACAGAAATGCCTCTTTTTATGAGTTCGATGGCGTCAAGGATCACCTTCATACTCTGCTTGATGTCATCCCGGTCAAGGAACAAGCAGTACAGCCTCTTCATCCAAAGCCTCAATCCGGGAACTTTCTTCACGGACTTTTTGGCGATATATCCTGTCAGGTTCCTGCATTGCGGATAAGTTACAATGATGTCGAAAATACTTCTGTGATTTCCGATATACAATACCGCTTCGTTTTCCGGCACATTTTCACAGCCGGTCACATTCACTTTGATTCCCCCGATGAAGAGGATACTGCGAAACGCCCATTGTACCATTCGCAAGCGTCTGATATCTGCAAGTCTCTGATTAAATTTGGAGATAACCCACTCCACTGCCAACACCGGCAACCCAAGTAACAAATAGAAAAAGAAAAATGCATAGATTAGAATGGTTCTGATTCTCATACTATCCCCTTAAATGGTAAATGATTTCAGCATCTCCACCAACCGGTCTGATTTCTCTGCCAGATCAACGGATGCCTTCTCAAGCTCCTGCACGGCAGACAACTGTGAGCCGGCACTTGTGTACACGGTGGAAGAACATGCTGCGGTCTCTGCCGAAACGGCAGAAATACTCTCGATTGCTTCCAGCGTCTCGGAACGCGAGGAATTCATCTCGTCCACATTGTTGGAAATGGTTCCAAGTGCATCCAGCAACGACTGAACCTGGCGGTCAATTCTGCGGAAGGATTCGGTGGTTTCCTCCACCACATCCGCCTGGGTGGATACCACACTCTCCGCCTGCCTTGCAATTTCCACGACCTCCGCGGTGTTTGCAACGATTTCCGTCACGATGGAAGAAATCTGTCCTGCAGATGTCAGACACTGATCCGACAATTTGCGGATCTCCTCCGCCACAACCGCAAAGCCCCTGCCGGCCTCCCCTGCGCGGGCCGCCTCAATGGAAGCGTTCAGGGAAAGCAGGTTTGTCTGTTCTGCAATATCATTGATTGCAGAGATTATCTTATCGATAGATTTTGATTTTGATTCCAGCTCCTCGATTGCTGTGATAACACGCTGCGTAATCTCCATGGTAGACTGGGCGCTGCGGGTCAATCCCTGTACGGATTCGATTCCGCTTGAGATTGTGCTTCCCGTCTCGGAGGTCAGCTTTCCGATTTCATCCGCATTCTGGCTCACATTTGAGATTTTTCCGGAGAGGGAATCCATCTGTGTCAGGCAATCCTCGGACCCGGTATCCAGCTTGTTTACACCGATTTCAATCTCATTCACCGCACTTTGAATATCCTGGGAGGTCTCCAAAAACGTTCCGGATGCCTGATTCACGTAGGAAGCAGCATCATTCAACTGGTTGCTCACCTCGTTGACATGGACAATCAAATCCTTCACGTGCTCAACCATATGATTGACGCCATCGCACAGGAGGCTGAATTCATCCTTTGTCTTGGCCGTCAGATGGACGGTGAGGTCTCCGCCGGAAACCTTGCGGAGCTGACGGAGAATATACTTAATCGTGTTAATCATTGTTCTGGAAATATACAGTGCCAAAACAGAGGCAATCAGAACAAACAGGATGACCAGCGCCACGGAGAGAGTCTTAATCTGCGACGCCTCAGCAGTCAATCTTGCAGAGGGCACCAAAGCAGTGACTATGGCATTACCGGTTGTCATCTTGCTGTATAAAAACAGATACTGCTTTCCTCCGATATCCACCATATCATTGCCGGACTGCTCTTCAGATGCCATCGCCGCTTCATAGAACTCTGTTCCAAACACCATGGGTGCTTCCAACTGAAGTTCCCCATCGGAGTAGAATTCCGTTCCATCCTCCGTGACAATACATACATAGGAGCCTTCCCCTCCGTCCAGAGCCTTCATGCTCTCGCGAATCACACTTGCATCGATATCTATCAGCATAACCGCTTTTTGCTCGTTCATTCTCTTGGCGATTCGAAGGCAATATCCCTCCGTCTTGATTCCCATGATGGCATCCGCCTCCGGATCCTGACCGAAAATGTGCCATCCCGATGTATCCGAAGCCATAATGGCACCCTGGGTGGTTGCGCTATAGGCGCTGTACAAGTTTCCCTGCACCTGAGCCGTAGCCTCGTTCAGTGTCCGGTTGGAGTCTGCCAGAATAAAGACATTTCGGATTTTAGAATCCAGTGCCATCTTATTGCGCAAAAGGGACTGAAAATCCGTCCTGTTTGAAATTTCATCCTTCTCATCCAGCAATCCGCCCAGATAGTTTTTCATATCCGCATTGGTGAGGTAAGACTTGAACTCATCCTTCTCACTGCTCACAACAAGGCTGATGTATTGCTGCATCATGTCTACGGTCTGTTCCACGGACGTCTGGTAGTTGCTGATCAGAGCCGTGCTGGACTTCCGGTAGGAAGCCACACCCAATATCACAATGCCAAGTACAGGAATCATAAAGGCCGCAATCAAGCGTGCTCCGATACTTCTGATAAACGGAACCTCCGATTTTGTCTTCTCTGCATGCTGTTTTTTTGCCCCGGACATCTTCGGTGCCTTCGGAATTTTGGGTGCCTTGGGCGTTTTCAATCCCTTTGGTGCTTTGGGCGCCTTTGGAGCTTTTGGAGCCTTCGGAGTTTTGGGTGCCTTAGGTTCCTTTATTTCTTTTTGTCCTTTTTCCTTTTTGCTCATGCATTCTCTCCTATACATTGACTTTTGTTACCCCAAAAATTATTTTAAAATGCAGATTGATTGTGCCGGAAGGGACACCTCTCCATTCTCCAAAGTGACAACCTCTCCATGCAAAGTCATATATCCGCGAATTTCCATTCCTTCCAATGCAGTCCCCTGCAAATCCATAGTGGCATCCCTATCGGCGGTGTTGTACAGAATTCCGATAGTGCTTCCCTCGTATGTCTTGGTGATGGCAGCCTGATTTCCCTCGGACAATTCCTCCACCAATGTGATGGTTCCTCGCGCAATCTCCGGATTCTCGTTTCGAATCCGAATGGCCCGGCGATAATAATTCACGATGGAATCCGGATCGGACAACTGTTCATCCAATGCCGCGAATGTCTGCTCCGCGTTTTTGTCACTGCCACTTGGCCCCTTGGTCATTCCGGTGTCATCCGCTTCCGACCAGCGCATGGGAAGTCGCTTGTTCTCATCCTTCGTTCCGCTGCTCTTCATCCCGATCTCCTCCCCGTAATACACGAAGGGGCTTCCACTCATGGTCATCAGAAGGCCTGCCGCCATCTTCATATTATCCGGGTTGCTGGTCAGCGCATTTGCCACCCGCACCTGATCATGATTGGTCAAAAACGGAGCATCGATATACTCCGGGTTCACTGCGGAAAAATCCTCCTGGTATCGCAACATCGCCTGAACAAAGCCCACTGCACTTCCATTCCTTGCGGCCTTCATAATCTTGCCTTCCGCGGAGGCAGCATCAAAATTGAACATACTGGGCGTCAAACTGCCGTAGTAATCCGTGATGGTTTTCTCGCTGGCCCAGACCTCTGACACCATGTAAAATTCCGGATTCAGGGACTTTCCATAGCTGTATATCCAGTTCAAGATCTCATTGTTTGCATCATCGTCTTCCTCCTCAAAATGCAGTGCCGCATCCATTCGGAATCCATCCACACCCATATCAATCCAAAACTTCGCAATGTCTTCGATCTCGCCGCGAAGCGCCTCACTCTCCAGGTTCAAATCCGGCATCTGATCCCAGAAAGATCCTTCATACCACCAATCAACTCCGGCAACCCCATAATAGGTACTGTCTATCTTCTCCGTAGAAAAATGATAATAATCCACGTAAGGGCAAGCTGTTACGTCCGGCTCTTCCCCCTCGTCCAAGGTCCTCAAATAATCACAGGCCTCCAAAAACCATTGGTTCTGTGCGGAGGAGTGATTGATGACAAAATCGATAATCAATCGGATGTCACGCTCATGGCATTCGTCTACCAGTTCCTGAAAATCCTCCAGGGTCCCGTATTCCGGGTCGATATCTTTGTAGTCAATGACATCATATTTGTGGTAGGTTGTGGATGGCATAATCGGCATCAACCAGATACCGTTAAATCCCATCTCCTGTATGTAGTCCAACTTCTCAATAACGCCGCGGAGATCTCCGATTCCATCCCCGTCGGAGTCATAGAAGGAATAGACAAATATCTCATAATAATTTCGATAATTGTCATCGATGATATTCAGTTCCTGCTCATAATCGTATTCGTATGATTCCGCCTTCTGACCATTGCTTGCATTATCCCCGCAGCCTACCAGTGTCACAAGAACTAATAACATAGTCATTATAACACAGATCCATCGGTTTTTGTATATTTTCATTAACATTTACCTCAAAAATTCGCTCAAATTAATACTATTTTACAATAAATTCTATCATTCTTCAAATTATGCTCAAAAAAATCGGCAGCCGGAATCCGACTGCCGAATAAATACTTTTTAGCCCTTTACTGCACCACCGGTTACACCTTCTACATAATACTTCTGCAAGCACATGAACAGAATCGTAATCGGAACTGCAATCAAAACACCACCTGCACAGAATCGTGTAAAGTAACCCTGGTAATCGTTTGTCTTAACCCAGCGGAACAACGCCACTGCAACGTTGTAGCTATCACTGTAACCAAACGCAACATAGGATGCAAAGATGTAATCACACCAGGGAGCCATGAATGCAGTCAAAGCGGTATAGATAATAATCGGCTTTGAAAGCGGAATGGTCAGGGTGAAGAAAATTCTTGCTCTTGACGCACCGTCAATTCTGGCTGCCTCATCCAAAGATTTCGGAATCGTGTCAAAGAATCCCTTACATACATAGTATCCCATACCGGAACTGGCAACACCGATCAAAATCAATCCCGGAATTGCGCCGGCCTGTGTCAAACCGAAGTTCTTGAGCAGGAAGTACAAGCAAATCATGGTCAAGAATCCCGGGAACATTCCGAGAATCAAGCAAACTCTCATCCAAAGCTCACGTCCCTTAAATCTCATACGGGACAAGGCGTAACTTACCATAAGCACCATTGCAGTCTGTCCCAGTGTGATGAAGAAAGCAATGATAAAGGTGTTTCCATACCATTTAAAGAACTGGCTCTCACTACTGAATAACCACTTGTAGGAGTCCAGAGAGAAAGTCTTCGGAAGAAGGTACTCTACCATTCCTCCACCGCCTTCATTATAAGAGCGGAAACTCTGCAATACAATCATTACAAACGGGGCTAACCAGACAATGCTGATTAAGATCAATACAACATACGCGATTCCATTGCTGAGCGCATTATGCTGCTTGTGTAATTTCTTTTCTTTTTGCTTAGCCATTACTGGAATCCCTCCTCGTCCTTAACTGATGGTAACATACCATACACAATTAATGAGATAACTGCAGTTACAACGAATACCATAATACCGATTACCGCAGCCATACTATAGTTGGTATCATTAACCGTCATCTTATACAACCATGTAATCAACAAGTCGGTAGAACCGGCGCTTCCTGACAGGGACATGGACTGTGGTCCACCTCCGGAGAGAAGGAAGATAACGTTGAAGTTGTTGAGGTTTCCTGTAAACTGTGTCAACAGATACGGGCCTGTCACGAACAGCATGTACGGCAATGTAATCTTGCGGAACATTTGCCATGCGTTGGCGCCGTCAATTCTCGCACTTTCATACAAATCCTCCGGGATATTCATCAAAATACCGGTGGAAATCAACATCAGATACGGAATACCGATCCAACAGTTGATAATAATGATGGTCACTCTCGCAAGCATGGGATCCGTCCAAAACGGAATTGCACTGTCAATCCATCCCCACTTCATGAGGTAGGAGTTGATCAAACCATCATTTGCGAATAACTTGGAAACATAAAGTAATGAAACGAACTGCGGAATCGCAATTGACATAACGAGAATTGTTCTCCACAATTTCTTAAACTTTACGCCCTTTTTGTTTATCAAAATTGCAACACCCATACCAAGGAAGTAATTCAGGAATGTTGCAAAGAATGCCCAAACTAATGTCCATCCCAATACGCGGAAGAAGGTACCGCCAAAGCCTGCTGAACCGAAAGAAAACAGGTTCTTAAAGTTCTCCAAGCCAACCCACGTAAAGAGCTTGGCAGGAGCCTGATGATTATAATCATAATTGGTAAACGCTACGCAAATCATGAAGATAATCGGGAGAATCATAAAGGTTGCAATTCCGGTGGTAGGAAGTGTCAGCAATGTCGCATGAAATTTCTCATCCAACAGAGAGTACAAATCCTGCTTCACGGTAGGAACTGCTTTGCCTTCCTTTGCAGCAAGCTCCTCCTTGCGATTTTCACGAATATTCATACGCCATACTACAATGAAGAGCAGGGTAATCAAAATCGCCATAAGACCATATAGCAAAATCAAGAAGCTGTTGTCACCGTACACGGTAAGGAAGGTCTTCGGATCCATATGCGTGCCTTCGGTACCCAAAGTGTTAAACTTTGCAAGAAACTTTGAGCCACTTACCACCATGTAGTAAATATACAACACTTCAATTGCGAGGAATGCAATTCCGCGCACAAAATATTTTCTCAAAAGAGGGCCAAAGCCCATAATCAAAAAAGAAATGCGAGTTTTCCAATCGCCTTCTTTGAAGGTTACACCAATTTCCTTTAAATCGTTGCCTATTCCCTTAAAAAAGTCTGCAATCTTTTTCATAGTCCCTCCAAGTTGCATCAAATTCCTGTAGGTGACCATAAGTAGTAACCTCACAGAATGTAACGAGATTGATAAAAAAGCAAGGGGTAGACAATACGCTACCCCTATGCTTTTTCGATTCTTCTAGAATGTACTTGCCAAAATTACTGAGCGTAAGAGATGCAGGTATCCTGGAAGGTCTGAAGAGCTGCCATCAAATCTTCGTCAGAAGTAGAGGAGCTGAGGTTTCCAGAAATAACGTCATCACCAAGTGAGGTTGCAAGTGTCCAGTAATCTCCCGGGTAGTTACCCTGAGGAATGGTGTATACCAACTGCTCTGCAAGTGCTGCAAGTGCTGCGTCAGACTGAACTGATGCATCTCCCTGAGCTGCCACGTTGGAAGGACCCCAACCAACTGCATTGTAACGAGCAAGCTGTGACTCGGTGTTGGTTAAGTACTGAGCAAGCATCAAGCAAACCTGAAGCTTTCCAGCCTCTGTCTGCGGCTTAACGCCCAAGAGCTTAAATCCACCAAATCCGCTCAACTGATAGGTATTTCCATCAGAGCCAACGAAGGAAGGAAGTTTAGCACATGCGTAGTTGTCGCCAAGAGCTGCCTGAGCTGCACCGGAATCCCAAGTTCCGTCTACGATAGCACCGATATTGGTACCATTGTCAACAGAAGAACCGTTCTGGAATGCCGGAGATGACTGTAACTCGATGATTTCCTTAAGAGCTACAACACCTGCATCTGATGCATAGTTGATGTTGCAAGCTGTGAAGTTAGCATCTGCATCGGTATCGTATGTGAGCTCACATCCGGTAGCGAAGAAGAATGCTGTCTGATACCAACCGGAGTTGATCTCAAAGTAGAAGTTCTTGCCAGCTGCTGCACAATCCTCAGCGATCTTCTCAAGAGAAGTAGGATCTGTTACAACACTGCTGTCATAGTATAAGAAGTATCCGTTGTCAGATGTCATCGGGAAAGCGTATGTAACGCCACCAACTGTAGCTGCACCAGCTGCACCGGCATCGTTCTGCTCTGCAATCCACTCATCATATCCGGTTCCTGTCAACTGCTGCAAAGCACCTGCAGAAACAAGACGTGAAATCTGATCCTGTGCGAAGCCGAAGATATCAGCTCCACCCTCAACGTCTGTAATCATGTTGCCGGCTGCATCACCTTCACCTACTGCTTCAACGGTTACTGTGTAATCAAGTCCGTTGTCAGCGATGAACTGATCTGCCAACTGCTGGGTAAGCTCCTGAACATTCTCAGCTGCCCAAATTGTGATAGAACCTGAGCCGTAATCAACGGTCTCTTCGGTTGAAGCTGCCTGAGTATCTGCAGGAGCTTCGGTTGTCTCGTTACCACAGCCAGCGAACATGGTAGCTGTCATAGCTGCAACGAGTAATACTGATAATACTTTCTTTTTCATCGTTTTCCTCTCCTTTTAAAATTTTGAAAAAGTGTCTATATAAAATGCAAAGCATCTTATACCATTCATAAAGGTCAGCGATTGTGAGTTTCGTTATGTCGACCAAAACTATGTAATATTATACAATGCTTTTCGTCATTATGCAAGTGCAACATCAACTCAAAAGTTTCCATATTTGCCCATTCATAAACAGGCAACGGAAATATTGCCAACGAGGTAAATTGTATGTTCTGCACCTATTTTTGTCAATGATTTTAGCCTTCGGAAATAGTTTTTCGACGTTATTAACATTTTTTGAAATCCATTTTTGTATATATACCACAAAATTTTTTCGTATTTTTTCGATAATGTTTCGAAAATATTGAAAGTTCCGCCTCCATTCTATATAATTATGTAAAAATATTGTTATGGAGAGGGGTATAAATTATGGCAACGATTAAAGAGATTGCTGACCGATTGGGAGTTTCTGTCAGCACAGTATCCAAGGGGCTTAACGGCGCGAGCGATATCAGCGAATCCCTTCGCCAAGCCGTTCTTGACACCGCGGTGGAGATGGGGTACAGCACCAAGCGGTCCCGCAAGGAGGAGCATCGCAAGCTCTGTCTTCTCATCGAGAATATGGATTACGACGCCCCCGATAAGTTCGGATATGACATTGTTCTTGGCTTCCGGCAAAACGCATATAAAAATAAATGGGATGTGGATATTGTGGATGCCACCCCTGCGCTGCAGGCCGCGGACAAATACGACACCTACCTGTTGAAAAACGGATATTGCGGGGCATTTATGGTGGGGTTTGCTCTGGAGGACGAGTGGATGAATCAGCTTCCCACCACCACCATGCCCACCGTGCTTCTGGACAATTTTGTGGAGCGCAACCCCAACATCTGTTACGTGGGCACCGACAGCCACGAAGGAATCGAGCTTGCAGTCCTGCATCTGCTCCAGCTGGGGCACAAAAAAATTGCCTTTTTGAATGGTTCCGAGGGTTCTCTGGTCTCCGACCAGCGTCAGGAAGCATTTGAAAGTGCCATGAAAAAAGCAGGACTTCCCCTGAACAAAAATCTTATGGCTCACGGCTACTATGTTGCGGACAGCGCCAAGTATCATGTGCCCGGCTTCTTGGACGAGGGGGCCACAGCCATTGTTTGCGGCAACGATCTTCTCGCCCAGGGTGCCATGGAAGTGTGTAGCGAGAAGGGGCTCCGCTGTCCGCAGGACATCAGCATTGTGGGATTTGACGACATTGAAATTGCGCAAACTCTGAATCCCCCGCTCACCACCATCCGCCAGGAACGCAATGAACTGGGGCGCTGCGCATATGTCATGCTGAATTCGCTGATTCACCATATTCCCATCAGCAAAACCCTGATGCGCCCACAACTGATCGAACGATCTTCGACCGCAAAGGTCGCCCTAAAATAAGCGAGGAAATACTATGGTGCGAAAAAAAGTTTTTTTTCGATCTGCAGGTTGCGCTGTGATCTGCGCTTTAACATTCTCCTTTTCCGGATGTGGTCTGGCCGATTTGGAGGCCCTGTTCACCGATCCGGCCCAGTTGGACGCAAAGGCCCGCAAAAATCCCGCCTTTTGGGAGGCGGCGATGCCTGTCCCGCAGACCGACAACCTCTACGAACTGGACAATGATTTCTTCCTCGGAAAGCCGTACAACGATCTCTGCCGTTTCGGAGATGACATTCTTCTGGTGGCGGAGGCATATTATGGTGATGCTTTTTCGGATGAGGATGTGGATTTATCCGCTGTGGAGTATGAATACTCCTTCGACGTCTACAGTCCCTGGCGCGATAAAGTTCTCTATTCCCTGCGACATCAGGATATTCACTGTGACAGTTATCAGGTAATCGGCGATGAGCTGTTTTTGTTCGACTACGACAATCTGGAATTATCCGTCTACGACAGCCGCCTGAAGCTGCAATGTTCCTATGATATCTCTGAGCTGTATGGCGGAGAGGAGCTGACACTGTACCCCACCGAGAAGGATACCGAGTATTATGTGTACAGTGAGTCCTTCTCGGAGCCTTTCTTCATAAATCTGCAGAACAGTTACATCGATATCGGCGAATCGGAATGGAATTTCTACGGGATTCAGCCGGGGAGTGTCTCCGACTCCCGGGAATACTTTGCAATCGCCGGAGTGGATCCGCTGACATTGGGTTATCGCCTCGCCGTGATCAACAACAAGACCCTCGCCACCGAGTACGCTATTCCGGGAGGATATTATTTCCTGGGCGACGTGTCGAACTGTGCGTTTGTGGGGCTCACCAACTCCTCCGAACGCTTTTGGGTGTACCGAGGTCCCGACGGCGACAATTTCTTTTTCCGATGCGACAACGCCTGCGGGGCCAAAGCCATGAACGACGGCACTTTTGTTCTGGTTCAGCAGGATTATGAGACCGACGTGAATGATTACCAGATTTCCTTTGCTCGGTATTCTCCCACCGGTTCGGACTTATCCTCCTTCACTTACAGCTGTGGAGACCTGTCCGATGACGGCGTATATCTCTCCAACCACCAGGCCTACTTCGAGGAGGAGGGAATCGGTTTTCTTCTGGCGTACAATATGAATCTCCGCCCATACCTTATCGTGTGGGATATGAACGCTCCGGGAGAAAACCCCTGCGATCTGCAATTCTACTCCGGCGAGGACGAATTGGCCGCAAGTGTTCCGTCCTATTACTATGGGGCTTACGAGGCGGAAAACGATACGGAGTACGGTTACCAAGTGACAAACATCCTTAATTTGGACACCTACGATTGGGGTGCTCTGTATTCTGCGAACCAGAAGGCCACCGCGCTGGAGGAGAAATATGGAATCTCCATCTATCTGGGGCCTGAAGTGCCGGAAAAAATCGATCATTTTTACACCAAACAGCAATTGAACAGCAATGATATTTCCAAGGCTTTGGATGATTTGGAGGACGCTTTGTCCTGCTATCCGGACAATTTCTTCACCCAGCTTGCCTTCGGGGAGAATCGGGGCATCCGCATCTATCTCGCCGGCAATATCACCGGCGACAATATGGGGGTATTGGAGGATCCCAGCGGCTTTGTCAATGAGATCAATTCCCACATGGTCATGGTGCTCAACACCAATTACAGCCGCCACTGGGACTATACCATTGCCCACGAGCTGTCACACATGGTGGACAGACGTCTGGAGTTTCGCAACAATTACGTATCCGGCAACCTCTTCTCCGAGAAGAAATGGGCGGACTACAACCCCGACGATTTTGAGTATCTCATGTCCTACGACGGTTATGAGGACAACAACGCCTACGAATTGTATTCGGACTACTTTATCGATTCCTATTCCGTCACCTTCCCCACGGAGGATCGGGCTGTTTTATTCGGAACCGCAATGTCCAATTACATCAAGGGCGTGTCAAACGACGACAGTTTCTCCACCGATTCGCCCACCGGGATAAAATACGATTACTACTGTAAGTGCATCCGCAACGGCTTCGACACCACCGGTTGGGATAATCCCGTGCCCTGGGAGACCTGTTTCAATTCCGATTGATACACAATCCTTCATTGAGATAGCAAAAAGCGACTGCAGTTTTGCAGTCGCTTTTTCATAAAGTAAAAAGACAGCCATTCAATCTGCTGTCTTTTTAGGAGAAGGTATTTTTACTATGGGGTATAGCAAAAATTTATATAATGTATTGGGGGGTTTTTACGGTTATTATAGTAGCACGTCCTAACCCAAAAGTGTTCACAAAGTTCACAAAGATTATAAAATGTTTTTGTGCAATTCTCACAATCCCATTGTTGATACAAAGTAAAAAAGACAGCCGTTCGATCCGCTGTCTTTTTAGGAGAAGGTATTTTTACTATGGGGTATAGTAAAAACTTTATATAATGTATTGGGGGGTTTTTACAGTCATTATAATAGCATGGGAATATAAAAAAGTGTGCACAAAGTTAACAAAAGTTATCGTTTGTTTTTGTGCACACTTCACAATTTTATTCAAATAATGCTTCAAATTCGTCCCTGGTAATCTTTTCCTTTTTCAGCAAAAGTTCGGCACAGGCATCCAGGACGGAGCGGTTCTCACCGATAATGCGTTTCGCCTCCCCATAGGCCTCGTCGATAATCCGTTTGACCTCTTCGTCTATCTTCTCGGCAACCCGGTTGCTGTATCCCTTGGTGTGGGCCAGATCTCTTCCGATGAATACCTCATCCTCATCATCCTCATAACAGATCAATCCAATCTCATTGGACATACCGTATTTGGTCACCATACTCTTGGCCAGCTTGGTGGCCTCTTTGATATCCTGGGAAGCACCGGTGGTGATGTCATCAAAGACCAACTCCTCCGCTACTCGTCCGCCCAGGCCAACAATAATCTGTTGGAACATTCTCCCCTTGCTGTTGAACATTTCGTCCCTTTCCGGAAGAGGCATAGTATAGCCCGCAGCTCCCGTCCCTGTAGGAATGATGGATACGGTGTAGACCGGTCCCACATCCGGGAGAACATGGAACAGGATTGCGTGGCCGGCCTCATGAAACGCCGTAATTCGTTTTTCCTTATCAGAGATAATGCGGCTCTTCTTCTCCGCGCCGATTCCAACCTTCACGAAGGATTTGCGAATATCCTCCTGGGTGATAAACTTCCGGTCTTCCCTTGCTGCAACAATGGCCGCTTCATTCAACAGGTTCTCCAGGTCCGCCCCGGTGAAGCCCGCAGTCGTCTGGGCGATCTGCTTCAAATCCACATCGTCCCCCACCGGTTTGTTTTTCACGTGGACATTCAGGATTTCCTCGCGGCCGGCCACATCCGGTCTTCCCACCACAATCTTGCGGTCGAATCGTCCCGGACGCATAATGGCAGGATCCAAAATATCCACACGGTTGGTTGCCGCCAGAACGATTATTCCCTCGTTGACACCGAATCCATCCATCTCCACCAACATCTGATTCAGCGTCTGCTCACGTTCATCGTGGCCTCCCCCCATACCGGTTCCGCGCCGACGCGCCACCGCGTCAATCTCATCGATAAATACAATACAGGGCGCATTCTTCTTGGCATCCTCGAAGAGATCCCTCACTCGGGATGCACCCACACCCACGAACATTTCCACGAAATCGGATCCGGAAATGCTGAAAAACGGAACCCCCGCTTCCCCGGCAACCGCCTTTGCCAGCATGGTCTTACCGGTTCCCGGAGGTCCCACCAGAAGCACTCCCTTGGGGATTCTTGCCCCCAGCTCGGTATACTTGCGCGGAGCCCGGAGAAAATCAACAATCTCTTCCAGATCCTCCTTCTCCTCCCGAAGGCCGGCCACCTGGTCAAAGCGAACCTTATTGTCATCCGTGGACATTTTGGCGCGGCTCTTGCCGAAATTCATCATTTTATTGCCACCGCTCTGCGCCGCCGCGTTGTTGTTCATAATCACAAACAGGATGAAGAAGGCGCCAAACATCAACAGATACGGGAGAAGCGTCATCAGCCAGCTCTCTGTTGGGACATCCTCCATCATATAATTGGAAAAATGATTCTTCTCCATGAGTGCCTGAGCCTCATTGACATCGGAGGTGTAAAGCAGGTGTGTGCTGGTATCTTTGTAGGATATCTTCAGGCTTCCGGTCGGTATCTCGCGATTCTGTACCACGATAACGGTTGCCACTTTGTCATCCTTCAATGCCTGTTCAAACTCACTCTTGGTATAAGAATTTGTGGCAGAATTTCCGCTCATCATATACCAAATGATAATAACCACGAGAATCAACATCACATAGATGCCAAATCCCTTAAAATTTCCTTTTTTCGTATTCAAAATAATTCTCCTTTATGATTCCTCCACAAATCCGATATACGGAAGATTACGGTATCTTTGATCATAGTCCAACCCGAATCCAACCACAAATTTATCCGGGATAACAAAACCGGTATAATCGCATACCACATCATCCACCACACGCCGATCCGGCTTATCCAACATAGTGCAGAGGGTAACACTCTTCGGATTTCTCTCCTTGAGCATCGGAACAAGCCGGCTTAAGGTGTTGCCGGAATCGATGATATCTTCCACCACAATGATATTCTCCCCCTCAATGGAGCATTCCAAATCCTTTTTGATCTTGACTACCCCCGACGACTCCGTGCCGGAACCGTAGCTTGACACGCTCATGAAATCCATGGTCATAGGAAGTTCAATCCTCTTAGCAAGCTCCGTCGCAAAAAAGATGGACCCCTTCAGAATTACGATCATGTACACGGACTCCCCGCGAAAACGCTCCGTGATCTGGGCTCCGATCTCAGCAATTCTTTTATTCAGCTGTTCTTCCGTCAAATATACGGAAATATTATGTTTCTTCGAACAATCCATTTTTCTCTCCTCCACAGTATGTAATCTTGAGTATCCATCGGGTATCGTCCGTCACCTTGTAATTTTCTCCGATGCGGCCTCCCACATGCCAGAAAATCTCAGAGCCCCGCGTCAACAGCACGCAGGAATCCCGCTGACTTGCCGGAATTTTCTCGTCGATAAAATAATTGCTCAACTTCTTGCGGTGCCCGTAACCATCAAGGATCAGATAATCCCCTTCCCTCCGATTTCTCACGCAAAATCCAAACTTAATCATATCATAATCGAAAGTTTTCGTATATGTTTTTTTCTCAATTTCTTCCCGCATTCCGCTGTATGGAAGGACCCGAAGGATCAGTCTCTCCCCTTTCGTCCCAAGCCAAACTTCGCGGCTGCCCCCATTCTCCCGCAGGGATTCCAAAAATCCCCCGGAAATTTCCACGCAGATTCCGTTCTCCTCCCTCTCACCTCTTGAGAAAATCAAACGGTCATACTCCAGAGTCACCTTCACCTGATAGGGCAGAAAAACCCTTCGGCCGGACTGCCCCGACATGAGATCCAGCGCACTCTGCACATGAGTGGCAGTGAGGTCTTTGCGCCTTCCCGCAACCTCCGCAATCAACTCCATCACCACCGCGTGTTGCAGGCAGGGGTGAATGCTCTGCAGATAGGATGCGGAAACGAATGCCCCCTCCCAAGTTCGGGTTACCTGTTCCTCCAACACCCTCCGGGTCTCGCAATTTAAATAATCCCATACCTCTGTCAGCTGGCTCGCCGTGCGGTTCATATGCTCCACCGCCCGATGATTAATCTCCTGAAGCTGGGGAATGATCTGTGAACGGATGCGATTCCTGCTGTACCCCTGGTCCCCATTGGTGGAGTCCACGCAAAAACTCTCGCCGGCATCCGACAAATACTGCTCAATCTCCCCTCGGCTACAGCAGAGGAAAGGACGAATATAGCACAGATTTCCCTCCTGTCGAACCGGGGCAATCCCACACATGCCCAGAAGTCCGCTGCCCCGCACCAGCTGAAACAAAAGGGTCTCGGCGTTGTCCTCCTGGTGGTGCGCCAAGGCAATCTTCACCGTGGGCTTAACTCCGCTATCCGAAGGGTACTCCGGCTGAATCCCATCCCCCTGCAAGCGAAGGGCCTCCTCCTCCAACACCAGGTACCGCAGAATGCGCGCCGCTTCCTCCAATCCCAGGTGCATGTCCCTCGCGTAGGACACAGCGTCCACCGAAATCACTGCACACGGAATCCGCCGCTTCTCACAGAAGCGCCGCACAAACTCCGCATCCGAGAGGCTTTCCTCCCCCCGGATTCCGTGTTCCACATGCACCGCCTTTATGCGAAAGTCCAGACAACTGCTCTGCTCCCACAAGAAAAGCAAAAGAGCCAGAGAATCCGCGCCGCCGGAACAGGCCACAAGCACATCATCCCCGGGTTCAATCATATGAAATTTCTTCACATACTCCCACACTTTTTTCTTCATTATTTTTCCCACATTCCAAGGGCCAGAACCGTCATGTCATCCATGGCATGATTTCCCGCAAAGAGCAATACGCGATTCAAAATGGTGGTAGCCATGGCCGTCGCATTGTCGGTGCGGATGCTTGCGATAATCTCGCACATTTTTTCCTCCGGCTCCTTCACATGGAGATATTCTAACACACCATCTGTCACCATTACAAGAAAATCCCCTTTCCCCAGGGTTGTGTGCAAAGGCTGGGCCGGTTCCAAAATGCGACTCCCCGCCGGGAGTGATGGGGCGCTCAGACACTCCACCTTCTCCCCCCTCTTGATAAAGGTGGGGGCCGCCCCCACCTTTGTGATAGACAAATCTCCGGAATACAAATCCACCTCCGACAGATCCAAGGTGGAGAAGGTATCCTTATCCCCCTGGAGCACCATGGCAGAGTTCATCATTTGAATGGCTGTTGCAGGAGAAAAACCACCCTCAATCAATTTTTGCAACAATTCCACCACCAATTCACTCTCTCTTCTGGCACGCTCCCCGGAGCCCATGCCATCCGACAGGCATACATAGTATTTTCCCTTGTCATTGTCAAAGACCCCGTAACTGTCCCCGCTCACCGCCGAATAATCCTTCTTGCGGGTCGCCATCCCGGAGAGCATATGGTAAACCGTATCCTCGTAGGCCAGAATCTCCGTGGGTTCCCTGGTAATGATGGCTCTGGCGTTCCTGCCCAACGTCATGGGCCGGTGCAAAGCTTTTTCCAAAGCTCTGGCATACCGCTCCGAGGGGATGCCCCCTCCCCACTTGCTGCAGACCACCGCCCGCACACTCCTCTTTCCTCGGGTGTTTTCAAACAATTGCACGTCATCCACCAACAACCCCTTCTCCTTGGCCTCAAAAGCAATCTTCGAGATCAAAACGGAGGCTTTTTTTATCACCGGTTTTTCTTCCTTGTTCCAGTCTGTCAGCAACTCCGACATGGCATCCAGCTGTTGAGCGATCACCATTCGATTCTCCACCAGGCGGTTGTACCAGGATCTGTTCAGTTCGATTCTCCCGAAAGCCTGAATAGCCTCATCCACCATCCCCGGATATTTGGGGCAACCTGCCACATACTCCTGCTTCAGAATATCCGACCGCTGCCTGTGCTCCATCACCGCCCGGAGCATTTTTTGGATGCTCACGGTTCTCTGGGCCCCGAACTTTGTAAGGCAAATCATATTTCCCTCACAGGATGCGCACATATTTCCCATAATCTCCTGCTCCAACGCTCCCATATTCTCGGTCATATCCGTGGTCTGCATCTGATTCCAGTGCCCGATGGCATCCGACAGACCGCTGACTGCGGTGGCAAAGTTTTGAATTTTCTCATCGTCCTCCTTGCTTTTTCTGGGTGTCACGGTCTCATCCTCCCACCAGTCCGGTAATTTCATGTGCTCCATGCGATTCCAGATGTATGCCATGACCACCGTGATGCCGACGGACAATATCCCCTCGCAAGTTCCCAGCACCAGCCCATATTTTTCCCCGGGCACGAACAGTTCCCCGGAGCAGTTGATTACCGCACTCACCAGTGCTGCAATGATTCCCGCCACAAAACTGCTGCAGCTGCGATTCGCCCATATGTAAAATCGGATTCCGATAGCTGTGGCTACCATAATAATGATATATTTCACCGCTGTTACTGCGGGGGCAAAGAAAAACAGCCCCAGGAGCAAGCCGATTCCCACAATCCGCCTTCTGTCCTTGGTCGTATACTGGGACGCAAACATCCCGGGAATCAACAGATGATATCCCATCACCGCAACTGCGCAACTGGCCATGCAAATCAATTCCTGCACCACCCACACCAGCGTCTTTTGTAATACTGCCTTCTTATTCATTTCTTTTCACCCTTTCTTCGTCCGCCTTTTGACGGCAAGTGACTCGATTATACGAGGCAGCACCAAAAATCTTTGTCAAAACAAAAAATGCATTTCAAAAACTTTTCGTCAAAACATTCGATTCACGGGCGATTCGAGGGAGTTTTGAAGCCTCATCCCGTTTTAGGAACTTCATACAAAAAAGAGGAGGCTGCGAAAGCAGCCTCCTCTTTGGGTGCATCTTATTCCTTTTTCTCTTTGTAGATGATTTCGTTGTCAAAAACTAGTCCGAAAACAGAATGCGCGGTGTCCACAATGTACTCTTCCGAGTTCATGTACTCCTCCAGCTCCTGAAGCTCCGTGGCTCTTGCCTGTTCGTCCTCGAGCTGCTTTTGCTTCTCCTGTTCATTGACTATGTATTTTTCATCCTTTTGCTTTAGCTTCACAATCTGAACCGACATGACAATCGCAAACGCAATCACCAGAATTCCTACACTGACTGTGCCGGCATTTCTCTTTTGTTTTTTCTTTTTTTTGTTTGCTGGCATGCCCTCACTCCTTTTTGAGTTCTGTGATACATTCTAACTGTAATATCGGCTTTTCACAATATTTTCTTAACAATTTTATTTTAGCAATTTCATCCAGAAACCGTCGTCCTTACTTTTTCCTTTGGGGAGGGACGAATAATCCAGAGCACAAATCTCCCCGTCCAAATCCACTTCCCCCTTCTCAAGGTTCAAACGGTTCACATGAAGATTCTTGCCCTTAATCTGAAGCATCCCCATCTCCGTCTCCAAGAGAACCGCATCCAGATCGAAGGAAATTACATCTAAAACTCCGGTAAAGCTTCCAACCTTACGGTTGCTGAGCATCACTTTTTCATCCATATGAACAGACCTCCTTTTTATCAATATATTAGGAGGTTCCGGAATTTATGCGATATATTCAAACAAATCCTTGGCTTCATCCTTCTTGGTCGTATCCTGAATATCCAGCACACGAACCTTCACCGTCTTCTGTCCGAACATAATCTCAATGACATCTCCCACCTTTACGTTCGTAGAAGCCTTGGCAGGTTTTCCGTTCACCATAACACGCCCTGCATCGCACGCCTCGTTGGCAACAGTTCTGCGCTTGATCAGGCGGGATACCTTTAAGAATTTATCAAGTCTCATCTTAACCCCATTCCGGCACTCTCGTGCCTCATAATAGATTCCGAAACAAAGAGCAGAAAAAAGGACCTGAACAAGCTAACTTGTCAGGTCCCCGATTCGTTCTAACTATATACTAGTTGATAGCATCCTTTAAAGCCTTACCAGCTTTGAATTTAGGAGCCTTAGAAGCCGGGATTGTGATGGTCTGCTTTGTCTGTGGATTGCGTCCAACTCTCTCTGCTCTCTCAGAAACCTCGAATGTACCAAATCCTACCAAAGTAACCTTCTCACCCTTCTTTAATTCCTCAGCGATTACGTCAGTAAATGCCTTCACAGATGCCTCTGCATCCTTCTTGGAAAGTCCAGCCTTCTCAGCTACTGCTGCTACTAACTCTGCCTTGTTCATGATATAAATTCCTCCTCTAGGTTTTATAAATATATAATAATTCGAGCTATAATCCCAAATTACCTACATCAATATTTATAATATTTTTGCCCATAATTGTCAAGGAAAATCAAGGAAAAACGCCATTTTCGGTATTTTTTCTATAACGTACCTATCAATTCTGTCAATGTTGACAAATAATCGTCCAGATAGTCCTCTCGGTCCTTCGTTGTCTGGGTGGATTCCGTGCTTTTTTCGGTTTCGGTTCCAGCCTGGGACTGGCTACTCTCCGATGATTGACTTGTGGTGGTTCCCGCCTCCGTGGTACTCTCCCCCTCCAACTCAATGTACACCGTGGCCTCTGCCGAGTTCACGTACAGTTTTTTCTTCCAGTCCGCAAACCCTTCCGCCGATACCGTCAGGGAATGCCATCCGTATTTCAGGGATATGGGCGTATCCTTCGCCACCGGCTCATGGTCCACCTCGATCTCGGCGTCCTCCACATCCACGTCAAACACAATCATACCGTACTTGGGACCTTCCCCCTTAAGTTCATCCAGATCCACAGTAGTGGTCTCTCCCCGCACGATGTCCACCTGGCAGGTTCCGCCCCACCCGTCGTTCGCCACCGCGAGAGTGTATGTTCCCTCCGGAATCTCCATGTTCATATTGGTTGTGATAATCGCAAAATAGTCCGTATTCAGTTGCAGGAAACTCCCCTCAAAAAGTGCCGTATTCAAAAGCTGCAGTTCTCCGTGGCCTGTAGTCACCATAACAGAGAGGATTTTCTTATCCTTCCCGATCACGGTCAGCAGATCCTGTTCCGACAGATCCGACATCTGAATCCGCTCCTCATCCGAAAAGACAAAGGTTTCCTCGTCATAGTTGTAATTGGTTCCCGCTATCTCAAAAATCCCCTTCTCCTCATCCACGGAAAAACGGCTCACATCCCCATAGTTCCACACACTGTCCGCAATTTGAATGTCCTTCAGCTTGCCCTCCGCGTCTGTGCGCCCCAGATACACCACGGTTCCCGGCACAAAATCGGTCGCCGAAGTCAAATTTCCGTACTTGTCGTAAAAGCCGGTGTTCAATCCGTAGTAATACTGATATTCTAACCCGTTTGCATAACGATATACATGAATGACCTCATCCACATAATCAATGGAGACAAGAGCAAACAGTTCCCGCTCCTCCTCCCGTTCGACAGCAAACTCGGTGGATTCCGATTCCTCCTGGGGATAATAGTAGTAATTGCCCGCATCATTCCGGCTGGCCCCCCCGCCGCATCCCATACAAAGCACGGCCATCAGGCAGATAATTGCATATGTAATTTTTCCCATCTTCTTTGGTTTTTTCATAGTAAACAGTATACCTTATTCCACTGCAAAAGAAAACAGCATTTCCATGAAACGCTCCTTGCTCCTCTCCTTCGCAATTACCTGCTCCAGTTTCTCGATATCCCTCCCGGATATCCAGGCTTTGTTGGAGTTCATATAATGATTGGCAATCTTGCGGAACTTCTCCGGAAAAAGCAAAAGCGCGTAAAGCGCCTTCCATTCTGCCTGCGTCATCTGTCGAACGCGGCAATAACTATCCAGAATCTCTCTCCCGATTTTACAGTCCCAATCATTCTTTTCCAGCATCTTGCGCAAAAAGTTGGCCAGATCGTAGCATGCCGGCTGCATGCACACCGCCTCGTAATTGACAATCTGCCATCCGTGGGAGGTCTCCACCACATTGTGCTGGGTAAACTCTCCGTGGCACAGCTGCAACTCCAATTCCGGTTGACATTGCTGCATCAAAGCCTCCGCACGTTTCGCATTCTCCATAAACATCTCATAATGCGATTGAAACAAAATCTCGAATTCGCTCTTACTTTTTTTGTTTTTTATGTAGTTCTTGATTTTCACCATCTCACGGATTCGCTTTGCCAATATGGCATCCATGGGCATGGGTTCATCGCAATTCCACAGTTTCCGGCAGGCATCATTTATGAACGCCAAATGAAGCTTTGCCAGGACGCCGGCAGCCGCCTTCATCTGAATGACGCTTCTGGTCCCGCACTCCGTCCCCACCACACGATCTTTGAGGATGAAATGATTGCCGTTCTCATCTGTTGCAACGGTCTTCTCCCCCTTTGTAGGCATAATCTGTTCCGCCTCAATCCCCAGCTCCCTCAATTTCGCCAACAGTTCCCGCAGCACTTCGGCGCGGCGTTCCGTTCCCTTATATGGTGTCAGGACCATGCTTCCGCGGTTCGTTTCACAGAAGAAATTGCCGCGGCCTTTGCTTATTTGCTGAACTTCCACATCGTATTGTTCCAATATTAATTCCGGTTGAATATACAAAAATCCCCCTCCATATGATTCCTTCGTGTCCTTCTATCATATGAAAGGGGTCGCTAATTTATGTGCCTGCTCCATCAATTTGTCGTGCCGGTTCATGGACGGATCGCAAAGAACCATCTCGAACAGCTCATCCAACACCCGGCCGATCTCCTTGCCCGGCTCCATCCCCATGGCGATGAGATCCCGCCCGTTAATCGCCATATCCGACTTGACCACACACTGCTTTTCCTCCACAATCCTGCGGTATGTCTCCTGGTACAGGTCAATGTAGGATAATTTTTCCTGTCGTCTGTACATGCTCTGGGCCAACGCATCCGCCCGTTTTACCTCGAAGAGCATGGGCATATTGTCAGAACCGATGCGACTCATTGCCCTTCTCACGGCGTGCTCTGAAATTTGGGGTCTGTCATCATGCTCCAGGACGAATTTGCACACCCGATCCGTGGTGTCATTGTCAAATTTTAACCTCCGAAGGATGCTCCGCGCCATCTCCGCCCCCACCTGGGGGTGCCTGTGAAAATGGTTCTGCCCGTTTTCGTCTATACTGATGCACACCGGCTTTGCCACATCGTGAAGCAACATGGTAAGGCGCAACACCTTATCCGGTCTGCAGCATTCCAATGCGTGGATTGTATGCTCTCCCACGGAATACATGTGGTGCTTATTGACCTGATTCGTCTCCATCATGGCATCGAATTCCGGCAAAAACACCTTGGTCAAACCTAACTCATAGGCTGTGCGGATCCTCTGGGGATATGCGGAGGTCAACAGTTTCACCATCTCAACCTGTATCCGTTCCGCGCTGACCTTTGCGATGGTTGGTGCCAAATCCCCAATTGCCGCCGCCGTCGCTTCGTCCACATCAAATCCAAGCTGGGCCGCAAACCGAACAGCCCGAAGCATGCGGAGGGCATCTTCTGTGAACCGCTCCCTTGGGCTTCCGACGCACCGAATCACTTTTCGCTTAAGATCCCCCATGCCGTCGAAGGCATCCACCAGCCCTGTTCGCTCGTTATACGCCATGGCATTGATGGTGAAATCCCGACGTTTCAAGTCTTCCACAAGATTGGATGTAAAAGTCACCTCCTTGGGATGTCTGGAATCTTCGTACTCCCCGTCAATCCGGAAAGTGGTCACCTCGTATCCCACATGGTCCATCATAACCGTAACGGTTCCATGCTGAATACCGGTATCAATGGTGTGGGGAAAGAGTGCCTTGACCTGCCCGGGCGTTGCCGCGGTGGTAATATCCCAGTCCTGGGGTTCCCTCCCCAATAACGTGTCACGGACACAACCGCCTACTGCGTAGGCGTCGTGTCCGTTCTCCTCCAAAATATGAATGATTCGATTTACGTTTTCCGGTAAATTCATTTTCATATAAAAGCGTATCTTCCCTTTTCCGTAGTCTTGACAGAATACAGCAAATCGTCCGCCACCTTGATCATCTGGTCAACTTCCTCCTCGCTCTTCACATCAGAATTCATGGATATACCGATGGAACAGGTGATCCGTCGTCCCTTTTCCACCGAAAGCGGCCGTCCGATATACGCCTCAATGGCCTCCCGGAATCCGTCGGTCTCATCGATTCTCGCATAGATTTCCTTGGCGTAGGATTCCATAACATCCTTATCCTCCACATTGACGAGGATGATAAACTCATCGCCTCCGTACCGGCACACGATCCCGTTTTTCCCGGCCACATCGGTAAAGATTTTGGCCATCTCTTTGAGAATCAAATCTCCCACATCGTGTCCGAAGCTATCGTTATAATTCTTGAAATTGTCCAAATCCACAAACATGAGACCAAGGCCATGGCCGCCCTTCTCACCTTTCCACTGCTCAATCTTGTTGTGAATCCAATCATACATTCCGGTTCTGTTGTAAATTCCTGTCAGAAGATCGGTTACCGCCACTGCCTGAAGCTGACGGTTCATCTCATAAACCGCACGGGCCGCTTCCATTCTCTTGATGGAGTAGCCGACCTCTCGAAACAGCAACTGATACATTTTCAGATCGCTCTCGTCCAACATAAAGCGATCCAGAGAGGAATGCCAGTTCAATCTCATGCGCACATAGGTAATCATCAGGCTGGTCATCTTGCCGTTCTTGAAGAACGGAACCGCCACAAAGGATACCACGTCATCCACATTGAAGAACTCGATTGCATCCTGATGATCAAAGAAATCATCACTGATCTTGGAAACAGCAAAGCCCTGAGGATACTCCCGCATAATCACTTCCAGTTTGCGGATATTCTCGTCTGTGAGTTCCAGATCCGTGTCGTTGTAGAGCACCCTGGCCTGATCCTGCTCATACCAGATATAGAGTGCCCGGTCTGTGCCGAAATGATTCAGGAAAACATGCATGGCATCTCTTACCATGTGCTCGATATCCGAATCATTGGTATCAATCATCTTCTGCCAGCTGGAGATGAATTCCATCTGTTCTCTGGCGTTTTTGTAGTCGATGACCAACCCTTCCTGCTTATACAATGTCTCAACCTGGGACTCTGTTATCCGTTCTCCTGTTATGTACTCATCGATATGAATCTCCTCCAGCATATCGATGGACATGCAGGCGGAAATCTGCTCACTCATCTCATCATGCTGTTTCAGGGTGAGGCGCTCCCTCTCATAGAGTTCCGTCCGTCCAATCTCCTGAAACAGCTCCATTCTCTTCAACCGATACAGGCGATAGGAATAGAACTGGTTGCCCTCCGCATTGACCAGATACTTCTCCGCCTTCTCAAAGTTGGAGAATGCTCCCTCGTCGTCCCCCTCCACGCGACAATGCAATGCGCTTGCGAAGGAGTATAGGAACATATCGTCATCCAAGATGGCATAGTCGTGAATTACCTCTTGGTCGCTAACCCCCTCCCTGGATATCATGTAATTCAAAAACTGACGGCAGCTCAGCAAGTACCGCTCACAGTTGAACTGATCTCCCTGCAATACATAGATAAGTGCCAGAAGGGCGTACATCTTGGACAGGTTGCAAACGCGCAAGCTGTTCAGGTGCAAACGCTCCACAGCCTTCATGGCAATGAGCATATCCCCCTCCGCATCCTCGTAGCGCTCCATCATAATATTGTTCAGCGCACGGTTGTAGTAAACCTCCGCGATATCCTCGGGCTTCCGCAGTTTGTAGAAAACCGCAATGGAGGCGTCATAGAATTTTTCGGATTCCTCATTGTATCCCAGCGCGCTCAAATTGTATCCGATTCCGCAGAAGATTCTTCCGCCAAAAAGGGAACTCTTGTCCTTCATAAACTGATAGGTACGCACGGAATACAGCATTGCAATCTCATTCATCCCGTTGGTGGAAGCCAGCATGATGTTCTTCTCGTATGCATTATGTACAAGGTGTGCATTGCCGATTTCCTTCGCCAAGGCAATTCCCTTGCTGAAATAAATCAAAGCTGCCTCCGAACGGTACGCCTTGGCAATCATCTCCGGCCGATTATCGTAGGCATAAATATAGATGTGAGCCAGATGGTTCTTGTAATTGTACTTCATCAGCCGCTCAATCAGGCTCTCGTCCACGGGAATATCCTGGACACAGAAAAAGATATTGTACCAACCGGACATACGGGCCTGAACCGCCAACAGTTCCGCCTTGAACACCGCCAGATCATCCCCGAGGCGCTCTCCCTCTTCCTTTGCAGTCTTTGCGTAATTCAGCGCCTTTTCCAGCTTGCCCTGATACATGTAACAGGTAGCAATCAGATACGCACAGGTAAAACTTAAGCCTCCATCCATTTTCACATTGTCCACATTTTTGATGGATTCCACCAACTCCAACGCCTTGGACAGTTCTCCAAGAAGGATGGAAATTCTGGCATACTCCAGATAAATCGCCAATTTGGTGTCTCTATCAATGACAACATCCTCGAATTTGATACGATGCTCAATCTCCTGACAATAGCGCTTTGCCTGATCGAAATCCAACAGTTGTCCCATGTTATAGATTTCATCCAGACTCTGTGAGAAATCCATATCCGCACTCTTGCTTTCCTCATCCTCCGCGCGGCGGATGCCGGTGCTGCCAAAGTGATACATCTGACTGTTGTCCTCGATATGCTCTTTAATTTCCTCCCAAAGTACTGTCATGGACTCCTGCCGGAAATGGCTCTCGTTGGTTCCCAGTACCAGGCCGATGTTCATGGAGGGATCCTCCAGCAGCTGGTTCACCAGCTTCATAGTGCTTCCGGATGCAAGCTGGAAGCGGTTGATTACCACCACAATGGGGTGAATCTCCGCAATGGCACGAAGCATGGAGGAAATAGCTTCCGTCATGCGCTCCTGCTCGTACTCCACCTCGTCTAAAAGAATATTCTCTTCCCTAACACAGCGCCCCGTCTCATAGTAGGAATTCAATGTCCCCTGCTGCAGTTCATAAACACCGCAACTGCGCATAAAGTCCGCAAAGTCACCGGTTCCGTTCTTGCGGTATGCATCGCAGATGACATCCAAAAAAGGCTCATACGCCCCCGTCAAACGGTCGGAGTCAAATTCACACCAGGAAAAAAACACGTTCTCCTCATCCTTGGAATGCTTTACGATGGACTCCAAGGTACGAACGGAAAAGTCATTGCTGTAACTGGCCATCACAATATTGCGGTTGGTCTTGCCCACGCGACCACAGACCTGCTCAATTAATCCATTAAAATACTTATCAATCATAGCTTCCCCCAATTTAGCCAAATTGAAAATTACTCTAATTTTAGAGAAAAATAGTCACTGTAATTTTATACTTTTCCATGTATATTGTCAAGGAAAGCCCCAAACTCATCCCCCTTTGGAACCGCGGAAAAATCCATGTTTTCACCGCTTGTGGGATGGGCAAATTCCAAGCGATAGGAACAAAGCGCCAATGGACATTTTTCCTTTCGTTTTCCATACTTGGCATCCCCCACCAGGGGCATGTCGGCATAGGCAAACTGCGCACGAATCTGATGATGTCTCCCGGTGTGAAGCAGTATATCCGCGCACAGTTTCCCCTCTGTCCGCCCTGCGATACGGTACTCCAGCATCGCCTTCTTTGCCCCGGGCACATCCCGGTCCACAATTCTTGTCAGGTTGGACTTCTGCTCAAAAACCAGGTAATCTTCCAGAACCCCTTGGTCCTCCCCCGCATAATCATCCGCCCATGCCACGGCGTAATAGTGCTTCCCCACGGCCCGGTTCTTTATCTGCTCCGACAGTTTTGCGGCAGCACCGGGAGTCTTTGCGAACACCATCACTCCCTCCACCGGCTGGTCCAGCCTGTGCACAACACCGATGTAAGGATTCTCCTTCCTGCGGGCGCGATAATTCCGCAGCAGGCTCTCCATGTCCTGCTGCCCGATTTTTCGGGTTTGGGTCGCAATCCCCGCCGGCTTATAGCAGACCAGAATCGCATCATCCTCATACAATATTTGTAAATCCATAATCATATCCATCTTCTAAAAGTATCGGAGTTACAGCTTGAATCTGTAGCCCACTCCCCATATCGTTTCAATATACTGTGGTTTGGCGGTGTTGAGTTCCACCTTTTCTCGAATTTTTTTGATGTGAACCGTAACCGTGGCAATATCGCCGATGGATTCCATATCCCACACCTTCTGGAACAGTTCCTCCTTGGTGAACACGCGGTTGGGATTCTCCGCAAGGAAGGTAAGCAAATCGAACTCCTTGGTGGTAAACTGCTTTTCCTCATCGTTGACCCACACGCGGCGGGCGGTTTTATCGATGCGGATTCCGCGAATCTCGATGACATCATTCTCCGCCACAGTGCTTCCAATCAGCCTCTCATAGCGCGCCAAATGAGCCTTTACTCTCGCCACCAGTTCGCTGGGCGAAAAAGGCTTGGTCACATAATCATCCGCCCCCAGTCCCAGTCCGCGGATCTTGTCAATGTCGTCCTTCTTGGCGGACACCATAAGGATGGGGGTATTCTTTTTCTCGCGAATCTCCTTGCAGATCTCAAAGCCATCCAGCCCCGGCAGCATAAGATCCAGGATAAACAGATCAAAATCCTCCTCCAGAGCCCGGTTCAATCCGCTCCTTCCGTCATGCTCAATCTCCACCTCAAAGCCGCTGAGTTCCAGGTAATCCTTCTCCAAATCCGCGATATCCACTTCGTCCTCTACAATCAATATTCTTGACATCAATATACCTCCTCATATTTCCGAATCACAAAATACATAATGGTTCCAACATCCTCACGGCTGGTGGCCCAGATCTTGCCGCCGTGGTCCTCGATAATTTTCTTGACGATGGACAGGCCGATTCCGCTCCCGCCGGTGGCGGAATTGCGGGATTCATCCGTCCGGAAAAACCGGTCGAAAATGTAGGGCAGATCCTGCTGCGCAATCCCCTTACCGTTATCCTCCATCTCCACCTGGATAAAGTCTCCCACATCCTTGACCCGGATGCGGATAAATCCGTGCTTCTTGTTCATATACTTCACGGAATTGTTGACAATGTTGTTGATCACACGGCGGAGCTGCTCCGGATCCGCGATAATGATCACCTCGGGATCCACGTAATTATAGTAGGACAGCTCAATCCCTTTGGCCTCCAGATCCAGCCCCACTTCCTCGATACAATCGTTAAAGTAATTCGCCACATTAATCTTGGCAAAATTGTATGGGATACGGTTGGTATCAATCTTGGAATACAGCGTCAGTTCATTAATCAGCGTGTCCATCTCGTTCGCCTTATTGTAGATGGTACGCACATACTTATCCACCTTCTCCGGGGTGTTGGCAACCCCGTCCATAATTCCTTCCGCATATCCCTTCACCGCGGTGATGGGTGTCTTCAGGTCGTGGGCAATGTTGCTGATCAAAGCTCTGCTCTCCTTCTCGCTCTCCAGCTTCTCCTGAGCATTATCCCGCAGCCGCAGACGCATCTCCTCAAAACTCTTGGCCAATTCACCCATCTCGTCATCATCATTCACCGGCACGATGGCCACATCCAGGTTACCCTCCTTGATGTTGTTCGCCGCCATCTGCAGCTGGCGAATCGGGATAATCAGGCTCCGGTAAAACCAGAGCAGCAACAGGAATCCGGTCACAATCAGGATTACCAGAGTGGCGAGCAACAGTTGTAACAGCAAATGCTCCACCTCCGGAATTTTTACTCCATAGTTCGCTTCAATCAATCTGTACTGGATTCTTCCAAACCCGTAAATAACCATGGATGCCAGCAAAATTGGGAAGAAGGTGATGATACAAAAGGAAATAATCAGTCTTGTTTTTATCTTCATCCGCTCCTTTGGCCGATACCGTCGGCCCTTTCTCCTTTCCCGCAATATAAAAAGAGCAGACCCGCAGAGGGTCTGCCCTTATTATAACACGTTTCCGCGGGATTCCACGTACCCGTTTCTAAATTTTTCATAAAACTGCAATAGTAATTGCAGAAAGTCAAAAAATTACAGATATTTCTTCAAAACCTCGACCTTATCCGTAGCTTCCCACGGCAGGTTGAGATCCGTGCGGCCGAAATGCCCGTACGCCGCGGTTCCGCGATAGATGGGTCTGCGGAGATCCAGCATCTTGATGATTCCTGCCGGGCGCAGGTCAAAGTTCTCGCGAACGATTTCCACCAGTTTCTCATCCGAAATCTTTCCTGTGCCAAAGGTGTCCACCATGATGGAGGTGGGCTGTGCCACTCCGATGGCGTAGGACAACTGAATTTCACACTTATCAGCAAGACCTGCCGCAACAATGTTCTTGGCAACATATCTGGCTGCGTAAGCTGCGGAGCGGTCCACCTTTGTGCAATCCTTTCCGGAGAATGCTCCGCCGCCGTGGCGCGCATATCCGCCGTAGGTGTCCACAATAATCTTGCGGCCGGTAAGACCTGCATCGCCGTGAGGTCCGCCGATTACGAAACGTCCTGTAGGGTTGATGAAGAACTTGGTTGCTCCGTCCACCATATCCGCCGGAAGAACGGGGTCAAACACATACTTCTTGATATCCTCATGAATCTGCTCCTGTGTCACATCCTCGTCATGCTGGGTGGACAATACGACAGCCTCAAGTCTCTTTGGCTTGCCGTTCTCATCGTACTCCACGGACACCTGTGTCTTTCCGTCCGGTCTCAAGTACTTCAAAGTTCCGTTCTTGCGAACCTCCGCAAGCTTCAGGGCAAGCTTGTGGGCAAGAGCGATCGGATAAGGCATCAACTCCTCGGTCTCGTTGGTTGCATATCCAAACATCATACCCTGATCTCCTGCTCCGGTATCCAGATCATCGGTAAGTTCTCCCGCCTTGGCCTCAAGTGCCTTGTCAACGCCCATGGCGATATCTGCGGACTGCTGGTCAAGCGCAACCATAACCGCGCAGGAATTTCCGTCCAGACCCTTTTTCCCGTCATCATATCCAATCTCGAGAACGGTCTTGCGAACGATTGCCGGGATGTCCAACTGTGCCTTGGTGGTAATCTCTCCGGTCACCAACACAAAACCGGTACAGCTGGCCGTCTCACAAGCCACACGGCTCATGGGATCCTGCTCCATGCACGCGTCCAGGATGGCATCGGATACCGCGTCACACAGCTTGTCCGGATGTCCCTCTGTCACTGATTCAGATGTGAATAACAATTTTTCCATCGTGTTCTCCTCTCATTGTAATACAAACCAAAAATAGCAACAAAAAAATCCGCTTTCATAAGCGGATTCCATTACAAAGATAATCAAATCCTCTTATTGTTCGATTTACTCGCTCAGGTTGGCACCTTCCAAAAACGGGGTTGCCGTGGCTTCACAGATCCTTTGTACCTCCACCACTCTGAATAAGAGAAAAAAGCAATATGGAATTATCAAATCTCCGTCGAATACATTACACTGCTGTGGCGGGTTTGTCAACCCTTTTTTGTTGACTTTCGAAATAAAGAAAATTATACTTGATTTATGGTATGTACTAAGGAGGCAAACGCATGCGAACATTAACTCCACACGAGTTGGAACCGGGCATGATTGTGGCGGAGGCAATTCTAACCCCAAGCGGGCAGGTTTTGGCCGTGGAAGGTTCAGAAGTTACCCGTCAGCTGATTAATCGTATGAAATTGTATCGAGTGGAATCTGCTGTTGTGGAGGGTGAGGCCCCTGCACCGGCGGAGGAGGCAACAGCACCGGCGGAAAAGCCGGCACCCGTTCCCAAAACCCACATCGAAGAGAGCAAAACCGTAAAGCAAAAGGTTGCGGAATCCGATGAATTTCAATCCTTTCAGATGCTTTATTTTCAGACCATGGAGCGAATGAAGGTCATATTCAAGGCCACCGTGGAGGAGGGACGTCAGATTGACGCCACGGAAATGCTGGAGGATGTGGCAGGTTTATTCCGCTCCCGCAATACCATTATCGAACTGTTCGATATGCTGGGCAATATGCGTTCCCTGGATGACTCCGTGTACGCGCACAGTTTGAATGTGGCGCTGATTTCCAGAATGATTGGGCGCTGGCTGAAGATGGACCGCCATACGTTAGACGCCCTCACCGTGGCCGGTTTGCTTCACGATATCGGGAAGCTGAAGATTCCCGAGGAAATACTGAACAAACCCGGCAAGCTGACCGACGAAGAATTTGAGATGATCAAGAGTCATCCCAAGTTGGGATATGAAATTCTTAAAAAGCAGAATCTGGACCCCCGCATTCGAAAAGCGGCCCTCATGCATCACGAGCGCTGCGACGGAAGCGGATATCCGTCCCACCTGGAGGAGGATCTCATCGATGAGTTTGCAATGATTGTGGGAATCGCGGACGTGTATGACGCCATGACTGCTGCCCGCTCTTACCGCGCTCCCCTGTGTGCCTTTCAGGTTATCAGCAATTTTGAGAAGGATGGTTACCAGAAATACAACACCAAGTATCTGCTCACCTTCCTCAAACAGATTGCGGCGACCTATCAGAGCAATCGGGTTATTTTGAGCGATGGACGAGGCGGAAAAATCGTAATGCTCAATCCCAATGATTTGTCCCGACCGATTATTCAGTTCGACGACAACAGCTGTCTGGACCTATCCACACACCGGGATCTCTTCATCAAAGCAATTGTATAAGCATGACATAAAACGGGACTGCGTTTTCTCAACCGCAGTCCCGTTTCTCATGCAAATATATGTTTTGTCAAATCAGGAAATCTTCAGAATCATTTTCTGAATCTCCTTCTCTCCGGATACCTTCTCGATGGAAGCTCCGATTTCCCGAAGTTTTCCCTCCAGGTTTTCATAACCGCGCTCAACGTAGTAGATATCATCCACAACGGTGACGCCGTCCGCGGCGAGCCCCGCGATCACAAGAGCGGCTCCGGCTCTCAAATCCGGTGCATTCACCCGGGCTCCGGTATATCTGGCCACCCCGTTGATGATTGCAATATTGCTCTCCACCTTGATATCCGCACCCATGCGGGTCAGCTCATCCACATACTTAAAACGATTCTCAAAAATGCTCTCGGTCACCGTGCTGGTCCCCTCTGCCATTCCCAAGAGAACCGCCATCTGCGGCTGCATATCCGTGGGGAATCCCGGATAAGGGAGCGTAGTCACCTGGGTGTGCTGCAGCTTCCCGTCGGAGATTACGCGGACCGCGTCGTCAAATTCTTCCACCCGGCACCCCACCTCGAGAAGCTTGGCAGTGGTAGCTTCCAAGTGCTTTGGAATCACATTCTTCACCATCACATCTCCGCCTGCAGCGGCTACCGCAAACATGAATGTGCCGGCCTCAATCTGGTCCGGAATGATGGAATACTCTGTCTTATGCAATTTTTCCACGCCGACAATACGGATGACGTCGGTTCCGGCGCCGCGGATGTTGGCTCCCATTCCGTTGAGGAAGTTGGCCACATCAACCACGTGGGGCTCCTTCGCAGCGTTCTCAATAACGGTCTTCCCCTCCGCCATGGCAGCCGCCATCATGATGTTGATAGTGGCACCTACAGACACCTTATCCAGATAAATATGGGTTCCCTTCAGAACCTCCGCTTCCACCTTGATATTTCCGTGGGCAATATCCACCTTGGCTCCCATTGCACGAAATCCCTTCATGTGAAGGTCGATGGGGCGACTGCCGATATCACATCCACCCGGAAGTGCAACTTCCGCCTTTTTGTATTTTCCCAAAAGCGCCCCGATCAAATAGTAGGAAGCACGAATCTTTCGAATAAATTCATTGTCCACACGAACGTCCTGAATAAAGGATCCGTTGATGCGCACCTTGTGTTCATTCACACGCTCCACCCTGGCTCCAATCTCCGCAATCGCCTGAAGCAACACGTTGATATCGCGAACGTTTGGCAAATTATCGATTGTGACGGTCTCGTCTGTCATAACAGCGGCGGCAAGAATTGCAAGTGCTGCGTTCTTCGCACCGCCAATCACTACATCACCATGTAATGAATTGCCACCCTTAATTACATACTGGTCCATTCCACACCTCATTGAAACTCAAAAATGATAAAAGATATAATCCGATATATCCTACTCTTCTGTGGTATCCACCGATTCTGTGTCAGAAGCTGATGTAAAGAAGTCATCAAAAGTAATCTGGGCAAGAGCCTTTTCCTTCACGGTCCATCCATCGTCCTCCTGCCACTGTGCCAATAAATCCTGGTAGTATGTGGACTTGCGTGTCGCGATGATGCTCTGACGGTTCTGCTCGGTAGCTTCCTCGTCGTGCAAGCTGTCCAGACGGACAATGTACACTGCGGAATCCGTCACGATCGCTCCGCTCATGGTATTTTCGGTCAATTTATCGAGCTCGGCCTTAACCTCCTCCGGCAAGCTGGTGTCATTGATGTCGTAGCCACCCTGTGTTGCGGTATATCCGAACTCTTCCGCAACTGCCTCAAATTCGGATGGATCTGCAACTGCTGCCGCAATGGCCTCCGCCGTCGCAACTCTCGCCGCACTTTCCTCCTCCGTGTAGGTCACATAGGAGCCGTTCTCATCATAGTACCCGGTGGTGTCAACCTGAACCATGGTGTAGGCTTTTATGTTCGCCTCCTCGTCGGATACATTGGTATCCACCTCCGCAATCAACGCCTCGTACACCTTGTTGCGAAGTGTGGACAGGCGAAGAAACTCACTCACGATCTCCTCGGTGGCCCCCATCTCCTTCAAGGTCTCCTTGGAATTGTCTGCCATGAACTCTGCGGTCACGTCCGCGATGGTCTGAAGCTCCTCATCGGAGAGGGAAACCCCATAATCCTGCGCATGTGCTTCCAGAGTCAGCATCTCATGCAGATTGGTCATCACGTTGTCTTTTACGTTGTCCTCCATGGTGGAGCCGGTCTGATACAGATCCTCGCTCCACACGGACTCACCAAATATGCTGCGGTACATTTCATCGCTGTATGCCTGCTGATAACGGCACATGAAGTTAACCAGTCCAAGGGTAACTTCCCGTCCTTCCATTGTTGCTGCCACTTTATTCTCATTGATTCCGCAACCTGTCAAAGCAGAAACAACAAGTACACCGGCAAGGCAGAATGCTGCCATTTTTCTTATCTTCATGTCATCCTCCAAAAAGTCCAATTTCTCTTATCTCAAAATATTGCTCGATATATTATAGTGCTTTTTGTTGCAAGTATCAACCATTTTCTTCAGGCACCGGCGATTCCGGGAGCAGGCATTCCATTTCCAGGAGCAAATTTTCCAGCACATCCAAGATATCCCCGGACTTCTCCCGGGAATTGATGTTCATGCGGTAAGTAAAATATGGATTTTTGCTGTCCGCCGTAAACGAGAGTGCCGGTGTGTCGGCCCCGATCAGTTCCGGAATTTTGGCCGGGTTAATCTTGGCCCGCTCGTACATGACAAGCTTCAACTCCTCCCCCTTCTGGATCACTTCCCGGATATAAAGCCGGTGGGCCCTGGCCTTAAGGCACGCAATCCGGAGCAGATTCGTCACCGACTTGGGAGGCTCCGCAAAGCGGTCAATCAACTCCTCCAGCATCTCCTCTGCCTCTTCCTCGGTCTCAATGCCTGCGATTCGCTTATAGATATCCAGCTTTTGGAATTCGTTCGCAATATAGCTACTTGGAATAAACGCATCCGTCACCACATCCACGGAAGTGTCGAATTGTTCCTGGGGTGTCAGCCCTCGCGCTTCCTTCACCGCCTCATTGAGCATCTTGCAATAGAGGTCGTATCCCACTGCCTCCATGTGTCCGCTCTGCTCTGCTCCCAACAGATTTCCGGCCCCACGGATCTCCAAATCCCGCATGGCTATCTTGAATCCGCTGCCAAGCTCCGAGTATTCCTTGATGGCAGCCAAACGCTTCTCCGCAATCTCTTTGAGCATTTTGTTTCTGCGGTACATCAAAAAGGCGTAGGCGGTGCGATTGCTACGCCCCACACGGCCCCGGAGCTGATACAACTGTGACAGCCCCATATTGTCCGCATCGTGGATAATCATGGTGTTGACGTTTGAGATATCCATCCCTGTCTCAATGATGGTGGTGGACACCAGCACATCAATCTCCCCGTTGATGAAACGGTACATGATCCGCTCCAGGTCACTCTCCTTCATCTGCCCGTGGGCAAATGCCACATTGGCGTCGGGCACCAGAGCTTGAATTCTCGTTGTGACCTCGTCGATATCCTTCACTTTGTTGTAGACATAATACACCTGACCATCCCTGGCCAACTCCCGGTGAATCGCCTCCCTCACCATCTCTTCGTTGTACTCCATGACGTAGGTCTGTATCGGCACGCGGTCCATAGGTGGCTCCTCCAGCACGCTCATGTCCCGGATTCCAATCAGACTCATGTGAAGAGTTCTCGGAATGGGGGTTGCGGTTAAGGTCAACACGTCCACGTTGGTCTTGAGCTGTTTGATTTTCTCCTTGTGGGCCACGCCAAACCGCTGCTCCTCGTCGATGACCAACAGCCCCAAATCCTTAAACTGCACATCCTTGGACAGGATGCGATGTGTTCCCACCAGGATATCCACCTGTCCTCTTTTCAGATCCTCGATGGTCTTTTTCTGTTCCCCGGCAGTTCGAAACCGGCAGAGCAAATCCACCCGCACCGGAAAATCCTTCATGCGCTGGGCAAAGGTGTTGTAAATCTGCTGTGCCAGGATGGTGGTGGGCGCCAGATAGGCAACCTGTTTTCCCTCCTGCACCGCCTTGAATGCCGCACGAATGGCAATTTCCGTCTTGCCGTATCCCACATCGCCACAGATGAGGCGGTCCATGATTTTCGTGCTTTCCATATCCCGCTTGGTGGCCTCGATGGCAAGCACCTGATCCTCTGTCTCCTCAAAGGGAAACAATTCCTCGAATTCGCGTTGCCACACCGTATCGGGACCGTAAACGTATCCGTTCTGCTCCTCCCTCACCGCATACAGCCGCACCAGATCCTGGGCGATTTCCTTGACCGCTCCCCGCACACGAGTTTTGGTCCTGTTCCATTCCTGCCCGCCCAGTTTGTTGAGCTTCGGCTTTTTGGCGTCCTTGCCGGCATACTTTTGAATCAGTTCCAGCTGAGTTGCCAGGATATAAAGGTTAGAGCCGCCGGCATATTCGATCTTGATGTAGTCCTTTATTTTTTTGTCGACTTCTATCTTCTCAATGCCGCGGTACACGCCCAATCCGTGATTCTCATGCACCACGTAATCCCCCACCGCAAGTTCCGAGAAGTTCTGGATTTTTTCCCCCTCGTAAGTGCGATGCCGTTTCTTCTTCTTTTTCTCCGCACCGAAGATATCGCTCTCCGTGATAACGGCAAACTGCAGGATGGGGTACTCGTAGCCCCTCTTCACTTTGCCGTAGCTCACCATAATCTGTCCGGGGAGCAACTCGTAATCGTAATCCTCCGTATAAAAGCAGTTCAGCCCCTCCTGCAACAAATCCTCCGACAGGCGCTTCGCCCTTGTGCGGGAGCCGGACAGCAGTACAATCCGATAGCCATTCTTGCGGTATCTGCCCAAGTCCTTCACCAGAAGTTCAAAGCTGTTGTTGTATGCGCTGACACTCTTCACATGAAGGGCATACTGCCCCAGTGTCTTGAGTCCGTACGCCTTCTGATCCAATGCCGCCACCGACATACAGGAAAAATCATTGACTCTCGCTATAACTTCCTTCTGGGAGAACAGTTCCTTCATCTGCCCCGGAAGAATGTACCCCATCTCCAGGCGCTGTTTCATGCTCTCGGAAAACTCCGTCTCCGTCTGTTCTCCCCGCTCGACACACCGTCCCAACTCATCGAAAAAAATGGTGGTATCCCCAGGGTCAAAGTAATCTAACAGCCCTACCTTCTCTCCGCAGAAATAGGACAGGTAGGCATCCATCCCCGCGCAGATCGACAACTCGCCCCACTCCTCCGCAAGCTCCTGGGCCATGGAGAGAACGCGGTGGGCCTCCTCCGTCTTCATCCGGCCACGCAATTTTTCGGAAACTTCTTTTGCCTCCGCCAGAAGGGCATCAATTCCCCTATTTTTCTCCTCTTCATCCAGCACCAGTTCGCATGCCGGATACACCACCAGCTCCTCCAGATTCTCAATGGATTTCTGGCTCTCCACATCGAAGGACCGGATGGTATCTATCTCATCCCCCCACAGTTCCATGCGCACCGGCAGTTCCTCCGTCAGAGGAAAAATGTCGAGAATTCCGCCTCGGAGTGCAAACTGTCCCATGGTCTCCACCTGGTATTCCTTCTCGTAGCCCATGCGGATCAGGGCGCCGGTGAGCACATTCAAATCCACCTCATCCCCCGGTGCGAGGCGAAGAACGGAATCCCACACCCGGTCCGCCGGAGTCATGGTATTCATCAGCGCGTCAAATGTGGTTATCAAGGTCACCTGATTTTTCTCATGGATGGCCTTCAACGCCTGAATTCTCTGAGCTGTCAGCAAATTTCCTCGGATGTCCGATTGATAGAACAGCACGTCCTTAGCCGGATAGTACACCACATCAGGGTCAAAAAAGGAATACTCCTCCAACAGTTCCTTGGCTTTTTGCTCATGAAAAGTGACAATGACCTTGTTGGGGCGGCCATTGTTGCATGCGTAAATCATATGTGGTTTTTGCGCATCGATACAGCCTGTCACCGACACAAGCCCAATCTCTCGCTCCAAGGTGCGCATCATATCCGAGAACCCGGACATCTCCTGCAGCGGACTCAAAAATGCTTTCACTGACTACTCTCGCTTCTTTGCATTATATTCATTCATTGCCTGATCAATTTTCCCCCGGACAATCAGAGTGGCAGCCTTGACCGCATCCCCGATTGCCTCCTCCGCGTACTTGCGGTCCTCCGCCGACATGTGTCCCAGCACATGGTCCGCCAGGTCCCATCCCTCCGGCTTTTCGCCCACGCCGACTTTCACCCGCATGAAATTCTGGGTGCCAAGGTGTGCAATCAGGCTCTTAATGCCATTATGCCCACCTGCACTGCCCTTCACCCGCACGCGGATATTGCCGGGGGCCAGGCTGATGTCATCGTAGATGACCAGAATCTCGCTCTCCGGGTCCAGCTTATAGAAATTCACCACCTCGGCCACGCTCTCACCGCTCAAGTTCATGTAAGTCTGGGGTTTTACCAGAATCACCTTCACGCCCTCAATGGCACCGGTCCCGCACAGGCCCTTATGCTTTTTTTCCGTCATACTAATATTATATTGTGCGGCCATGGCATCGACCACATCAAAACCGATATTATGCCTCGTTTTTTCGTATCTTTTATCCGGATTGCCCAGACCGATAATTGCAAACATAAATCCTCCTAATCCTCGTCCTCATCTACCGGATGTATTATAGACGCATTTTGAGGGCTCGTCAAACCTGCGGTTCCGACAAAAAAAGAGAAAGAGGCTGGTGATACAGCCCCTTTCTCTTTTGCGTTAGGATTCTCCGAATTCTTCGAGATACTTGCTCAGGATCAGTTCCTGCAAATCCTCCCGGGTCTTGGTGTTGATGGGATGCGCGATATCACGGTACTCCCCATCACTGGCTTTGCGGCTCGGCATCGCGATAAAAAGGCCCTTCTCCCCCTCAATTACCTTGATATCATGAACCACAAACTCTTCATCAATTGTGATTGAAACCACTGCTCTCATTTTTCCTTCCGACTCAATCTTGCGGATACGAACATCTGTAATCTGCATAAGACAACCCCCTCCTATACATTAAATTGTGTAGCGCTCATTTTGTTCCATAATCACGTGAATTCCGTCTTCGCCGCAATAGAAGGTATTCGGCCGCAGGGTGGTATTGCTCTCCACAATACAGTTCTCCACGTGGGTGTTGTCGCTGATATATACCCCGTTCATGAGAATGGCATTGCGAATCACACAATTCTTGCCAATGAATACCTGCTTGAACAATACGGAATCCTCCACTTTTCCGTTGATGATACAACCGCTGGAAATCAAGCTGTTGCTCACTGCGGAACCCGGATTGTACTTCGCCGGCGGCAAATCGTCCACCTTGGAGTAAATCTTGGGCTCCTCCCGGAAGAAAAAGCTACGGACTTCCGGCTTGAGGAAATCCATATTGGTCCGGGCATAATCCTGCACGCTGGCGATATTGCTCCAATAGGTTTTGAGTTTGTAGCCGTATATATTCTTGACATTGCGATAGCGGACCAGAATGTCCATCACAAAGTCAAATCGCTCCTCCTCCGCGGACTTTTCCAGAATCTCTATCAACTGGCGTCTTCGAATGACGTAGACGCCGGTGGAAACCGTGTTGGATTGTGCCAAAAGTGGCTTCTCCTCAAAGTCGATAATCTTGCAATCCTCGTTCATGCGGATTACGCCGAAGCGGCTCACATCCGCATCTGCCGGCATATCCTTGCACACGACGGTAATGTCCGCCTTCTTGGCAATATGGTAATCCAGCAGTTCGTTGAAATCCATCTTGTACACGCAATCCCCGCTGCTGATAATCACGTAGGGTTCGTGGCGCTTTTTCAAAAAATCAATATTCTGATACATGGCGTCTGCGGTTCCCCGATACCAATCACTGTTGTCCGCAGTGACGGTGGGAGTAAACAGATACAGACCTCCCTGTTTTCGTCCGAAATCCCACCATTTGGAAGAGCTAAGATGCTCATTCAGGGAGCGCGCATTGTACTGCGTCAGCACAGCCACTGTCTGGATGTGGGAATTGCTCATGTTGCTAAGTGCAAAGTCAATACAGCGGAAGCTTCCGCCCACCGGCATGGCAGATATCGCACGCTTGCGAGTGAGTTCTCTCATGCGGTTGCTGTGTCCCCCTGCTAAAATAATACCGATTGCTTTCATCTGCCCTCACCTGCCTTAATAATTACTCCACCTGCCTTCAGGTGTGCATCCGGATAATCCTCCGGCGTTGTCACTCCGGAAATGGCGGTATTCTTGCCGATTGTCACTCCATCCGGAATCACTGAGTCCTCTCCAATGGTAACAAGACCAAATGAGTAGATAGATTCATTCAATTCATTGGGAGCTTCCTCCCCTGTTCCCAGCACAATATGATTGCCCAGCTTGCAGTTTTCGGCAATGATTCCCTTGTCTATGGTGACATTCTCCCCGATGACGGTATCCTTCATGATGATGGAATCCCGGATGACGGAACCCTTGCCGATATGGACATTGGGTCCGATGACGGAGCCGATGACTGTGCCGTAAATCTCGGAAGCCTCCCCGATAATACTCCGCTCCACGAAAGCTTCCGGCGCAATGTACTGAGGCTCGATGGTGTCGCACTTGGTATAAATCTTCCAGTACTCTTCATAGAGGTTGAACTCCGGAATCAGGTCAATCAATTCCATGTTGGCCTCCCAGTAGGAGCCCAGGGTCCCCACATCCTTCCAATATCCGTTGTACTCGTAGGCAAACATGCGGTTCTGGTGTTCGAAGCAATACGGGATGATATGCTTTCCGAAGTCACAGCTCTGCTGGTCCTTCATGGCGATCAAAGCCTCCTTCAGAACCTTCCATGTAAATATGTAGATGCCCATGGACGCCAGGTTGCTCCTTGGTTCCTTCGGCTTCTCCTCGAATTCCAGAATCTTCTTGTTCTCATCGGCAATCACAATTCCAAACCGGCTGGCCTCCTCCATGGGAACCGGCATGGTGGCGATGGTGACATCCGCATGGTTCTGCTTGTGGAAATCCAGCATCACCTCGTAATCCATCTTGTAGATGTGGTCCCCGGAGAGAATCAACACGTAGTCCGGATCGTAGGTATCGATGTATCGCATATTCTGGTAAATGGCATTGGCCGTGCCGGTATACCACTCACTGTTATTGCTCTTCTCGTAGGGTGGAAGCACCGTCACCCCACCATTGTTACGATCCAAATCCCAAGGAATACCGATTCCGATATGGGTATTTAATCGCAATGGCTGATACTGGGTCAATACCCCGACGGTATCAATACCGGAATTGATGCAGTTGCTCAACGGAAAATCAATGATTCTGTATTTTCCTCCAAACGAAACTGCCGGTTTTGCAACATCAGCCGTCAGAACACCAAGTCTGCTGCCTTGACCGCCTGCGAGAAGCATGGCTATCATTTCCTTTTTATACACGTTATCACTCCTTACTGTCCTTAATTTTTTAATTCATTATAGCACAAGCCTTATATTGTAACAACATTTTTCACAATTTTTCCAGAAAATTTTGCCATTTTTTGGCAATTTGCACAACAATTCTCTGTCGTGCTTATCATATAATATTTGCAAAAAAAGAGAATGAGGTTATAATTAAGGAAAATACTAAATTATCAGGCAGGTATCGTTATGTATAAATTAAACTTCAACCAGCCGATTCATGTGCATTTTATCGGTATTGGCGGAATCAGTATGAGCGGTTTGGCCGAAATCCTTGCAGAGGAGGGCTTCACCATCTCCGGTTCCGATTCCAAAGAGTCTGCAATCACACGCCAACTTGAGGCTAAAGGAATGCAGATTTTTTATGGTCAGACAGCCGACAATATCATCCCGGGAATCGACCTGGTGGTATACACTGCCGCCATCCGTGAGGACAATCCGGAATGGCAGGAGGCAGTTCGCCAGAATCTTCCAATGCTGACCCGCGCCCAGCTGCTCGGTCAGATCATGGACAATTACGAACGCTCCATCGCAGTCGCCGGAACCCACGGCAAGACCACTACCACGTCCATGGTCAGCCACATTCTGCTGGCAGCCAAGGCGGACCCCACCATCACCGTGGGCGGAATTCTCTCGGCGATCGGCGGAAACCTTCGGGTGGGGCAATCCGAGACATTTATCACGGAGGCTTGTGAATACACCAACAGTTTTCTGAACTTCCGTCCCAAGTACAGCATCATCCTCAACATTGAGGCGGAGCATTTGGATTTCTTCAAAGACTTGGCGGATGTGCGCCACTCCTTCCGCCTCTTTGCCGAAAACACCAAAGCGGACGGTGCCCTCATCATCAACGGAGCCATCGAGAATCCGGGAGAGATTACGGAAGGGCTCCCCTGCAAGGTATTCACCTTCGGTCTCACTCCGGACTGTGACTACTATGCAACCGATATTCACTACGATGAAAAGGGCTGCGCATTTTTCACCGCAATGCATGACGGGCAGGTTCTCGGGGCCCTACATATGCAGGTTCCGGGAGAGCACAATGTAGGCAATGCCCTCTCCGCAATCGCTTGCTGTGAGCAGGCCGGGATTCCATTCAGTGCCATCGCCGAAGGTCTGGAAGCCTTTCACGGCGCGGATCGCCGTTTCCAGTACAAGGGTGAGGTGGACGGCGTCACCGTCATTGATGATTACGCTCATCATCCCACCGAGATTCGGGCCACCTTGACCGCTGCCCAAAATTACCCGCACAACCGTCTGGTGCTGGTGTTCCAGCCCCACACCTACTCCCGCACCAAGGCCTTTTTGCAGGACTTTGCGGAGGTGCTGTCCCTGGCAGATGTGGTTGTGCTTGCAGACATCTACGCGGCGCGGGAGCAAAACACCATCGGGATTTCCTCCCGGGATATTCTCCAATTGCTTCAGGAGAAGGGAACCGAGTGTTACTACTTCCCGTCTTTTGAGGAAATCGAAAAATTTTTATTAAAAAAATGTATGCACGGCGACCTGTTGATAACCATGGGAGCCGGAAACGTGGTAGAAATCGGCGAATCTCTTCTCGGCAAATAAGTTGTCCACGCTATCCACATAATTGTATGTTTCCCCACTCACAATTATGTGGATTTTTTTGCCCAAAAACAAACCCACTGTTTATCGCGTTTCTACGAATTTCGACATTCTTTATCCACATTATCCACAATGTTCCAATCGCTCCAAAACCCTTTGTTTTCAATGCTTTCAGGGCTTTTCTTTCCAAAATCAATGTGCTATAATGTGCCTCGAGTTAAGAAGAAGAAAGAGGGAAAACCTATGGCAACCATACCGCTACACAGTGATTGTCAGTCCACAACTACAACCATACCAAACATATTCCTTGACCAGTTCATGCCGGAGGCGAACGGCGAGTTCGTCAAGGTTTATCTATATCTGTTGCGCTGCGTAGGCAACCACTCCTCCGATTGCTCTGTATCTGCAATCGCCGACTGTTTTGACCATACGGAAAAGGATGTCATCCGTGCGCTGAAATACTGGGAGCGCATGGGTTTGTTGCGCCTTGATTTCGGGGAGAACAAGTCCCTCTCCGGCATCACCATGCTGGACATCAACGCCACCGCCGCCAAGACGGTAACCGTATTGGACGTGGAGGAAGCTCCGGCGCCGAAGGCAACCCGGGTGAGACGCAGCAAAACGGAGGATTCATCCGCCGCCCCTTCGCCCGAAGCAATCACGGCTGCGGAGCCTTCCGTTCCGGAGGTTCCTGCCGTCAAGGTAACCGCCAAGCGGAAAGAATACACCAAGGACGAAATCAAGGCACTGTGCACGGATCCGGATGTGACGGAATTGTTCTTTATTATAGAGACCTACCTGAAGCATCCTCTGTCCTCCACGGATACCAACACGATTCTATATTGGTACGATCAGTTGCATTTTTCCTCCGAGTTGATTATCTATCTGGTGGAATACTGCATCAGCAAATCCCATACCAGCACCCGCTACATGGACAAGGTGGCACTGGGCTGGCACGAGAGCGGCATCACAACCGTGGAACAGGCCAAGGAAAACGCTGCCACCCACAGCAGAGCCTACTACGCCGTGATGAAGGCCCTGGGAATCAGCGGCAGAAATCTGGTGGACAAAGAGATTGCCTTTGTGGACCGTTGGAGCAAGGAATACGCCTTTGATTTGGATATTATCCGAGAGGCATGCTCCCGCACCATCGCAGCAACCCATCAGCCGAGTTTTGAATACACGGATACGATTCTCACCAATTGGTTCAAGAATCAGGTACATACCAAGGACGACATTGCAAAGCTGGACGCTGCCCGCGCCAAAGGCAAGAAGGCAGCCGCAGCCCCCGCAACTGCACGTCGCACCGGATTTAGCAACTTTAACCAGCGGGATTACGACTACGATGAGCTTGAGGCGATGCTCCTCAACACATCCGTACAATAACCGGAGGCTAATATGGCATTATCCAACTCACAATACAATGAAATCATGCGCACCTACGGCGAGCGCCAATTACAGAACAAGCACAAGATGGACGAGCGGGTCCGGGAGGCATACCTTCGCATTCCGCGGTTGAAGGAAATCGACGATGCCATCTCCACCTGTTCCATCTCCTCTGCAAGGCGGATGCTCTCCGGCGACGAGGGCGCACTGCTCACACTCCACAAGGATCTGGAAGCCCTGAGGGAAGAGCGGGCAAAGCTCCTGGAGGCCTCCGGGCTCCCGGCCGATTTTTTTGCGCCGATTTACACCTGCCCGGACTGCAAGGACACGGGATATATCGATGGAGAAAAGTGTCACTGCCTGAAGCAGGCAATCATTGATACCATCTACACCCAGTCCAACATCAAAGAGATTTTGGCGCGGGAGAATTTTTCCACTTTTTCCTACGATTATTATCAGGATGAGGAGCGAGATCCCTCCAACGGACTCACTTCCCTGGAGAACGTGGAGAAGGCGGTCATCGACTGCCAGGACTTCATCGACAATTTTGAAAACAAGCCCAAAAACCTTTTGTTTTACGGGGATACGGGCATCGGCAAGACCTTTTTGTCCAACTGCGTAGCAAAGGAAATTTTGGATAAAGGTTATTCCGTTATCTACTTTACAGCCTTTCAGTTGTTTGATATATTAAGCAAGGGTGTTTTTGACAAGGATGCAGAAGCCATTGCTGCGCACGAAAACATTTTCGAATGTGATTTGCTCATCATCGATGATCTGGGGACGGAGTTTGCCAATACCTTCACATCATCGCAGCTATTTCTGATTGTGAACGAGCGAATCCTGCGCCGGAAATCCACCATCATCTCGACCAACCTCAACATCGGTCAGATCGTGGAAGTGTATTCCGAGAGAACCTTCTCTCGAATATCCAGCAACTATACGATTGTAAAGCTCTTCGGGGAGGACATTCGTATCAAAAAGAGGAAGCTGCATAAGTAATCATAATCAACTGAATCAATTAGATGGAGGAAAAAAACATGCCAAACGACGAAAGAATTCTAGAAACGATGCCCACGGGAAAGCTTGGCCTCATTCCTACCGACAGCTGTATCGAGCTGGGGAAAAAAGTCAACGCTTACCTCTCCAGCTGGCGGGAGCACCGCGAGCACGAGCATCAGAACGAAAGTGCTTTCAAGGATTACTATAAAGAGGACTACATCATTCGCCCTTACACACCGAGATTCGGATCCGGCGAAGCGAAATGTGTGATTAATCAATCCGTCCGCGGATATGACCTGTACATTATGGTCGATGTCACCAACCACAGCCTTACCTACAAGATGTGCGGGGAGACCAACCACATGTCCCCGGATGATCACTACTCCGACCTGAAGCGTGTAATCGCCGCAATCGGCGGAAAAGCTCGTCGTATCACTGTCATTCTTCCATTTTTGTATGAGAGCCGTCAGCACAGACGCACCGGCCGTGAATCTCTGGACTGCCCAATCGCACTCCAGGAGCTCATGAATATGGGCGTGGACAACATCATCACCTTCGATGCCCACGATCCCCGCGTAGTAAACGCAATCCCGATTAGCGGTTTTGAGAATGTGATGCCCTCCTACCAGTTTATCAAGGGCATCCTCAAGAATGTAAAAGACCTCAAGATCGATGCGGAGCATCTGATGATCATCTCCCCGGACGAGGGAGCAACCAACCGTGCCATCTATCTGGCCAACGTTCTCGGCGTGGATATGGGTATGTTCTACAAGAGACGTGATTACAGCCGCATCGAAAACGGACGCAATCCAATCGTTGCCCACGAGTTCCTGGGATCCAACGTGGAAGGCAAGGACGTATTCATCATTGACGATATGATCTCCTCCGGTGAGAGTATGATTGACACCGCCAGAGAATTAAAGATGCGCAAGGCCAACCGTATTTTCGTGGTATCCACCTTCGGTCTGTTCACCAACGGACTGGCAGCCTTCGACAAGGCTTACGAGGAGGGTCTCATCTACCGTGTGGTAACCACCAACCTGATCTATCAGTCTCCGGAGCTTCTCTCCAGAGAGTACTACATCAGCTGTGACATGAGTAAGTACATCGCTTACCTCATCGACACGTTGAACCACGACGCTTCCATCAGCGATCTTCTGGATCCGAATGACAGAATCCAGAAGTTCGTCAGCAAGTACAAAGCTGAGCAGGCAGCACAGAATCAGTAATTATCTACTTTATATATTGTTTGGGGGATTATGAAAAAGCAAGAGGCATGACCGTTTCGGTCATGCCTCTTGTACTGTCCAAAGCTACGCCCCTGATGGGCGACTCATATTTCTTATTCTGTCTTGTTCGGTCATGTTATCCCTGTAAATGCTCCATCATGAGTACCTACCCTATGTAACTATAGTTTGAGATAATAGCATCAAATACTATGAGTATAAAAAGTTAAGTACTCAACTTTTTATACTTGGCTACAAGGAGGCTATGTATCATGAAATCTCAAACAAGTTTAATCGCATCCCAGTGCCGACTCCAGCAGTGGGCCAAGCAGATCCACGACTGTCAGAACCGCCCGGCTGATATGCAGGTTGCCGAATGGTGTGAATTGAATGGCATTACAACAGCCAACTATTACTATCGCCTGCGTCGTGTCAGGGAGGCCTGTATCATGGAATATCAGAACGTGCAGCCCGCATTTGTTGAATTGCCTGTTGCCCAAGAACCTAAGCCTGTATCTACCAGTGTACAGCCATGCGCGATCCTCAAGTGCAAAAACGGTATGACGTTAGAAATCCTTTCCAGTGCTACCCCGGAGTTTTTGAAAACGCTGATAGGAGTGGCGGCCTATGCTGAATGATGGAACCGGATTTAAGCGAATTTATCTGTCAACAGGGTACACGGATCTTCGTCGCGGGATTGAGGGTCTGGCTGCAATCATCCGCTTTCAATTCGAACTGGATCCGTATGACAGAAATACGCTCTTTTTATTCTGCGGCAGACGCTGTGACCGGATTAAAGCCCTCCTGTGGGAAGGTGATGGTTTTCTCCTGATGTACAAACGCCTTGAAAACGGTTCTTTTCACTGGCCAAGGTCAGCAGATGAAGCTGTCGAGATTACGCCCGACCAATACCAGATGCTGATGCAGGGACTGGAAGTGATCGCCAGGCATCCAATCCGTGAACTGGCCGATCCGTCAAGGGCAATGTAATCATTGTGCATTTCGTAGAAATTTTTGCTTTCAAAACACATGCGGTCTCTGCCGGAGAACCGAATTTGTACTGTTTATCCACAAGTGATCGGCTGACGGGGAATAACGCTTCTCCCACAGGTCATGGATACCGATGATTGTGGATAACAATTCCAAGAAATCAGGAATTATCTGATTCTTTGGAACTGTTATCCACCGTCAAAATGACGGAACAGGCGGACGCGGTAATTCGCGTAAATACGCTGTGTATGCTATAATAGAGCCCAGAAAAGGAGCTCGGAATTATGGCAGTTAAATATACAGAAGAACAACTTCATACGATCGACAAGTCGATCCTTATCCAGATGCTCCTACAGTCGCAGGAACAGGTCAGTACGCTGACTGACGAGGTACATGCGCTGAATGAGAAGATGCAGCTCATCATGGAACAGCTTGTCCTTGCCAACCGTAACCGGTTTGGGCGGTCTTCGGAGAAGATGGCTGACGCAGAGCAGATCTGCTTTCAGGAAGTCGATGGAAACATCGTATTCTTCAACGAAGCAGAAGCTGTCTGTGACATGGACGCCCCCGAGCCGGAAGATCTTGAGCTTCCTAAAAACAAAGGCTCTAAACATTCCGGAAAGAAAGAACGTGACATGGCAGGTCTTCCGACGCATCCGTTTTACCACTACATGACCGAGGAAGAACTGACCGCGGAGTTTGGTGAAAACGGATGGAAACAGCTTCCTGATGCGATCTCAAAGTGGTATAAGTTTGTTCCGGCAAAAGTTGAAGTCGAGGAACATCATATCGGCGTATATGCAAGTAAAACCGATGGCCACATGGTCAAGGCCAAACATCCAAAGAGTCTGCTCCACAGCAGTCCGGTATCTCCGTCTCTGGGTGCAGCCATCATGAACGGAAAGTATGTAAATGCAGTTCCGTTATACCGTCTTGAAAAAGAATTCGAACGGTATGGCCTTGCAATCACCCGCCAGAACATGGCAAACTGATGATACGTCTGAGTGAGGAATATCTCGGTATCATGTATGACTATCTCCATCAGAAGCTGTACAGGTACCATGTCATCCAGGCGGATGAAACACCGGTGCTGGTAAACCGGGATGGCAGACCTGCCGGAAGCAAGAGCTACATGTGGGTATACCGATCCGGATATTTATATCAGGATGAACAGATCGTTCTGTATGAGTATCAGAAAACACGTAATGCATCCCATCCGAGGGTCTTCCTGAAGGATTATTCCGGCATTTGTGTAACGGATGGTTATCAGGTGTATCATACCGTTGAGAATGAGCTGGAAGATCTCACCATAGCCGGATGCTGGGTTCACTGCCGGCGCCGCTTTGACGAAGCGCAGGCCATAGTTCCGACAAAACAACGAAAAGGAACCGTATCCTATATGGTCATGAAGCAGATCCAAGCTATCTACCGGGAAGAGGGAAAACTGAAAGAGTTATCCCCGAAGGACCGACTTGCGCAGCGCCAGGCTATCATAAAGCCACTGGTTGATGCTTTATTTGTGTACCTCAAACAGCACCAGCACGAAGTACCGCAGTCCGGCAAGCTGCATGATGCCTTTGGTTATGCACTGAATCAAGAAAAATACCTACGCGTATTTCTTGAAGATGGTGAGGTCCCAATCGACAACAATGCCAGTGAGCGGGCAATCCGTGGTTTCTGCATTGGCAAGAAGAACTGGGAAGTCATAGACACCATCCGCGGTGCCGAGAGTTCCGCTATCATCTACAGCATTGCAGAAACAGCCAAGGCGAATAATCTGAAACCATACGAATACTTTGAATATCTGCTCACTGAGCTTCCCAAATATCTGGACCAAACCGACCGGTCATTTCTGGACGATCTGCTTCCATGGTCACCAAAGCTGCCGGATAGAATTCGCAAGCCGGTGAAGCCAGAACCGCAGGCCACGTAAGTGGCCTTGCATTTGTCAAGGTACTCATGATGGAGCGTTTACCGTCCGGGAGAATTCCCGCAACTCCTTTTCGCATGAGAAAAGGCGCACCCCATACCTGCCTATAGGTAGGTATAGAAGTGCGCCTTTAGTGCCTAAGGGATAAAACAATTATTATTTAAGAGAACATTTCATTTAAAAACAAGGAAGGATTCTTTCTCCATCCATAATATTTAGCAGAATATGTTAAGTACAATTTTTTCTGAGTTCTTGTAATTGCTACAAAGCAATTTCTACGTTCTTCCTCCATTTCAACACTATCAATCCCTTTTTTCATACTTTGAAATGATGGCAGTTCATCATTCACCATTCCTATCAAAATAACATGATCAAATTCTTTTCCCTTTGAGGCATGAATAGTTAAAAACTGAACCGCATCTTTTGCTGGCTCTGATTCTTTTGAAATCATTGCAAATTCCTGCATATACGTTGCTACGGTTATTTCATCTAGATCATAATTATAGCTAAGATGTCTCTCAAAATCAGTCCATATCTTTTTTTCAATCAAAAATTCTTGCTTCGCTTGCTCCTTATGAGACTCATCCTCTATTTGATCAATTCTATTTTCTGACCAATCAAATGCTTTCTGAATGAATGAAATGAAATTCTTTCCTTCCGATAACTCTAATTCAAATCTCTTCTCAAAATTATCATCACCAAGTTTGCCTTTTATCTCTTCGGATAAAGCACTCATATAATCCTGATTGGACAATTCGGCATTAGTAAGCACTTCTTCCAAATTAATAGATATTAATAAAGCTTGTTCAAAAATAGCAATTATCTGCTTTAATACCTTAATATCATTCCTATGATTTGCTAATTTGAGCAATAAATAAAGTAAGAGTACGTAAGGTGTTTCGAAGTCTGTCTTACGTTTAGACTTTTCACACTCGACGCCAACTTTTTCTGCTTCTTCAAATGCCGTTTCTAAAAGTCTGTTATTTCTTGCAATAACGCAGATTGAATCGTCAGGATTTTCTTCATGGATCTTTTTAGTTAACCCAGCAACGAATGACATTTCCTCTATATAATCGTCAAAGGAGTTCATAAAAACATGGTTTTCTTCCGGAAGTACTTTCATTGATTCCAATGGTTTTTTTGACACAGTTCTAGAAGAATTATGTGCTATCAACTTATTTGCTGCCAATATAACTTCCTTAGGACATCTGAAATTTTGGTTGAGCTGAATCAATTCAGCATTATAATCTTCCCTAAACTCTGTGATTCTTTTATGGCTTGCTCCGTTCCATCCATAAATAACCTGATCATCATCTGCAACGATAAATAAATTATTATTTTTAGTCCCACACATGCATTTTATAAGCATGTATTGACCATAGTTTGTATCTTGAAATTCATCGATATTGATATATTTATATGTTCTAGCATATATTTTAGCGATACCAGGATTTTCCTTAAACAGCCGAAATGTCATAAGTATTAACATATCAAAATCTAACACATTGTTAGCCAACATATACTCTATATATTTATGATAAAACCATTTATATTCGCGGGCATATGCTGTTTTGGGCATCACTACATCTAAATCTCCATCGCTGATACATAAATGTTTTTCAAAATACTTTATTGCTTTTCCAACATTAATATTATCGGGTATAGTATCTCCGTTCTCCTCATTATATTTCAACTGAAGATCAGAAATAATATCATTTATGTCATCATCCGAACTGTATATTTCAAAATTCGAATTTATACCGACATAAGTACCATGATTTCGAAGTACTTCTGAGCAAAATGAATGAAAGGTTCCTATAAATAAACGATGGTCATTCTCTTGATTTCCATCTAGTATTCTTTCACTCATTTCTGCAGCTGCTTTATTTGTAAAAGTTAATGCCAACACTCTAAAACTCTGATCCTGACTGTTCAATAAAATTCTCTTTATTCTCTCTGTCAACACAGCAGTTTTTCCTGATCCAGGTCCTGCCAAGACTATTACTGGTCCATCATTCCACTCAATGGCCATTTTTTGAGACTCTGTATATTTCTTCTCTGCCATCACTCACATACCCCCAATATAGCATTTACGTAAACTTCTGGTATGTCATCTGCACTTAACGCATTACCACTCCACAAATCCAACAATTTGTATGCATTTACAACTTTTCCTTTTTGAACAAGTTTCACAATTTCCTTTTTGTACTCGTCGACATCCCCAGAATTCTTTAACTCTATAATATCTTGAGTAATTTCCTCAGCAACAATGCTTTCATAATCAGTAAAAATACGATTCGAAGTAGCTAATTCATTTTCAAAATCAGTTGTACTGTTTAATAGAACCTGTGAACTAATAACATCCTCAGAATATCCGCAATTTCGTACTTCACCAATAGTCTGTCTCCCCTGCTCATCATTATCCGCTAACATAACCCAAGGAATTGAAAGAACTTTTGCCAACTTTGCAAATGGTCCAGCCGAGCCATTACTCCTATAAATAATCCCACTCACACCACTTGCGTCAAAATCCTTACCTAATATTTTTGCAAAGTATGGCAATATAACATCCTCTGACTGCCCCTCATATAGTAGCCATTTTCTAGCAAACAATATTTCTCCTCGACTACGTTGAACATAAGTATTTAAATTACATATTTCAGCCATATTGAATATCCTATAGGCATTATCAATTACAGCGTCTATAGTCTCATCGGATGGATGGCAACAACCTCTAATAGCCCCTTCCAAACATCTATTGATTGGATCTTTTATCGTAACTATATTTAGATTACCATCAACCTCAATAACATTCGAAAATCGTGAGCTCAAACGAATTAGTCCCTCAGGAATATCACTTACAGAGAAAACATATCGGTCAAAAATTTTAGCAATTTTTGTTTCTCCATTTTCCTTCCGTACATACCTCAGGTTCTTCAAATCCATATTCTGAATAAAATATGGGGAATGCGTTGTAATAATCCTTTGACATTCAATTGCATCTATTGACTTATGAAGTGACCTAACCGCCTGAGGGTGTAAATGTGCTTCTGGTTCTTCTAATGTCAATATAGCTTCTGCTTCTTCTCTACTCATTTCGTTTAGAAGTATTTTTACATAAGCCTTAAATAATAAGATTGCTGCAACACTTTGAGTTCCCTGTCCATGTTTATCAATTGGGAAGTTATAGCTCGTACTTCCATTATTTATTACAACCTGAGCCTTAGATAATAAATCCCAAGTCTTTAGTGGAACCGCATCAATAGAAACAATATCTTCTCCTTGAAAATCCATTACATTTTGAATTTTATTCAACTCATTGACCAACTCTTTTAGATTCTCATCTTTTGTAATAATGTCATTATTCAAGCCAGATATTTGATTCTGTAATTCTTCCAAGTCTTCTTTTGAAATCGATACTTTTTTCATAAATCTTCCCCACAAGGGAGATTTTGGACTAAATGTATCTTTGATATCCCTCAATGCTTGAAGATAGAATACAGGTGTTAACTGCAAAAATTTACCAACAATATTTTGAGATTTTCCTGTTATCTCTTCATAATTTTGATTCAGAAAAATAGTCTTTGTTTCTATATCGCCTGTTACATCATTAAAAATTGCATTAACTTCAATTAGCACAGATGCCTTATTAGGACTTTCTTTTAGATATTGAATGACGTCCATAAATGTATCAGAAATATAACCGTCCCATTCGCCTTCATCCTTCTCCTCAAAATGATAAATGATCTTAATTCCATCAGATTCTTTGGGCGAATTTACATTCTCGTTCATATGAAAATCATATTCATCAAAAGAATGTCTGTTGATTGCCTTATTTAAACCAATTCTTATTGCATCCAAAATCGTAGTTTTTCCCGCGTTATTTTCCCCAATAAAAACCGTAAAATCATCTAATGAAACCTTGCATTCTTTTATACTTCTAAAATTCTTTATATATACTTCCTTTAAATACATTCTGCCTCTCCCCAGCTTGTTTCTGCAATAATTTTTTGTTTACGCCACCTGCTTATATCTCGTATAGACATACTCAAAAATCAGCTTACGATATTCAAAGATTCTCTGATCAGAATAGCTCTCCGGCAGCTCTTCCCACAAAATCTTGCCGATCAGGTTATCGACCTCCGCCTTGGTCTCTTGCTTGTCTGTCCAATGATCCAGTTCTGCGATTTTTGCCTTGATTTTATCCAACAAGTCTACAGCAATCTTCTTGATTTTCCTGATATCCTCCTTGGATAAATTTTCATCAAAGAGTAGGTCATACATGGAAAGCTCTTCATCGCTGCTGAAGCCCTCACGAACATATCGCTGTTCTTCTTCATTCATGGAATTTGCAAGATCCATCAGTTCCATAAATGTTTTCTCGATATTGGCTCTGTCCTGCTCAAAATTATATTCTTCGATGATCTGCTGATATCTTACGTAGTAATCCACTCTATGAGGATTCTCCTTGAGCATGGCATCAAGCCTTACCTGGATCAGTTCATCCAGATCCATGAATGCAAGATTCTTCTTTTTAATCTTGGAAAACTCTCTTCGCAACAGATCAAAGTCAATCTTGCTGATATCGAAACGCTTATCAATTTCATGATCATCCGGTGTTCTTTCGATCATTATGTAATCTCCAAGAATTCCATTGATCTGCACCATCAAGTCTGTGTTATCAATATGCTTCCTCTTTTTCTTCAGTTCATCGAAGATAGCAATGACAGCGTCTTTTCTCTCACGGTCAGCCCTGGAAATGTCATCACGGTCGAGGTACTTCATCATACGGTTAAGTTCGTTGCCATATGTCATGAACTGCTTCTTTGTTTCTCTGGATTCTGATACAGCATTAGCTGCCGTCTGCAGCAGGGAAAGCTTTGCAAAATCCTTTGCATATACCAGATCATCCAAATCAAAACCTTTGGAATTGAGGAACTCTGCTGCGGCCGCTATTGTTTCAAGAACTCTTTCGATCAGCTCACCCTTATCGATTGTCGGGTCGGTACTTCCACCACCTACATTAGCGGTATAATCAGCTAATGCTTTACGTAGAGCTTTAACGATACCGATGTAATCAATAATCAGTCCGTTGCTCTTACCCTCAGCTACACGGTTTGCACGAGCAATGGTCTGCATAAGAGTATGTGCCTTGAGCGGCTTGTCCAGATACAGACATGACAAACACTTCACATCAAAACCGGTAAGCCACATCGCACATACGAATACTATTCTCAGCGGATTTTCGCTTTCTTTAAACTCCTTATCCAGTTCACGCTTTTCCATCTTCTCACGATGGGGCTTGATATCCAGATTCCATTTTTTGAAGGTTTGAATCTCGTTCTGCTCCTGAGATATAACAACAGCCATCTCTGTTTCCTTCATCCACTTAAGTTTTCTCTCCAGTTCCTGAACTTCCTGCTGTGATGCGGTCTGTATCTGCTTTTCTAAGGCTTTGATATCTTCCTGCCAATATTCCTGTACAAAATTATACATACGCACACAAGTGACCTTATTCAGGCATACGAACATCGCTTTACCGCCGGTCCACAGATCAGAGTAATGCGACACAAAATCTCTGGCTACAGACTTAAGTCTCGGTTCTGCAGTCAGCAAATGTATTTCCTTTTCGAATTCATGCTCAAGCTTCTCTTCCTGTTCCGGATCGAGATCTGCAGCTTCGATGGCATCAAGAATCTTATCTGTAATATCCGGATTATGGATATCCAGAATCTTCTCTCCTCGATTTTCATAATAAAGCGGTACTGTTGCTTTATCTTCTACTGCACGCTTGAAGTCATATATGGAGATATATCCACCGAAGGTACGCTCTGTAATATTGTCATTTGACAGAAGCGGTGTGCCGGTAAAACCTATCCTTGAAGCAGTCGGCAATAATCCAACCATATTGTCAGCAAAAATACCATACTGGCTTCTATGAGCTTCATCAGACATAATAATGATGTCGTGGTCAGGTATAATCGGCTCATCCACCTTCTTATTGAACTTCTGTATCAAAGTAAAGATAAAACTTGGATTCCCCTTCAATTTGCTGATTAGATCTTCACCGCTAGTCGCTATGTACTTGGATGCCTTTGTTTTTCCCAATAATCCGCAGTTTTCAAACGTATCTGAAATCTGGGAATTCAGTTCTTCACGGTCTGTAAGTACAACAATGGTCGGAGATCCGGCAAACTTCCTACGAATCTTCTGCGACAAAAAAACCATAGAATAACTTTTACCGGAGCCCTGGGTATGCCAAAACACGCCAAGCTTTCCATTATTGAGTTTACGCGCCTCATAAGCCTTGACTGCTTCATTAACTCCAAGATACTGGTGGTTTCGGGCAAGGATTTTGACGGTTTTACCACCGGAATGATCATATAAGATAAAGTTTTCTAACAGCTCCAGAAAGTTCTCTTTCTTACAAATACCACGAAGCATGGTTTCCAGAGCTACACTTCCCTGCTCCTGCTCGGAAAGTCTTTTCCACTCATGGAAGAATTCATACTTACTGCCCAGTGTACCAACCTTGGCTTCTACACCATTGGACAACATTAGAAATGCATTGTAATAAAACAGTTGCGGAATGGTATCCAGGTAATCGGTGTAATTGTCTGTATATGCATTCTGAACATCCACAGAATTCTTCTTTAGTTCTACAAAGAGAAGCGGAATGCCATTTACAAAACCTACAATATCTGTTCTGCGGCGATAAAGATCACCATGAATTTTCATTTCTTTCACAGCCAGGAAATGATTTCTCTCCATATCATCCGGATGCTGGAAATCAATAATCATTGCACGCTTTTCTTCAGTCTGACCGTTTGGCTTCTTCTCAGTAACCGGAATTCCATCACGAATATATGCATACTTTTCTTCATTGATCTGCATCAGAGATGCGGATGAAAGATGCTTCTCAAAGGTATTCTGAGCTTCTATAACCTGAGCATCTGTAATCCACGGATTGAGCGTACGAAGAGCTTTCTGAAAATAACGAACTAAAAGAATGTCCTTGTAGGAACTTCTTCCAAATGTTCCGTTTGCGCCAAGAACTTCCTGATTATAAGCAAGTTCTACCTGCCATCCAAGTTCATCAGCAAGCAGATGCCCTGTGCTTTCTTGCACTAATATATTTTCTGAATAGTCATAGCTCATCCAATTACCCTCCCTTAAGTATTTAACATGATCTTCCCAAAATCTGAAGTTTCATCATTCTCTCTTGAATATTCTTGGGTGTATTTGCATTCTTTATTAATAATGGTGACTTTTCATCCGATCTACTTATTAATCTCCAAAGAATATTAAAATTATTGATTTGATTTTCGTTAAGCTTCTGTGCTAATGACTTGATTTCTCCTATAGATTTCTCATCCAAAAATATGAATAGTCTTCTTAGCAATCCAGCTATCATATCTGAAATTTGAACAAATATATTCTCATGGGATTTCACAAATTTATAATGATTTAGTATTTTTCCGTGTTCATACAATTGAATATTTGACAATTTCTTCTCTACAGCTTTCTCTTCATCAAAAATGTGTAGTGATTTGCTAAATATCTCACATCTTTCTAAATAGAAAAGATAATATTCTTTTATCAACATATTAGGTTCATTGTCTTGAATAAAAGGTAATTTTCCCATCTTTCCAGCCGCTTTTAACATTTGTCTAAAGAGTTCAAGAAAAAAGCCCGGATTGTATATACTATCATCATTATACTTACTGATAAGATCACATAATTCATAACAAAAAGATACCGTATCTTTCACATCAGGGTATGTATGACGGATTAGGATATCTATCACTTCATCTTGATGTTCAATTGTAAAATCATATAGTGCATTCTTAATATCCCAAAAGTACATAATACACATCGGATGTGTTTCCCATAATGAATCAACTATATCAACCAATGAGTAGAACAAATTGTTCAGTGCACTATAGTGGATATATAATCCACTTTTATCAAGCCACTCTAAAAATTCTGTCGCTCTTTTACTCCCCATAAAAGATACAAAATCCGCAGAATTATGATACAAATGCTTAAACTTTAATTCCTTCTGTCCTTCCTTATACTCAAGAGCCTCATGTAGAGATACCAAATCTATCTCATAACTTTTTCCATTATGTGCAATACCAGCTAATACAAAATCACCTTTGATTGCTTCCGGATCATTAAATCCATTATCCGTTAAATAAAACTTTCTACAATTGCCACTTTCATCATAATAGAATGTCATTTCTTCATTGAATGGTTTTATGCCATTCAATTTCCATACAGTATCTTTCTGATCTTCAACATTGATTCTAACCAATGTTATACCTCCACTTCTCCGCTCATAAGTTTGGGTAATAAGCGGTCACGGGCTTCTATTAGCTCATTACATATTTCTTGTTTGACTTTAATTTCATTTAATATCGGATCAACAACATTTGAAAATTTTTCAATAGTATCGTCATTCGGCATAACAAACGGCATTGCTTTAATGATTTTTGAATTAACTGCCTTTGATATCGACGACGTATTTCCCAATGTATCGTATTCAAAATTGCTCAAATAACAGTAAGTATATGCTCTCAATTTATCATTCTCAATGCAAAAGTGTGCTATCGCCTCATTAGTACACATATCTTTTATTGCAATTGCAACACGACCAACTGTTAGCTTGAAGCTCACAAACACAGTTCCAGCAGGAACAACCTTCATATTGTATTTTTGAACTGCATCGCTTGTTAATCCCTCACTTGTGTTGAAAACATATACTCCAGCATTCCCCATATCCGAGATAGATAGCCAAGGCATACCCACGCTACCATCTACAAACCATTGCTTTTCTGCACGAGGAGGTGTTTTTCCAATTGTAATTTTGAAAAAATTATCTGCTCTGTCTTTGCTCCAACCTTCCGGCACTCCATCCACAATTTTACAATACTCATATCCAGGAAATCTCAAATCAATAAACCATTCCTTGTATAACCGCTGTGCTGCCTCTTCGAGAAGTTTGATTTGTTTTTTGTTATTTTCAATTAATTGATCATAGTTTTTTAAAATAACTACTACCTTTTTCTGAATAGGATTTTCGGGTATTACTACCTCTATTTCTTTTAATAAGGCTATAGGTACTGCCTTTTGAGCTGTCCCTTTTGCTATAGCATCTATCTTCTTCTGTCCTTCATATGAATTAATCCAATAGTATAAATATTCTGCATCTAACTTATCATCAAAATCCTTTAGCCACGTTAAATTACCATCCGCAAAATAAAATTTGTCATATTCTTTATATATATATGGAATTCCATAAGTACCTCTTGTTGTAATCAATAAATCCCCCGTCTGAGGTACTCCATACTCTTCTTTTACTCTGTTATATGCATCCTCTGAAATATAGTCACACTCTGTAATCTTTTCTCCATTCACTTTCTTTATTATTTCTTTTGAACAATAAAATGGCACACCATCCTTTGTTCTTTCTGATGCATGAAATCGCTTGCTCGATGTAACGGTACAATGCAAACCTATTGTTGTTTTTTCATAGTTCATAACCCCATCTCCTTCATATTGTTTGAGATGGTATCCATCAAATCATTGGATTCAGCCTGCAATGATAATAATTCCCGATGAATTTCAGCCATTCTTTCTTCAAAGTCAACACCATCATCTTCAACCGGGGCTACCCCTACGTAAGCACCGGGCGTAAGAGACCATCCTTTTTCTTCGATTTCCGTCAGGCTTGCCACTTTGCAAAGTCCCAGGATGTCTTTATATTCTCCTTCACCAAATTTCTCATAAAGCCAAACTGCTTCCTTAGCCACAATAATTTCATCATTCTTTGCAACTATCATTTCATCATATTTAGTCTGAATTTGTTTTTTATCCTTTCTATCAGCCTGTTCTACTTCCAGCTTTGCTTTCTTCTGCAAATCCTTTAATTCATTCTTTAAAAGCTGCAAAACTTCCTCAAAAGAAATCACCTGTCCCAAAATTTTTCTGTATTCCTGCAATAAGGCTGTATACTTGTCCATTTCTCCACGATACAGCCATACTATGGCATTCAGATTCTTTAACTGCCACTCCGTCCACTCATTCAAAGTACGATCAACAACGGTATAATAATTTCGTGCATCGATGAATAAGACTTTATCCTTCAGATTCTCTGCCTTTCCCTTATCAAAAAACCACAGAGAACAAGGCAAACTCTTTGTGTAGAAGAAATTATTTCCTACAGAAATCATGACATCCACATGCCCTGTTTTAACTAACTTTTCACGGATATCCTTATCACTTCCCTGACTATCTGTTGCAGAAGAAGCCATAACAAAGCCTGCACGACCTGTCTCATTCAAGTATGCATAGAAATAAGAAATCCAAAGATAGTTTGCATTACCGATTTCCTTGTTTTTATTTTCCTTCGGTACACCAAAGGGCAGTCTTCCGGCATTGGCTGCTGTTTCTGCTTTTACCTTGTCAACATTAAACGGCGGATTTGCCATAACATAGTTACACTTGCCCTCCAAATGATGAGCATCATGGTAGAAGCTGTTTGCTTCATCACCGGATTTAATTACACCGGTAAGCCCATGAACCGCCATATTCATAAGGCAGAGCTGTGCATTGTATTCTACCTTTTCCTGACCATAAAAAGTCATGCTCTTGTTGACCTGCAGTCCAGTTTCATTTACGAAATCACCGGTTTGTACAAACATACCGCCAGATCCACAGGCAGGATCCAACAAAACTCCGCTTTTCGGTTCCAATATGTTTACAATCATTTTTACCAATGACTTCGGGGTAAAGAACACACCATCGTCAGAGGCAATATTTTTTGCAAATTTATTCAGAAAGTACTCGTAGATACGTCCGATTACATCTCCACCCACTTCATCCAATGCATTGTTATTAAAGATTCTGAGCAACTCACCCAGAAGCTCATCCGAGAAATCAGTGTAGCTTTTAGGAAGAACTCCTGTCAGCTGGTCACTCTGCTGTTCCACCAACTCCATGGCGTTATTTACCACTTCACCTAGGCTCCCCATGGTCTGTCCTGATACATTCAATAGTCCCAAAGAAGCAACATTTTCCGGAAGATTTACCAGATAATCAAACTGCGCCATTTCAGGAAGGAACAATGCACTCTTAGCAGTAAAGTCACTTGCCTCCACCGGCATCTTACGGCCATTTCTTACAGGTCTGTCCTTTAGAATTTTTTCCTCGACCATTTTATATCGGCTGTATGCATATCTAAGGAACAGCAGCCCCAGTACGGGCATACAGTACTGATTTGATGTAAGCTTTGATCCAGCTCTCAGGAGATCCGCAGACTCCCACAAATCTGCTTCCAGCTTCTTAATACTTGCGTTATCCATTTATCCATATCCTCCGAAATTAATTACTTTTATTCTGTTCAAGCTTTCTGGCCTTACGCGGGTCTATCGGCTTTTCTGTTCCGACCGGTATAAACCACATTCTGCCTTTCTGAATGGCACCTTCAATTCTTCCTTCCTTGCAATATATCGCTACCCATCTCTGGGATACATTCCACTTTTCTGCGCATTCTGCTGAAGTCAAATATTCCATGTGTTTTCCTCCAAAAATGTGTAAAAACTCCTCTTTCATTATATTCTATTGAGCGAATACTTTCAATTAAATTCTTCTTAGAAACGAACACTTTTTCACCGACTATATTTCATACATTGTTCCGCACTAAAAAAGCACCAGTTTCCTGATGCTTCAAAACTTTCATATGTAATTAATCATGCTCTGTACTATATAATTTCTCGCTTATCAAATGCTTGATACTATCCGGAATCATTTTATTCTTATCTTCTACCAATAATTTATCATACTTTGCAATGCTTGCATCTTTGGAGAAAATAAAATCAACGATTTCCCCCTCCTTACTCTTTTCGACGGATGTATCCTCCACTCGAAGTGACATAGGAAGGAAGAAGTCATTAATCTTATTACCATTTGCATCTGTATTTTCTGTAAGTCCCAATGTAAATTCCAGATTAGTTACACTCAACTTGTATATAATTGTAACTGTCTGCATATCTTTAAGGATACATACCATATCATTTGTCAACTCTGGTAATCTCTTTAAGCAAGGCAACTTCTTTCTTGCATTTACATAAGGATGTCTTGCATCAAAATAGAACTGGCTATTTGTAAGTTTTGCCTTCTTTGCATTTTTATAGAAATCCTTTGCTGAAAGCTTTGTCTCCACTCCTGTTAAGTGAAGAAAATGATCTACTGGAAAAGAGACTTCAAAAAACTCTTCTCCATATACATAGAGAAATGCTTTACCAGCCAAATTTTGACTATATATTCCAGCTGAATCTATAATGTCTTGTCTAATTGCATTTTTCTTATCTGCTTTTGTAGCCATTTATACCTCATACGTAAAGAGGAGTGTGATGCTTAACCACACTCCTCTAAGAATTTCTTTTGAAAAAGAGTTTTCTGCTGGTTGTCAGCCTCGGTACCCAGTTAAGATACCCATAACGACGTGGAAATCCTTAAGTCCCCCACGTGGACTACAGCTTTATCCAAGCTGCCAGGCTCGATGCCCAGTTAAGACATCTAATGAGATGGAAAGTTATCCTGCTCCATCTGCAGCCCAACTTTTAACGATGCTCTTACATCGAGAACATTTCTGCTCCTACTTCCATTATACTCAATTCAGTGAAAAAATCAACCCATACTGGGTCTTTCTTATTATTTCCAAATGTCCCTTTTCCAAAATCTATAAAATAAACTCCTTGTTTTAGGGATCCCTTTCTTATATCTATTTTGATAGAATTTGATTGGATAAAAAAGTCTCACCGGGTTGCGCATGAAAGTCAGAGGCGTGGTGAGCTCTGTTTTTACTAATATATAACTTCTGTTACAGTTGTCAAGAGTCTTTTTTTATCGAGGGCAGTCCATTAACAAAATCTTGCCTTTCTAGGCACCCGTAAAAAATAGGGGTATAACAGGGGTACAAATCCCTTTCCAAGTCCCGCAACCCCTTGATTTTAAGGCATTTCAGACAAAAGTACGGGTTATGCCGTGGCAAATAAATAGCACTTTTAGCATTGTTATCAGCCCTCTCCTTTTCTCGCAAATGTTTTGCTTGATGGAACCAAGGCTTTTTGTCGCTTTGAAAAAGGCACCAACTTACAGACCACATAGTCCGCAAATCAATGCCCTTCTGCTACAACCGATCATACTTCGCCGAATTCCCTCTCGCTCTCTCCACCGGATACTTGGCCTCATTTTGTTCCATCTTCATGTTCACAATTTCATCAACATCCAGCCCCAACTTGTCTACCAGATTCTGGCAATACACCAACACATCCGCAAGTTCTTCTTTTACATGTTGAATATCATATTCCTCATCATTCCATTGAAAACACTCTAGCAATTCCGCCGCCTCAATCACAATGGATTTTGCAAGATTAGCCGGGGAATGGAACTGATCCCAGTCCCTGTCATCGGTGAACTTTCTAATTCTCTCAATTGTCTCCTGTTTCATCTTTTTACGCTCTCCAATCTGCTTCTCAAGTACTCCGCCAACCCCTGATCCGTGCAATAAATATAACAACCTTTCATCCCTCTGGTCAAAAGAGTCCGGTATGTATTTTTAATAATTTCATCCGCTCGGCGCTTTGCTTCCTCCGGCATTTCTTTGTATAGCTTCTTAATCCCCTTCAAGGACTGGTCGGTTCTTGCTCTCTTGCTAAAATCCGTAATCACATGCCCATTTTCGAAACGCATATCATCTCCGATGATGACACCCACATAATCGAATTCAAGTCCCTGGGACGTATGAATGCATCCAATCTCGTTGATGGAGGTATCACTTACCGCGAAAGGTTCTCCGTTCCCGAGATTCCAACTCATCTCGAAATCCCCGATTTTTATATCATGATAATCCGTATTGTTCTGTTCTCTTTTCAACCATTCCCAACAGTATCCGGCCAGAATTCTCGCGCGATTGGTTGCCTTATTTCTCTCTATCACCAATTCTCTCATCTCATTCGGGGAATCGCAAATCCGAATATCATAATCCACGCCTTCAAGGTCATAATTCGCTGTCTCCCGGATATCCAAGACATCATCAAGCCACGCCAGATAACCATCCGACCCGTTGCAGCGAAACTGGGATTGCAATTCCAGATAGTGTACTTCAGAGTCTTCCTCCTTCGCCCACTTTTCAATTTCAGCCACGGATCCAATATCGTCCATGGTTACACGCTGACTTTCATCTATGAAAAAGACGCTGCAAAAAGCGGCATGGATAATCTCTTTAATCTGGTTTTCCCCTAAATTATGAAACATTCCTGATTTCTCATTTAATCTGTGAGCCTCATCCACAAGAAGAGTGT
>JAQXJP010000026.1 GCA_029008875.1 Lachnospiraceae bacterium | reverse complement strand
GTATTGTTTTTGATAACGGATTTCTCATTATGCCATCATAATCCTTTCGTCTTTTGTCGGTGCAACCATCACGGTTCCATGGTCCTTATACTTCTTCAGAATAAAGTTGGTCTTGGTGGACAAAACCGTATCGATGGCTGAGAGCTTCTCAGACACAAACTGGGATACCTCCCGCAGTGTCTTGCCCTCGATGGTGACAAGAAAATCAAATCCACCGGAAATCAAGTACACGGAATTCACTTCCGGATATCCGGCAATGCGCTCTGCCACCTTGTCAAATCCCATCTCTCTCTGGGGGGTGACACTCACTTCTATCATGGCGGTCACCTTCTCAATTCCCGCTTTGTCCCAATCAATCAAGGTGGGATATCCGCAGATGATGTGCTCCGCTTCCATGGCCTCCAACTCGTTCATAACGGTGGCCTGATTAACCCCGAGGACGATGGCGAGCTCCGCCAAATCAATTTTGCTGTTCTTCTCTATAAATGTTAAAATTTTTTCTCTCATGACATTTCACCTTTCTTCTAATCAAATACTCTCCGCAATTCATCCGTCTGTGTTGTCTCGAGAAATCTCCGATCCTCACCCCGGAACAATATGCGGTCATTGCTGTCCGTGGTCCGGCCGATCACAACAGCCGGTATATTTGCCCGCTCCATCGCCTGCACCAGACTCTCTCCGTCCTTCGCCGCAATCAGAGCGCATCCTCCTCCCAGCAATTTGTATGGATTCAGATTAAAAAATTCACAGATTTCCACCGTCTCCTGGCGGATGGGAATCCTCTGCAAATCAATCTCCAGTCCGACACCGGCCCGCTCTGCCATATCCCAGAGGGCTCCGTATATTCCACCCTCCGACACATCGTGCATCGCACCCGCGCCAGACTTCACGGCGACTGCGGCCTCCGACCAAATGGGAATGTAGTTATAAAAGGCTTTTGCCTGATCCAAAAACGGCTTGGTAAAGCGCTCCGCCAGCTCCTCGTATTTTTCCGAAGCCAATATGGCGGTTCCCTCCAGCCCAATCCACTTTGTTGCCACAATGTCCATGTCCGGTGCAATATCTTTTGCATCCATCCTATGGGATTTATGTACTCTTCCCACTCCCGTCACCGTGACAAGGGGTTCCCGCACAGCTCTGGTCACCTCGGTATGTCCTCCGATAATGGCAATCCCGTGTGGATCGCAGGCCAGCCTCATATCCCCTAAAATGTCCCGCAACAGTTGTTCGCTTGCGGATGTGGGGAGCAATATACTCACGAGCACGGCGATGGGCGTCGCCCCGGCGCACGCCACATCGTTCAATGCGGCGCAAATTCCGAGCCAGCCAATCCTCTCCCGGGACAGGGTAATCGGATCCATGGACAGCACCACATCCTCGTCACAATTCCATGCGATTCTTGAGCCATCCACCCCCACTCCGGACTGAAGCAGGATGTCGTCCGACGAATTATGCAGTTGTTTGATCACCGACCTGCGGAGTGCAGAATCAGACAATTTTCCTGCTTTCATCAACTACTCCTATATAGGGTTTTAGGCTGCCCCCTATCTGAGAGCAGCCTATTATCTTCAATACTACTGAGTTACCGGAATGGCCATGGAGGCAACTGTAGCCTGAACCGTGGCTTCATCATTGGTTGCAACCGCCGCGTTCAGCGCTGCAATCTGCTCCGGAGTTGCGCCTGCAATACCGATGGTGATAATCCTCGGAGATGCCTGATACGTGCTCTTGTTGAAGGGCTCGCGGCTCTGTTCCACGCCATCCACTTTGACAACCTTCCAAAGGCGGGCAACTGTTCCCAGATGGGCCCCCTGCTCCACCTTCCAGTATCCCAGCAACTGTTCCTCGGTATAGTTGAACTGAATGGTGGGCGGATCCTGTGAGATAATCTCACTCTCAAAGGTAACCGTTCTGTTGGACGCTCTGGTCTCCTTGCCATAGATGGTAAAGGTGATATTTTTTCCGGAACAGTATCCCTGAATGTAAATCGGGAAATCATAATTGTTTACAAACCGGAAATCCTTGTAGGTTCCCGCGATGGCCGCGTCATCGGAAGGCTCAACGTAGGATACCAGCATGGAATGATTATATCTCATGGTGACTTCCAATTCGGCGCGAATCACCGCATTGTACAGGGTACTTGACACCTGGCAGATTCCTCCGCCAAAGGATTCCACCGTGGTTCCGTTCAAATAGGACCCCGCAAGCTCGTATCCGTTTTCCTGGGAAAAAGGACTGACCGCTTCGTACACGGAAAACTCTTCTCCCGGATACACCACCGTCCCGTTAATTTTGTTGCACCCGTTGGTGACATTCTGGGAGCGGGAAGCACCGGATGTGCTGAAGTTCGTGGTAAAGGTTCCCAACTCATCCTGAACCTGGGCCAACTCCTCCCTGGTTCCCTTTGGCAGCACCTCCACGGATATCAGATCGATGGTGTTGTTCTCCCCATCCCACTGGTTCGCCAGATAATCATTGATATATACCACGGAGGAAACGATGTCTACCTCCTGCCCGGAATGTCCCTCGACAAACGTAAACGTTCCGTTATTCAATTCCAATCCGTTATTCACTGCTTCCTTGTTGAGAACAGAAGCTTTATCGTAAATCAGATTTGCCGTCAGCTGCTTGTCAACCTGCAGATTCATATCGAGAACCAAATCACTGCTCTCCAGATCCTTGTACTCCTTGTACCGGTTGATCAGATTCCCGGAATGGGCCACCGTCATCGCCCGCTCTGCGGCCTGCTTGGTGTCCACATACACGCCCATGTCCTCCGCGGTAACCTTCATGCTTCCATCCGGTCCCTGCAGGACAAACTGTGTATCCATGAGCGTTGCCACATACTCATCCAGCGCGGCCTCCGCCTCCGCCTTCGTCATTCCGCTCACATTTACGCTTCCTATATATACGCCATCTGCAATTTTGTCATCCGGTATGCTGACCGCCTTCACGCTGTTTGTTCCCGCCAAAACCGCCGTTGCAAAAACAACCGCTCCGGCTACGCACACAAATCTCTTATTGAACTTCATAGATACCTCATTCTTTACACTATGCGCCTAAATGTCTGACTACTTATTTTATCATAAAACCCTACATTTTCAAGATTAAAATACCAGTACTGCCACCACGGAAGTGACCAAAAGAGCGAACACTAAAATAATTCCCACAATGGCAACCACTCTTTTGTTGGCACGTTTATTAAAATTGTACATCTCTATTCACCTCGTCCGAAAAATCGTTTATAATATCAACGAATCACTTACTCATTTGGAAAGGAATAATCTATGTTTCCATTTTTTACTACATTTGCAGTATTATTCATTATTGTATTCACGATCGGCTCCCGAAAGAACACCGCCGAGCAAGAAAAAGTACAGGAAGCATACTGGCAGCGGGAGCGGGAAGCCAACAATGTCCGCAAACAAGATCTCAGTAAGTTAAATTATATTAACATACCTCTGCAGGATTTTCCAATGGATTTGCATGCAGATTGCGAAATAACACTTCGTGAGCTCTCCGAGAAAAAGATTGTGAACCTCACCGGATACAGCAACACCGATCTCAAATTGGAGTACGGGGTTGCAAATCTGGAAACCCTTTCCGAGTACGATTCCAATTTTGCCACGCTGGTCACCGCGCTGGCGGACTACAGCCGCCTTCTGCTGGAGGCGAACCGCACCGACGACGCCAAAAAGGTATTGGAATACGCCGTATCCGTGCAGGCGGACTCCATATATATCTATACCACGCTCGCCCAAATTTATCACAATTCCGGCGAAGATGACAAAATTGCAGACCTGATTACCTCCGCGGAGGATTTGAAATCCATCTCAAAAATTACCATTTTGGAGAATCTGAACTCCTACACAGCATAATTATTTTCCATATTTTGCCCGATATCTGTCCGCGATTCGGGAGGCTTCGCTCCTGGTGAGGGTCTCCCACGGAATATCATCCCCAATCTGATGCAATTGCATATATTGCTTCAAGCGTTGAATCTGGTGTTCCGTCGCCGGTGTCTGCTTTTTCACCCGAATCTGTATTTCCCCGGGCCTCAACAAATCTTCCCGTTTTTTCTCCCTCGCCATGGGCTTTAGTTTTTCAAACACTGCCGCCGTGGCCAGTGCATCATCCACAGCCCTGTGGGCATGCTCCCTGGAAACAGAAAAAAATTGGCAGAGTGCCTCCAGCTTCTTGGACTGTTCCCCCGGCAGAATTGCCCGGGCTATCTTCAGGGTATCCAAAAACTCCATGTTGAGAGAAATCTTATGGTTCACCGCCCACTGTTTCAGAAAACGGTAATCAAAGGAGACATTGTGGCCAACGATAATATCATCCCCCATGAACGCAAGCATCAAGGGAACCACCTCATCGGAACTTAGCGCCTTCTCCACCATTGCATCGGTGATTCCCGTCAGTTCCTGCACCTCCCCGGGAATCGGGCACTTGGGATTGACCAGCATGGAAAAACAATCGGTGACCTTTCCGCCTCTCACCCGCGCTGCGCCCACCTCCAGAATCTGATCCCGAGTGGCTGATAATCCGGTCATTTCCAGATCGATTACACAATAATTTTCCGGTTCCATATCCTATCAATTCCTCTCAAAAATCCATGTACTTTACATAGTTCTCATGGAACAGCACATCGTCCGCCAAAATAATTTCCCGTGCCTTCCCGGAGATATCATTCAATTCCCGCAACACATTGGAAAGTCCCGCCTTTTGGATTCCCACTACCCCGGCAAGGGAGAGATTCCCCACCGCAGTCACCTTCGATGCAAATTCCGGGGGCAGAAGTCCAAGGGCAATCGCATCCTCCTGATGGATATAATACCCCATGCCGCCGGCAAGATATACCTTTTCCACATCAGTTGCTTCTATTCCGCCGGCCCGAAGCAGGCTCTCAATTCCGGAGCGGATGGCAGATTTTGCCATCTGAAAATCCCGGATGTCATCCTGGGTAATGCGGACATCCTCGTCAAACATTCCGGACTCGGATACCGGATACCCCTCCTCATGGTATTCCTCACAGAGCAATCCCCGCTCATCCATGATGCCGTGCTCCACCATGTACGCCAGACACCGGAACACTCCCGCTGCGTATATTTTCTGTGCCGGCATGCTCCCCTCAAAGGCGGGGCCAGCTGCCGTGGATGCCACAAACAGTTCCCCACCGTGGGCCAGCGCCATCTCCCCGTTTGTTCCCAGATCAATCAAAAGCTCCGTTCTGCGGGTCTGTGACATGCCCAGTCTCCATATACCGCTGACGATATCGCCCCCCACATATGCGGAAATTGCCGGCAAGGTACTTAAGGACGCACCGGGCAGTTCTGCCACAACATCCGTCTTGGCCGCAAGGGATACCGGGTGAAAGGGGGCTCTCCCCAGCCCTTCGCAGCTCCATCCCCACAGCAAATGGGTCATTGTGGTGTTGGCCGCGACCAGAATCGTCTCCACCTGATGCTTGTGCCTCTGTCCTGTTTTCTCCTGTATTTGCTCTTCCAGACGTTTCTTCGCCTCCATCAGAAAGGAGCGCACATCCTGCTGCAATTCCGGCAAGCGCCCCTCACCGGCCGCCTTGATCCGGCTCATAACATCCGCGCCAAACCGTCGCTGTGGATTCATTCCGGAAACCGTGACCTCCACACCCTGAAAAAAGGCCTTGCACACAATGGTTGTAGTCCCGATATCCACCATCATCACCGGCACCTCGTCCCATCCCTCCCGGGGCGTCACCGGGCGAATCCGATTCAGGATTTCCTCCTCCGAGGATACTGCGTCAAAGGTCATTTGCGGTCTCACCCTCACCTCATAGTCCCCCGGCAATCTAAACTGACAGGTTTTGATCTCCCCAAAACCCTCCACGTATGCCTTGCATTGACCGCAGGTTCCGTTTCCGCCGCAGGGCAGTGCGATTCCAATATGCAATTTCTCCAGTGCCCGGGCGAGCGTCTCTCCCTTTTGAACTGTTACCTTCATGCGTTCTCCTTAAAAAAGGGCTGTAAAATCAATTTTTACAGCCCTTTTGCCTACTCATCAAATTCCATGGTTACAAAGAACCCTTTTTCCGTCTCCTTCACATCCACCACGGTGCCCTGGGCAATGCCGTCCACCGTCTTGAGCCTCTCACCCACCGCATAATTTCCGGACATGGCAATGGCATGCTCAATGGTGTAATAATAGGAAGTCGGCAGTTTGCTCTCCGTAACCGACAAGTGCTCCCCAACCTTCGTCAGACCCGGGCGCTCCATCTTAAATTCCATCTGTCTCATCTGTATCACTCTCTTTAAATTCCACGTCAATGATGTCCTGCTGTTTTTGGTATTTCCGGTCCCAATGTCCCGCACATATTCCGATGTACAGATTAGACAAACCGTTATATATCAAACTGATCCCGATAATCACGGACGCCAGCTCCAGCACTCCGAAGGCATTAAATATGCATACAACGCCCAGCGCTATGCTGATAATGGAAAACACAACCCCAACAGCCCATGAGCCATAGCCAAACCGTTTCAGGGAAACGGATTCCACAATTCCCCGGATCCCGTGGGTGAGCAACAGCACTCCGATTACGATGGGGATTAGGGTAAGAATAACTGCGGGCTGCAGCAAAATCCATACGCCGATCAGTATGACAATCGCACCCATGATGGCGGATAATATATTTTGCATATGCCCGATAAAAAAGCCGCACAGATACGCAGTTCCTATCACGATGCATATCAGTGCCAGCACCGTTCCGATGGCATTGATGGTCTCCTGCCGCCAAACAATGAACACCACTCCAAGCAACACGCAAAGCAGCGATGACAACAAATAATCCGCACGAAAACTCTTCACATAACGCTTCATAAAAAAGCACCTTCCCTCCGATAATTATTGTGTTATTATATCATTAATAAAAATCAGATTCAACTTGTGAGGCACACTATGGGAAAAGAAGTAAAGACAAATGCAATCCGCATTTTGGAGCGAAACAAAATCGCTTATGAACAGATCAATTATGAATGTGACGAGTTTATCGACGGCCTGCACACCGCGGAAAAGACCGGGGCGCCGGTGGAGCAATCCTACAAGACCCTTGTCATGCAGGGAAAAAGCAGGCAAT
>JAQXJP010000025.1 GCA_029008875.1 Lachnospiraceae bacterium | reverse complement strand
CCGTTGACCGTCGGCTTATAGGCCTTGATATCCGCGATGGTTGTGGTCTCCCTTCCCCAGGCGTGGTCGATGAGAAGCTCCGCATCCACCCCGAACAGATGGTAGAGCATATCCTCATCCGCCCGTGCCAGCTCCCCCATTGTGGTGATTCCATACCGGGCCAATTTCCCGGCGATTCCCGGTCCCACCCGCCAGAAATCCGTGAGTGGCCTGTGATTCCACAGGGTTTTTCGATAGGTTTCCTCATCCAGAATCCCTATGTGATCCGGAGCGTGCTTCGCCGAGATATCCAGGGCGATTTTGGTCAGATACAGATTGGTCCCGATGCCGCAGGTGGCAGTGATTCCCGTGCTCTCGAGAATATCACCCATGATGCACTTTCCAAGTTCCACCGCCGTCATCTGGTACATGGACAGATAATTGGTGACGTCCAAAAACGCCTCGTCGATGGAGTAGACGTGAATATCCTCCTTGGCGATATACTTCAGATAGATGCCGTAGATTCTCGCCGAATAGTCAATATACAGCTTCATGCGGGGTTTCGCCACAATGTAGTCAATGCCCCCGGGTATCTCAAAAATGCGGCATCGGTTCTTAATCCCCAGGGCCTTCATGGCCGGGGAAATCGCAAGGCAAATGGTCTTTTCCGTGCGGGTGGGATCCGCCACCACAAGCTTTGCGGTCAGCGGGTCAATTCCCCGCTCCACACACTCCACGGAGGCGTAAAATGATTTCAAATCAATGCAAATATAGGTTTTTTCCTGCATTTTTCACCTCCCATGAGAAAAAGAGGCTGTATTCCACAGCCCCTTTTATTATACACCTATGATAAATTTTGCATCCACTTTTTTCTTCGAAAAATAACAAGCGAAATCAGAAGCCGGATTACCTCCTCCAGCGATAATATGAAATATACATACGGGATGGAAAGGTGGAATACATACGCGGTCAGAAGTCCCAGGGGCACACCGAAAATCCATGTGCCGGTGAGGTCGATGCACATCACCGTCTTGGTGTCTCCACCGCTTCGTATGATTCCGCCGCCCAAAATCATGTTGAGCACCTTCACCGGACAGATGATGGCAAAGGCAACCAGGATTTGGGATGCGGTCTGTTTCACCGATTCATCCACACGGTAGATTCCCACATACAGTCCGCGCATTGCCAGAAGCAGCACGGACAGGGCAAGCGCTCCCACAAGTCCCATCAGGAGCAGTTTCCTGGCATCCGCGTAGGCTCTGTCAAAATTCTTTTTCCCCAGCTGCTTTCCGATGATGACTCCCGCCGCGCCGGCGAGTCCGCTCAATGCGCCGATCATAAGTCCCTGAATGGGGTTCGTGAGCGTCATTGCGGCCACGCTGTCCGTTCCCAGGTGCCCATAGATTGCCGCGTACACGTTTTCGCCAAGGCTCCACAAAAACTCGTTGACGAGAATCGGAAAAAGTATCATCAGGTACTCTCTGGCCGTCATTTTCTGCAGATGAGCGGACAGATAAATGGGATGATTCCCTCTCCGGTTGACCACCAGCATCCCCACCAGCATGATGAGGAAATTGGCCAGCTGGGAAGCCACCGTGGCATATCCTGCACCTCTGGATCCCATGGGTGCGAAGCCGAGTTTTCCAAAAATCAATATGTAGTTGAGTCCCGTGTTGCAGACCACCGCAGCCAGGCTGGCAATCAGCGGAATGGATGCCTTTTCGTTACAGCGCAGCCATGTGGATACCAGGGTGCTTCCCGCAATCGGGATAAAGGTGAAGGAGATAATTCTCAGGTAAACCGCCGCCTCCTGTATGGTGGAAGCATCCTTCACATACAGCCCGATAATGTGCTGGGGCACGCCAAGGCACAAAGCCATAAAGATGATTGCAATAGCCGCCGCTACCAAAAGATTTACCGTGAATCCACGCCCGGATTCCTTTTTGTCCCCCGCGCCGATATATTGCGCTATCATGATTCCGGCAACGGTGCCCACCGCCGCCACCACCACGGAGAAAATGGAGGAAAATTTTGCTGCCAGTCCCACCGCCGCGATGCTGGTGCTCCCCAACTGTCCGATCATAATCTGGTCAATGATGCTGAAGGAGGATTGCAGCATGCACTGCGCCGCAACCGGGATTGCAATCTTCCTCACCGAATTCATCAGGCGCTCGTTGGGCTCCTTTGCCTCCGTCTCCGTTCCCTGGTCTATGCCCATATTCTCTTCCGTTATCGTCTCATTCTTTTTTGTCTCTTCCATTTCTGTCCCTTCCATCTTCTAATTTTGAAACGCTCTCCCGAATTACCATCTCAACCGGGAGCACAATGTTCCCCTCAATCTTCTCCCCTCGGCGCAGGGCAAGCAAGGCCTCCCTGGCTTTTTTCGCCCGCACTGCCGGATCCTGCCTGACCGTGGTCAAGGTTGGCAGGCACGTGGTGCTGTAAATGTTGTCATCAAAGCCCACTACGGACAGCTCCTCCGGAATCTTACAGCCCTTCTTCTGCATGAACCGGACAAAATCTGCCGCGTAAAAATCGGATACCGCAAACACGGCGGTGTATCCCCGCATCTGCTCAAAGTGCTGCTCGTAAAATTCCCGGCGCTTTTCGCTCTCCATGGGAATCTCCAACCGGTCTGCCTTCCCCCCGAAGCGTTCCAGAGCCGCCTCACAGCCCTGCATTCTCTCCAGATCCATACAGACCATATTGTCCGACAGGCACAGCACCTTTTTGTGTCCCAATCTGCCCAGGTATTCCCCCACCTGAAATCCTCCCCCGTAGTGGTCAACGGACAGATTCACCAGCCTGCTCTCCCCCTGGAAAAAGCCGTCGTACACCACGAAGGGGATGTGCATCTTCTCCCTCAGGTTCTGGTAATCCTGCTCACAAAAACCAATCAAAATCAATCCATCCATATTCCACATGGATGCAATCTTGATAATCTCATCCCACCGGGTGGTGGTCTTGACCATCATAAAATATCCGCTCTGATTCAATTCCGCAGACAGGGCGTTTATGGCCGACGTGACAAATCCGTCCTCCAGGGTGTGCCCTTCATATTTGGGATGATCGTTGATGATGATTCCCATGATTCTGGAGTCGTTCTGTGCCAGAAGAATCCCCGCCATATTGGGGATGTAATTCCTCTTTTCCACCAACTCCTGCACTCTCTTGACCGTCTCGTCCGAGATCTTCTCAGTCTTGCCGTGAATCACGTTGGATACCGTTGCCGTGCTAAGCCCCAGCTCCTCCGCAATATCTACAATTCGAACCCGTCCTTCGCTCATTTTCTCTCCTCTCTTCCTCACACTTTCATTGTATGCGTAAATCCTTATATTCTCAACGGTTAAACGCGTAACCCAATCCAAATTTGAGTTCTGTTTTTTGTGCAGTATTAACAATCTTTTCTTCCAAAACGAGGAGGATAGAAAAAAATCATGGCTTTGTGTATAATAGGCACAGATTCAGGGAACGGAGGAGACTTTGATGACGGGAAAATGGAAAGGACTTTTTTCACTTGGCGTGGCTGTGAGCATGGCTCTCTGCGGTTGCGGAAGGACCGCACCTACGACAGCGCCCCAGGCGAATACAGAATATGTCCTGCAGGCGACGGAAGCAATCGAAACGGAAGAATCCGAGGAGGCGGTGGACAAGCATCCCTTTGACTTCACCGTCTGCTTCGGAGGAGACATCAGTCTGGCGGACGACGCTGTGACCACTGCCCGGATGGAAGCAAGCGAAAACGGCATCTTCGACTGTATCTCCCCGGAGCTTGTAGACGTGATGCAAAGCGCAGATATCATGTGTCTCAACAATGAATTTACCTACAGCACCAACGGTTCCCCCATGGAGGGAAAAGCATATACCTTCCGGGCGAACCCCGCCAGAGTGGCTGTGCTGGATCAGTTGGGCGTGGACCTCGTAAATCTGGCCAACAACCATGTGTATGATTACGGGAAGCAGGCCCTTCTCGACACCTTCTCCACCCTGGAGGAGGATGGCATGCCCTACTTTGGCGCCGGCCGCACGCTGGAGGAGGCGATGCAGCCCTGTTACATGGAAGTGGACGGAAAAATTATCGCTTTCGCGGCCGCGTCCCGGGCGGAAAAAAATAAAATGACACCCCAGGCCACGGAGGATTCCCCCGGAATTCTGCGCTGCTACGATACCACCCTCTTTGTGGAGGAGATTCGGGAGGCGGACGCCAATGCGGATTTTGTCATAGCCTATGTCCACTGGGGGACGGAGTACAGCAATGTGCTTGAGCCGGTTCAGGAGGAAACCGCAGGGGAATATATCGATGCGGGGGCGGATGCAATCATCGGTGCACATCCCCACTGCCTCCAGGGGATCGACTACTACAACGGTGCACCCATTTTCTACAGTCTTGGGAACTATTGGTTTAACAGCAAAACGCTGGATACCATGCTGGTCCAACTGCACATCTATGGGGATGACGAGGGCTATGTCATAGAGCCCACCATTGTTCCGGCCATTCAGACAGGCAGCACCACCTCCTACCTGACCGACTCGGAGGATCGCCTGGAGTTGTACCAATACCTTATGGAATTATCCCCCAACGCCTCCATCGACGAAAATGGACTGGTTCACCCCTCGCCCACTCTCTAGGCCTCCGCACTCACATCTCCCGCCCAGCGCCCCACGGTCCTTTCCCTCATCCCTGACCTTGGCGCCCTCCGCTCCATCCCCACTTCCGGCCCGCCCTCCGGTACCCATACCTCCTACCGTTCCTGAAATCTTGTTTTATAGTAGCTTGCCTGCACGTCTCCTTATTCTTACCGTGCGCCAAAACGTGGACATCCCGGGCACTCTGTTCGCCCATGACGGAGTTTTTCTGCAGAATGCTTAGGGGCTCTTATGTGTGTCATCCAACTGATACTGCCGCGGCGAGGACCTGTTTGACCGAAGGGAGTTCCACAGCCGCGGCCTTTCTCATAAAAAAAGTTGGATGACACTCTTAGAGCCCCTTAGTGTTCGAAGCCTTACTCCGCCATGGGCGGACAGAGTGCCCGGGGTGTTCGCGTGTTTTTCGCACGGTAAAGAGACGTGAAGGCTACGCAAATAAAACTACGATTTCCCTCAAAGGTAGGAGGTGTGGGTGCCAGAATGTGGGCCCGAAGTGGGATGGGGGGGACGAAGGCGCCAAGGCCCGAGAGTAGAAGGAGGGCCGAAGGGCGCAAGCCGGGGAGATATGAGTGCGGGCAAAAAAATGGGCTGATTTCTCAGCCCATTTTTGTATGACATATTATTTTGAAATATTTCTTACGCTCTCTGTATTGTGGAGCTCGTAAGGTACAACCTCGTGGGTTGCATCTGCGCGAAGCTCAATCATACGGATCAGAATCTCAATGCTGCGGGAAGCAATCTTCTCGTAACCCTGCTTGATGGTCACAATCTTCGGATTGTAGTAATCCGCAAAATCCGTCCCGTCAAATCCCACCACGGAGATGTCATCCGGCACCTTCAGGCCCCGATCAATGATTGCGCGCATGGCGCCGATTGCAGTGACATCACTCATTGCAAACACTGCCGTCAAGGGATACCCTTTATCCAGCTGGCGCATCATTGCTGCATATGCGCTGTCCATAGAAAATCGTGTTTTCTCATAGTACTTGGCCGCGTCGATATCCAGACCATGTTTGCGGAAACTGTTGGCAAAGCCCAGATAGCGCTGCATACTGGTGTGGGACAGAGTCAAATCTCCACCCAACACCGCAATGTTGCGATGGCCGTTTTCAATCAGATAGTCCACAGCCGTCTCCGCCGCTGCCACGTCATCCGTGGAGACCGACGCAAGATTCTTAAATCCCAACTGCTCCCCCTGTGTGGTGACAAGCACACTGGGGACAAAGGACTCTGTAAAGCCTTTCTCGAAATACGGAGGATTACCTCCCAGAAACAGAATCCCCAGGGGCTTCCGCTCATTGCAGAGACGAATGGCTTCCTCCACCTCATTGTCGTCCTCATCCAGGTAGTACACGCCCACCGCATAATCGGACTGACCGACAATTTTCTGTATTTCCTCCACAATGTTGGCAAACAACATATTGGAAGTACCCTTGAGCACCACCAAAATATTCTTGGTCACGTTTTGCTTCAGATGCTTCGCATTGTTGTTCGGGACGAAATTGTGGGACTCCACAATCTCCATAATTCGCCTTTTTGCTTCCGGGCTGACATCTTTTCGATTGTTCAATACTCTGGACACGGTACTCACCGAATATCCGGATTCCTTGGCGATATCAACTATTGTCATGTTTTTAGCCCTTTACTGCTCCTGAAAGAACACCTTCAATTATGTACTTCTGGCAGAAAATGTAGAAGATTACGATCGGCAAAATAGCCAATACCAAAACTGCCATCATTGCGCCCCAGTCAACCTGACCATGGCTCTGCTTTAAAAACTGAACAGCAATCGGGATAGTCTTGTACTTGTTGATATTAAGAACAAGGCTTGGCAGCAAGTAGTCATTCCAAATCCACATTGCCTGAAGAATTGCAACTGTTACGGTGGTAGGCTTCAAGATTGGGAATACAATCTGGAAAAAGGTCTGAACCGGAGTACATCCGTCAATCATTGCCGCCTCTTCAATCTCAATGGAGATACTCTTCACAAATCCCGTAAACATGAAAACCGACAGTCCTGCTCCAAATCCCAGATAAACGACGATAATACCAATCGGGTTGGACAGATGAAGCATATTTGCAAACTTTGATAAAGTGAACATTACCATCTGGAATGGTACAATCATGGAGAACAGGCAAAGCATATACATAGCCTTTGTGAACTTTGTGCGCACACGAACGATATACCATGCACACATAGAGCAGCAAACCACGATGGCAAGCACGGAAAATACGGTGATGAACAGGGAGTTGCCGAAGCAACTGATAAAGTTCGTCGCCTTCAAACCATTCTTGTAATTTAACCAACCACAGAACAGCTGGCTGGCTCCTTCGGTGAAGGCCTCCCAGCCTTCTGCGATGGAAACCGTACTAAATCCGAATGGATAACGGAAAATATACGCTTTTCTCTTAAAGGAATTCAACAACACTACAAGTATGGGTGAAATCCAGAGGATCGAAATAAGTGTAAACAATAATGTGAGCACCCAGCCATGCTTTGCGCGTCTCACTGTGCTGACCTGATTCGTCTTCTTAGCCATTAGCTTTCCACCTCCTTGCTCGTTGTCAACTTATTCTGTGCAACTGCAATAATCGCAACCAGAATGAAGAAGATTACAGCCTTCGCCTGACCTACGCCCTGCCAGCCGGTGGTACCGTACATGGTGTCGTAGATATTCAAAGCCAACATCTGTGACATCTTTCCCGGATTACCGCCGGTCAATGCCAAGTTCTGGTCAAATAACTTGAATCCGTTTGTCAAGGTAAGGAACGTACAAACCGTGATGGTCGGCATAAGCATGGGAATGGTTACATGACGCAACAACTGCCATGAGTTTGCACCGTCAATCTTGGCTGCCTCGATGAGGTCTCCGGGGATATTTGAGATACCTGCAATATAGATGATCATCATATATCCGATCTGCTGCCAGCAGACAACGGCAATGAGTCCCCAGAAAGCAGTCCACTGTGAACTTACAATAGTCATAGAGTATTTCTGTAAGATGGCGTTAAAAATCATTAACCATACATAACTCAACACAATTCCACCAATCAAATTCGGCAGGAAGAACACAGTACGAAACAGGTTTGTTCCCTTGATTCCCTTTGTGAGTGCCATTCCGATTGCAAATGCCACAACATTAATGATAAGAACAGACACAACGGTGAACAAAGCCGTATACCAAATAGAATGGAGGAAAGATGTATCCACCTCCCCGTTTACCACGAAGATTTTTGTGTAGTTTTGTAATCCAACCCATTTCCAGTCTATTACTGTTGTAAATTTACAGAAGGAGAGGAAAATACCGTACACAAAGGGCACGATAAATCCAATTGTAAACGCAATCAATGTTGGAAGTGCAAATAACGGAAAATATTTTTTAATAGCTTTTTCCATAAGTCATTCCCTTTCTTTAAAAAAGGGGCGAGTGAACAATCACTCACCCCTCGTGTAACTATTTTAGAAACACTCTGTAATTACTGAGCGTTCTGCTGCTCCCAGTACTTAGCCCAGTTGTCAACGAATGCTGTCTTAACATCATCCCATGAACCGCCACGCTCGGTGTACTCTGTAAGTGGAGCGATGAAATCTGCTCTCCAGTCATCTACTGCAGGAGTTGCGTTGAATGACCAAGCTACAGAAGTCTTGCCAGCTGCGCCGTACTCGTTAACCATCTTAGCGAATCCGTTCTTAGACTCATACTCGCCTGTGAATGTATCAAATGGAGCGGTAAGACCCATCTTGTTGGTGATTGCATCACGGCCAGCGTCAGAAGTGATAACCCACTCAAGGAATGCAAGAGTAGCATCGATATCTTCCTGAGAAGCCTTAGCGTTTACTGCCCAGTGGTTCTCTGTACCAACTGCAAGACCTTCGTTTGCATCGTCTACGCCGAAGTAGATTGGCATCATGGAAAGGTCATCAGCGGTTACAACGTATCCGTTGTCAGGATTGGTAAGCGGTGAGAACTCCCAGTCACCGTTCTGGTAGAATACTGCTTCTCCCATACCAAGTTCCATCTCTGCGTTCAAAGCACCTGAATCAAGAGTCTTCTTGTCAGCTGCAGAGCAATCTGTGTACATATCCCAAACCTTCTTGAAGTTGTCCATGTACTTTCCGGTTACAGTTCCCTGTCCTGCGATAAGGTCGCATCCGGCATCCTTGAACTCATAGTACAAAGCAACACCAGCAAGGTGTCCGGAGAATCTCCAGTTAGAACCGCCATCAAGACCAGCGGAAGCGAAAGCACCTGCAAGGTTGGTTCCACATGCCTCGTTAACTGCATCAACGTTTGTGTTGATATCAGTTGCAACAGCGATCAATGTATCCAGGTTGTTGATCTCATCGATAGATGAAACAACAGCGCCTTCATAGTTGTCGATGTAGCTCTGAAGAATTGTCTTGTTGTAGATGATACCGTAGCACTCGTAGCAGTTTGCAACTGCAGCAACTTTTCCATCGTACTCAAGAGCAAGTGACTTATCTGTCAAGTGGCTGTAAAGAGCGCTGTCAGCCAGATCGTAGATGTAATCTGCATACTCAGCACAGTCAGCTGTTGCACCAATGTTGAAGATTGTCGGAGCTTCATCCTTAGCCAACTCTGCCTGCAATGTGGTCTTGTACTGTCCGTCTGCTGCGGTAAGTACGGTTACCTCAACACCGGTCTCATCGGTGTAAGCCTTAGCAAGATCCTGCCAAGCTTCGTCTGTCTCAGGTTTGAAGTTCAACATGTAAACAGAACCTGATCCAGCTGCTACTGTTGCATCGCCGCCAGCCTGTGTGCTGTCTCCGGTGCCAGTAGTGCTGTCTCCACAACCAGCTGCCATTGAAGCAACCATTGCAGAAACCATTAATACGGATAATAATTTCTTTTTCATTTTTGCCCTCCTATAAGCATAATGATAAATTTGTTACTTGCCACCGGTAACATTCTCGGGAATGTTCTCGGTAACGTTTTCAGTAACCATAGTATAGCCCCTGAAAACCCGTTCTGCAATCCCCCAATTGACATTTTGTACACTTTCATAAATTCCATCAAAATTTTTTGTGCACATTTTCTAAATAGTGTACCCCTTATCCTATTTTTCGGAGGCTATCCCCCTCTTTTAAGCCCGCTCAAAATGGTATATTCCTCCCAGTTTTTAACAAATTTATTGTTTTACGATAAATTTTTCTTGACTTTCAATATGTCAAGGCATATACTCCATGCTATGAGAGGCCCATTTGCCTCCCCATCCACTCTGCAGGAGGATTTGTTTATGAAACAACAGAAAAAAATATGTAACTATCTGAAGGCATTGACTGTGGTGTTGATTGCCCTGGTACTTTCCTTTTTCACAGGGCTCACCCTATATGCCTTCCATCTGAGAGAAACCCATTCAGACAGCAACATCTGGAGCTTTATCTTCTTCAGTTGGTTTATTGCCATTCTATGTATTTTGGTGCTGATTTTATTCTGGAAAGTCTGTACCGAAATCGGAAATGATAACTCATTTTCACTGGAGAATGCCTCTTATTTTCACAAAATGGCACTGCTCGGAGTCGTCGCTCTCGTCAGCTATGTGATTCGCCCGGTCTACTTTGCGATTTCCCGCTGCTTTGACTTGAGAACCCTTGTGTACTCCGTATTTCTGATATTGATATGTGCCGGCTTTTCCATTCTCTGTGAAGCATTGTCGAAGCTGATCAAAAACGCCTACGAGATGAAACTCGAGAACGATTTGACCATTTAGGAGGTGCCTATGAGTATCATAGTGAATTTGGATGTGATGATGGCCAAGCGCAAGATGAGTGTCACCCAGCTCTCCGAGGAGCTGGACATCACCATGGCCAACGTGTCCATCCTGAAAAACGGTAAGGCAAAGGCCGTAAAGCTGGACACCCTCAACAAGATTTGTAAGGTTCTGGACTGTCAGCCCGGGGATATTCTGGAATATATCCCGGACGAGGAGGATGAAGTGTAGCGGGTTCTCTCCGAGAAAGGAGAATCATTATGGATTATCAAAATCGGGCAGCCTTTTTTCATGCCTTTGAACTGCCCACACTTATTTATGCGTTTGTCTACACGGTTCTTTTGTTCGACAACTTCAGCGCCATCACCCTGCCAATCTGGGTGGTTGCAACCCTGACATATGTCTATGTCTGCCTAAATAAGCTGAAGCTTCCCGTGAAACCCGGGTTCTGGATTTACGGCGCGGGAATGTTCCTTTTGGCGATTTCTGTCATGTGCACCGGAAGTACACCGCTGCAGTTTTTCGGCAATGTGGGGATTTTAATTTTGCTGATTGCACTGCTGTTGCACAGTTTCCGAAATGACAAAAACTGGACTCTCGCCAAGTATTTTTCGGCATTTGTCTACACCATATTCGGCCCCATCGGCTGCATCGGAGATCTGTTTGGGGATGCCCATGCGGACCACACTCTGCAGAAGAATACAAAAAAGGCGATTACCACATACATCTTGATCGGTATCGCCATCGCTGTTCCCATGCTCATGATCCTGGGCGCACTATTGTATTTTTCCGATGCCGTATTTGCCAACATTCTTGACCGGAGTTTTCTGGATTACCTGAAACCGGGAAAAGTCCTGGGCTGGCTTACTCTGTTTGCCTTTGCCCTGGCTTCCTCCTACTGCACCATCCGTTTTCTCTGCAAGCCGAATCTGACCGGCGAGGTACATGATCGGCGCAATTTTGAACCCGTCGTGGCAATCACGGTGCTGCTTCCCATCACCCTGATTTACGGGCTCTTCTGCGGGATTCAGATTTTCTCCCTCTTCCTGGGAAAAATGCAGTTGCCGGAGGGGTACACCTACGCGGAATATGCGAGGGAGGGCTTTTTCCAGCTCCTGTTTGTGTGCATCATCAATGTCATCATCGTCCTGTTCGTCAACGGACTGTTCCGGGAGAATCCGGTGCAGAAAATCCTGATGACACTGATCTCCGCATGCACCTACATCATGCTGGCCTCCAGCGCATTTCGTATGCTTCTGTACATCAAGGCATACCATCTGACCTTCCTTCGGATTCTGGTGCTGTGGGCGCTGCTTGTCATTGCACTGCTGCTCATCGGCGTCATCATGGAGATCTATTACCGGCCCTTTCCGCTGGCGCGCTACATGATGGCGATAATTACCGTCCTGTTTTTGGCATTGAGCTTCCTACACCCGGACTATATCATCGCCTCCTACAACCTGCACCACACCGCAGAGGGAACCGGGGAAGACACCCGGGGATATGAAGACCCTTGGTATCTCGCCTCCCTCTCCACGGATGCCGCCCCTGCCATCATGGAGTACTACCACTCCGAGGCAGACGGAAGCCAGGATGTAAGTGCGTGGATTAATTCCTACGCACAACGCCACGAACTGCACTATTCCGACAGTCCGCGGCGCTTCAATGTTTCGCGATATATTGCCCATCGCCAAACGCAGGATATTCTAATATTAAATGAGTAATTGCTCCTTTTCTTTTCGCGACAATTGCTTGAGATGAAATTCCCGGCTCATGGCCTCCTGTTTTGTGGAAAAGGCCTCATAATATACCAACTCCACCGGCCGGCGTGACTTGGTATATTTGGCTCCTTTTCCCTCATTGTGGGCCTTGAGCCTTTTTTCAAGGTCATTGGTCCATCCGATGTAGAAGGTGTCGTCGCTGCATCGGAGCATATAGGTATAATTCTGCTTCTCTTCCATGACTCAATCCTTCGGTCCCACCAGCGCTTCCTCGCTCTCCTCAATTTCGCCCACACAGTAATTGTTTCTCGTGACCTGTTTTACCCGGTAGAGCATCTCATCCGCACGGTGCAGGAAATCCCCCACGCGCATCTCCTCTGTAGGATAGCCCCAGCACAGTCCCTGCGAGATGGAAACCCAGGGAATTGCCTTGGAAAATTCATGTGGCACCTTGCGCTCCAACACCCGGTGCTTGAGCTCCGCCGCATAGGCCAGGGCATCTTCCTTGGAGAGGTTCTCATAGATAATCACGAATTCATCGCCGCCGTACCGCGCGCAGAAACCCTTATGTTCCTCCGCAACGGCTCGAATCGCCATGGCTACTTCCTTCAGACAGTTATCCCCTGCCTGATGGCCGTAGTTGTCATTGAACTCCTTAAAGTAGTCCACATCCAGGATTTCAACCGCGATAGTTCCCTCCCCCTGCAAGGTTCTCCGGTAGATTTCCTCGGAGTAATCGTTGAGGCGGAAGCGGTTTGCCAGCTTTGTGAGGGGATCCAGCTCTGATTTTTCCATGAGAATACGATTCTGAACCTCCATCTCCTCCCGCATGCGGTTGGCAGTCTCCAGACTTCGGCGGAGATTCAGGATATTGTTGATCATATCCTGGGTTTCCCGATCCTGAATCTGGGCCAATTCATAGTACAATCCTGCCGCCTGCAGGTACTCCGCACTCTGCTCATGCTTGCGGTAGAAGCTGATTTTGAGGGAGATCAGTTCCATCTGCATATGTATGATGTTGCAGTTTCCGCACAGTTTTTCCAAAATATCAATAATGGACCAAAAAGCCACATCCCGGTCCGTCTCCAAAAGGAGTTCCATGAATTCGTACAGATCGGCAAAGGAGTCCAGAATGGGCATCTGGTCATTCATGTGCTTGCAGACCTCATCGATGCGCATATCCCGCTTGGCCACCTGCCCGGTCCGGTCAAAATAGATTGCCTCCGTGCACCAGACCAGAAGCCGGTCCATATCATCCAGATAATTCCAATGCTTGTGATAAATCTGGTAAAACATTTCCTCCACATCGTGGAGCTTATCCTGGAAGATCAAGCTCTTGGCAAGATTCTCGTAAATGATTGCCATGTAGGTGTGATACCCCTCCTGTTCGGGGTGACTCTTCATGTAATCCAGTGCCTGTTCCAGGTAGGCCTGCCCCTCCGCATAGCGGTGCACCTGGTTGTTCATGGCACCCACATTGATGTTCATGGTGGCTTCCATCTGGTAGAGATGATTTCTGCGACAATATCCGATGCCGTTCAAATAGTAATCCAGCGCCACCGGGGTGTTGCCCCGGTTGGTGGCCCAGATGCCGAGGAAATTGTAGCATTTTCCCATCAGCTCCCACTCCTGGGCATTGTCCAGATACTCCAGCGCCTTGCTGATCTCCTCAAAAAAATGTGCACCGTCATTCAGGAGATAGTAGGTCTCCCCGCTGTAATAATATCCGAATCCCACCAGCGCATTGTCGCCGTTGCGGAGCCCGTAATTGATGATGTCCTGGCAAAATTTGAGAGATGTCTCCGCGTCTTTTCCGCGATTTGTCAAAACCTGATTGATCCAGTGCTGCACAATATCGTTGTATGTACTCGGTTCCACAGATGCATCTCCCTCCCATTTTCTCCAGAAATAATACGATAATTTTAACAAATTCATGCCGGTTATTCAAGAAAGGCGGGAATGCTTTTTCCGCTTTTCTTGAATATATCATGCAATCCCGACATTTTATTCCAAATAATCCAGCGGGTTCACCGGCTTCCCATCCTTGAGCAATTGAAAATAAAGGTTGCTTCCCTCAACGGAATAATACTTTGTAGGCTCCCCGATATATCCGATCACCTGGCCTGCCTCCACAGTGGCACCCTCCTCAAAATTCAGGTCCTTAAGTTGTCCGTACACTGCCTGATATCCATCCCCCAGATCCTGGGTCACGGTGCATCCGGTCTCCTCGTTCACGGAAATGTCGGTAATCTTTCCCTTTGCCACCAGGGTAACCCGGTCATTGACGTTGCCGGAAATCACGATTGCCGGATTGTAGCGGTACTGATCCAGCGTGGGAAAATAGATGGTCGCATCCATGCTGTAATTCAACAGCACATCCCCCTTCACCGGCCACAACAAATTGGTATCCTCCGAAAAATGAAGAGCATCCTCCACCACTGCTACCGGCTGTTTGGCAGGTTCCTCACCCATATCGTACTCCTCCAGCTCCGGTCCTATCTCCTCCTGAATTTGGGCGACCTCCTGGTCCACTTTCTCGGTTTCGACCTCCACTTTTTTCTTCTCTGTGCTTTTGGTGTCCCGGGGCTCCACAATCCCGGACGTAACCTCCGCAATCTGGCTGGACTCCTGCCTGGCCTGCTGCTCTTTCCGTCTCTCCTGGGCTTTTTCTGTGGCTGCGACACTGGCAAATCCGATGACTCCTGCCACAAGACATGACACCGCAATAATCATACTTCTTTTTTTCATAGGGCATTCCTCCGTTGTCTTTTATTCCTGTAACAACAGTATCTCCTGTCCTATCAAATTTATTCAAAAAATGCAGAGTATTAACCCTGCATCTTTCTCTCAATAATATTGCTAAGCGCGGCGAATTGTTCCAGAGTGAGCGCCTCCCCCCGCACCGTTACGGGAACGCCCAGTTCCTCGATACACTCCTGAATCTGCTCCTTCCCCAGGGATATCCGGGGGAAATTATTCAGCCCGTTTGCCAGGGTCTTTCTTCTCTGGTTAAAGGACGCCCGGATAATCTGGAACATTAATTTTTCATTGTTCACGTCCACGGGGACCTTTTCATGCCGGGTCAGCCGAATCACCGCGCTTCCCACCTTGGGCTGGGGCATAAAACAGCTCGGGGGGACGTTCAGCACAATCTCCGGCTTCGCGTAATACTGCACCGCCAGGGACAGCGCCCCGTAATCCTTGGTTCCGGGTCCCACCTGCATGCGGTCGGCCACCTCTTTTTGCACCATGATGGTAATGCTGTCGATGGGGACATGGGACTCGAACAGCCCCATAATAATCGGCGTAGTAATATAGTAGGGCAGATTCGCCACAACTTTGATGGGGCGACCGCCATTGCGCTCCTGCGCCAGCCGATTGATGTCCACCTTCAAAATATCCTCATGGATAACCTCCACGTTGTCATAGGCCGACAGGGTATCCTGCAAAATGGGAATGAGATTGGCATCGATCTCCACCGCAACCACCTCCCGGGCCGCCTCGCAGAGATACTGGGTCATGGTTCCGATTCCCGGCCCGATCTCCAGGACAAAATCCTGGTCCGTCACACCGGCCGCCTCGATAATCCCCTCCAGAATCCGGGTATCAATCAAAAAGTTCTGTCCGAATTTCTTCTGGAAATTGAAATTGTATTTCTGCAATACCTGGATGGTATTCTTCGGATTGCCTAATACTACCATTTTATTCCTCGCACTTTTATTTTGTAAAAAATGTTCCAAAAATATTCATCATAAATTCCCGGTACAGACGGTTGTACTCCTCGTGAAAGCAAATCGCCACATCCAGGCTGGGATCCCCCTCCATCTGGGCAATCTCATACAGTGCAAAGGCATTCTCATACACATCCGGATTCTTCTCGTAAAAGATTTCCGTCAGGGTATCCTGAAAAAAGAATTGGGCGTCCTCGGATAAATTCTCCAGGAAATCACTCTCCCCGATGCAGCCATTCTCCTCATAGTCCGCGAGGAAAATATGCTTGTCCACCGACTTCACATACTCCTCATAGGCACTCTTCACGTCCTTGTACTCCACCGGAAGATAATTCTCCTCCCAATACTTTTCAAAGGCTTCCCGGTTCGGGAACAATTCCAATATCTCTTCCATCCTCTTCTCCCATCATTCTCTTGGTATTTTTGAAAAAAGCCGGTAGGCATTTTCCTCTGTGATCCGTTCCACCTCTTCCGGCAGCATTCCACGTATCTCTGCAATCTTGGCAATCACGAAGGGAATATTCCGGGAATCGTTGCGGCTTCCCCGGTGGGGTTCCGGCGCCATGTACGGGCAGTCCGTCTCCAACAGCAGGCGCTCCATGGGAATCTGTTCCACCGTAGCCACCAGCTTCTTAGCGTTCTTGAAGGTGACAACACCTCCCACGCCGATGTAGTAGCCCATCTTCACCCATTCCAGCGCAAGCTCCGGGGAGTAGGAATAGCAGTGAATCACCCCGGGGATCTCCTCCCCGCGATGTTCCCGCATTACCTGCATGGTGTCCGCCGCGGCATCCCTGGAGTGAATGATGACCGGAAGATTTACCTCCCTGGCAAGCTCCAGCTGTCTGCCGAACCAGACTCTCTGCTGCTTTTGCGCCTTGGGATCCTTCTCCCAGTAGTAGTCCAGACCGATCTCCCCGATGGCCACTGTCTTCTCCCATGCGGTCTGCTCCCGCAGCCAGGAAAAAGTCTCCTCATTCAAATCCCCGATGTCGCTGGGATGAACTCCCACGGCAGCATACATGCCCTCATATTGGGCAGACAGATCCAGCGTGGATTTGGTGGAGAAGATGGACGCCCCCACATTAATAATCGGGCGAACGCCGCTGGCAAAAACTGCTGCCACTACATCCGCCCGATCCTCTGTAAATTTCTCATCGTCATAATGTGCATGTGTCTCAAAAATCATAATCTATGCGTACAAATCCAATGTACTTCCTATCATCTCATAGCCGTAAGTGACGCTGGCCTCGTCGTATCCCACCGCCCGACCTTCAAATCCCGAAGCGACGGTATTGAGCCCCCGGTTGACCTCCTGGGCTCTCTGAACCTGTGCCGTGGAATCCACCTTCACATACTGGGCATTGGCATACTGGACCGGATTGGTGGCGCCAATCCCCGGAAAAGACCCGGCTCCGGACAACTGCTTCACGGAATCCTGATATGCGGAAGATACCTGTGATTGGTTCTCAACGGCATAATTCATGGGTCTGACTGCCGCCGCATTGCCGTATGCACTTAATCCGCCGATTGATAATGCCATGGAACCTCTCCCTTCCCAATTCTGTGAATATACCTAATTAATATTTTACAACGAAATATGGATTTTTCAATCCTTTTTTTCCGGGTGCAAAAATGGTTCGATCATATCCAGTTCTTCCGGGTAGATGCAATTTGGAATGGTCTTGTGGCGAACCGCCTCCTGACACTCCTCAAAGTCCATCCATCTGACACTCTCAATCTCCTCCGGCTGGGGAGAAAAAGCATCCTCCTCCCGGTCCAGCCACAGGATAAACACCTTGCTGATCTGCCGGTCATGAAATTCCTTCCCGTGGAACACATGGTCCGACCCGGAGGTGCGCATCCCGCAGGGAATCAGCTGGGATCCTTCCGCCTCCACTCCCAACTCCTCCCGAAGCTCCCGGAGGGCGGAACCCACGTACTCATCCCCCGCCGGAATATGTCCGGCGCTTGAGATATCGTAACAGCCGGGGTAGGAATCCTTCTGTGCACAGCGCTTCTGCAGAAGAATCTGCGGACGCCCATCCCGCATGCGGACAATCCAGACATGGCTGGTGCGATGGCGAATTCCATCCCGATGTGCAATTGTGCGCTCTACCACTTCCCCGGTAGGCTCCCCGTATTCGTCCACCACATCAAAGTACTCCATGGTCGCCCTCCTCTTCATCATCCGCCAAGCGGTCATAATAATCGTACAGCTTCTGAACCCCATTTTCCAAAATGTAATAGTGTCTCACGTAGGGTATCAAAAGCACTAGAAACAGCAGCAACAGCAGAAATACCGCGGGCTCATCCGCCAGAAACCCGGTGAGGAGCGCCAGCATAGTCAACACCGCAAAGGTCACCGTGACAATCAGGTGTACCAGCCGCTCATGCTGAAAAAAGCTAATCTGTGTCAGGAGCTCCTCCCTGGCGCTTTTGCGTTCTGTGGGGGTAAGGCTTTCACCCGCAAGCTTCTCCATATATTTCAGATAATTTCTCAATCGTTTTTCCATGGGAGCCTCCCCTCGGTTTTCTCTGCTTGTAGTTTATGCGATCTCCGCTCCGGCCGGCATCGGTTTTTCCGGGGTCAAAAGTGCAAGGTTGCCCTCCGCATCCTCCGCGCAGAGCAGCATTCCCTCGGAGAGCACTCCGGCAAGCTTTGCAGGCTTTAAGTTTACAAGAACCATCACCTTCTTGCCCACCATCTCCTCCGGCGTGTAGTATTTGCGGATTCCAGATACAATCTGCTTCACCTGGCTTCCGATCTTGACCTGGGAACAGAGAAGCTTCTTGGATTTTTCCACCGCTTCACAGGCGATAATCTCGCCCACTTGGAACTGCAGCTTCTCAAAGTCCTCAAAGGTAATCTCCGCCTTGGGCTCAATGTCAATGACATTGCTCTCCGCCGGTTGCTCGTAGCAGGGTGCATTCTTCTGTGCGTCGGTGCCTGCAAGCTTTGCCTGCTCCGCCTCGAACTCCGCCCTCTGTGCGGCCTGAATTTCCTGAACCCGGGGCATTACATCCTCCGCCTTCAGACGGCCGAAGAGAATTTCCGGCGCATCGGTCACCTTGGTCCCGCTGACGTAGAGGCCGAACCTCTCACAATCCTCCAGACTGCGAAGAGTGGTATTGAGCTGTGCCGCAATCTTCTCCGCGGTTTCCGGGAGGAAGGAATGCAACAGGCTTGCTCCGATTGCGATGGACTCTGTCAGGTTGTAGAGAACCTCCGCCAAACGGTCGCTGTCCGCCTCATCCTTGGCAAGCACCCACGGGGTCGTCTCATCGATATACTTGTTGCAACGGCGGAAAAGTGCGAACACTTCCGTAATGGCATCCGCCACGCGGAGCTTCTCCATCTTGCTGCTCACCTCCGCCACGGTTCCCGTCACCACTGCCTTCAAATCCGCATCGATTGCGCTGTGGTCACCCTGGGAACATGCGGTTACGCCGGTACTCCGCACCACGCCGTCAAAATATTTGTTGCTCATGGAGACGGTACGGTTTACCAGATTGCCCAGCACGTTTGCCAACTCGGAATTAAACCGCTCAATCACCAGCTCCCAGGTGATGATGCCATCATTCTCAAAGGGCATCTCGTGTAGTACGAAATAGCGGGTGGCATCCACGCCAAACAGCTCTACCATATCGTCCGCATAGATGACATTGCCCTTGGATTTGCTCATCTTGTCTCCGCCCTGGAGCAGCCACGGGTGTCCGAACACCTGCTTGGGAAGAGGGAGATCCAGCGCCATCAAAAAGATTGGCCAGTATATGGTGTGGAAACGCACAATGTCTTTTCCGATTAGATGAAGATCCGCCGGCCAGTTCTTGTTGAACAGCTCCGAAGACCCATCCGGGTCATAACCAATCTTGGTGATATAGTTGGTAAGTGCATCCAGCCACACATACACCACATGCTTCGGGTCAAAATCCACCGGAATTCCCCAGCTGAAGGAGGTTCTGGATACGCACAGATCCTGCAGTCCCGGAAGGAGGAAGTTGTTCATCATCTCATTTTTGCGGGACACCGGCTGAATGAAATCCGGGTGGGTATTGATATAGTCGATCAGACGGTCCGCATATTTGCTCATCTTGAAGAAGTATGCCTCCTCCTTAGCCGGCTGAACCTCGCGGCCACAGTCCGGACACTTTCCGTCCACCAGCTGTGACTCCGTCCAGAAGGACTCACAGGGGGTACAGTAAAGTCCCTCGTAAGCCCCCTTGTAGATGTCGCCCTTGTCATAGAGCTTTTTGAAAATCTTCTTCACGCACCGCTCGTGATCCTCGTCGGTAGTTCGGACAAAATTGTCGTAGGATGCGTTCACCAAATCCCAGATTCGCTTCACTTCCCCTGCGACCTGATCCACATATTCCTTGGGCGTAATTCCGGCAGCCTCCGCCTTCTCCTGTATCTTCTGACCATGCTCGTCGGTTCCTGTCTGGAAATAGACATCATAGCCCTCCGCCTTTTTGTATCTGGCAATCGCGTCCGCCAAAATAATCTCATAGGTGTTTCCGATATGCGGCTTCCCCGAAGTGTACGCAATCGCTGTTGTCATATAGAATTTCCCTTTGTTTTGCATAGTATGCCTCCTTAAAATACAAAAGACCCGTCTTCCAGAGAAGACGAGTCATAATCCCGTGATACCACTTCATTTCATCGACACCTCACGATGCCGACCTCCGCAGATGTCGTGCGCAACATCCTTCCCTGTAACGGGCGATCCCGTCAGCACTTATCTGAAATAAACGCCCGCATCCGCAGGCTCTTGTTCCGGTTCAGCGCTGCCACTCCAAAGCCATGTTCCACCTGTCTCCATCCTCCCCCTCTCAGCGCCGCCGCAGATGCAGCTTCCGGGAGATTCTCTGTAAAATTTCCGCAGATGTACTCTCTTTTTCCACGTGTTTGATATGTTGTTCGTGATTATTAATGTAGCATTGGAAAAACAAAAAGTCAACCACAATTACTTGCCGAAGTACTCGGCAACGGTCTTAAGGTGATCCACAATCGGCAGATGCTGGGGGCAAACACCCTCGCACTGACGGCATTCAATACAATCGCTGGCCTTGCCGGTGCTCTTCACCATATTGTCGTAATACTCCCCCTGGGGCGTCCATCCCTTGGTCTCCACCTCCTGCCGATCCGCATTGTACAGGGAGAAACACCTGGGAATGGGAATCTGCATGGGGCATCCGGCAATGCAGTACTCGCATCCGGTACAGGGGATGGCGATGCTTCCGTTGATAATATCCACAGCCTTGTGAATAAGGGCCAGTTCCTCCTCATTGAGGGGTTTAAAGTCCGCCATGTATTCCGTGTTGTCCAGCACCTGCTCCATATCGCTCATTCCGCTGAGCACCTTGTATACATTATCCAGGCTGGCCGCAAAACGGATTGCCCAAGAGGGGATGGAGGCATCGGGATTGTAGGATTTGAATAATTTTTCCACCTCCTTAGGAACCTTGGCAAGGGTTCCTCCCTTCACCGGCTCCATGACAATCACCGGAATGTGATGCTTCACCGCAACCTCGTAACACTTGCGGGACTGGATGGCGCTGCTGTCCCAATCCAGATAATTGATCTGCAGCTGAACATACTCAAATTCCGGGTGCTGGGTCAGTACCTCATCCAGCATCTGCGCATTGTCGTGGAAGGAAAAACCGATGTGTTTTACCAAGCCCTGACGCTTTTTCTCCTGAAGCCAGTTGAAGCAATCCAGCCGTTCAAACACCTCAATGCTGTGGGAATTGATGTCATGTAACCAATAGTAGTCAAAGTACTCAACCCCCGTCTTCTCCCTCTGGGCGTTGAAGATTTTGTCCCGGTCCTCCATGGTCTGGATAAACCCGGAATGCAGCTTGGTGGTCAGGGTAAAACTGTCCCTGGGGTATCGGTCCACCAGCACCTCCTTGGTGGCATTCTCGCTGCCGAAACCGCAGTACATCCAGGCGGTATCAAAGTAGGTATACCCTCTCTCCATATAGGTATCCACCATCTTCTTCACCAATTCGATATCAATCTTCGAAGGGTCGTTGGGATCCAACGAAGGCAAACGCATCAAGCCAAATCCAAGTTTCTTGTCATCCATAGTATATCCTCCTGTAAAAAAAATTATCGGATGTGGAAGCTTCTCTCCCACTCCTCCACCTCTATCTCCCGCTGCTCCATGCGAAGAATATCAATGAATTTTCCCTCGCCGAGCAGACGCAGCATCTCACCGATGGCCCGCGGAGTTCCCTGGGCCTCCATGGACACGGAGCCGTCCCACTCGTTCTTCACCCATCCGGTGACCCCGCAGGCGTTGGCGGCATATTGGGCGCGATAGCGGAATCCGACCCCCTGCACGTCCCCGTAAAAAGTATATTGTCTCCGAATGATCTCTTCCTGCGCCATTATCTTCCCACAATCAGGGCAAAATAGCCCCACTCCCATATGATTGATGCAAAACTGTTGTCCAGATATTCCTCAATGTCAGCCTCGCTGTACCCCATCATGCGAAACAGTACGGCGACGCTTCTTGTGAAGCTGGCATCGGTAATCTCCCCCCGCATATCCCAGTGGAGGAAATTCCATTGGCGAATTACTGCGTACTCCATGGCAAGCCACTGCAGCTTCATGGTCATGGAATAGCTGTCCCCCTCCGGGAGCAGGCAGGAAGCGTAGATTTCCTCCGCCATAAGGAGGCGAAGGCGCCCCTCATAGCCGCTCCAGATTTCCTCAAACTGCTCTCTCCTGTCCGCCGAAGGAATCTGCCCCTCGTAGCACTCCGCCCGCTTTGCGATGGGCTCAAGGTCTTCCTCATACATTTTCTTCCTGCGGTAGTTCTCCGCCAGATCCAACAACAGTTCATTGCACTCGTAGAAGGAATCCTCCTCCGCGATCTCCACCTCCGAGATGGCGGCCTCCACCTGTGCCAGCAGCTTTCGGTCCATGTATCCGCGCACCAGCGCCTCATCCGTGAGGCCTTCCTCCCCCTTTTCAAACAGGTCCAGCATCAGGAAAAACAGGAGCTTCAACACCTGTGGAACGGTCCGGGATTCCTCCTGCACCAGCTGCAGAAAAAAGTCCCTCATCCAAAACAGGGGCTCCTGCTCTCTGGGGAATCCTTCCCTTGCCGCCTCCCGGTTCTCCTTCCGGTTCACCTCAAACCGCTCCTGCTCCCACAGCAGGTGCAGGGCCTGGGGACAGCCGGAGGAAAAGGCGTACTCCGTGCGATTTGCGTACTCATGCTGCTCTCTGGGGAAGGTGTGGCAGGTGTGGGACAAAAACTCCTCCCCGTAGGTCTTCACCAGACTGCACAGATGATCCTCCTCCAGGAAGGGACAAAATCCGTCCTCCTTCAGGAGAATCTCCCCTCCGTCAAGGGTTTTTCCCACGTGCCTGCTCAACCCTTTGTCCGCCATGTCCCAGCGTTTTCCCGCAGCGTCATCCACCGCGATTTTCCACTGCTGGCAGCAGGTAAATTCACAATCGCCCGCAGTACATTGAAACTTGTGATAATAGTTTGGTTTGATTATTTTTCTCATGTGTCCCCATTTCACAGTCTGAAAAAAATAAAAGATTAGCGCAACCCCTCATAGAGATTGCGCTTCCTGAAAAATTGTGAGTCGGAGCGACGCGATTCGAACGCGCGACCTCTACATCCCTAATGTAGCGCTCTACCAACCTGAGCCACACCCCGAGTTATGAAAATATATCTAAAAAGGGACCGCGGGAATCTTTCCAAAAACCGCACGCCTGCTTTGTGTAGCCAACTGTACTATCCTTGGAATAAAGACACAAAATTACATTCTTCCCTCGCGTGTCCACGCACCATTATAATCCAGAATTCAAACAATATCAATTCAAATTTTCATAAATTTTTTGAAAAATATTTTCTCTTGTTTTTCATCATGGTTTTTGCTACACTACTATCACATATCTGGGAGCGCATTTCCCCAATGCGTCTACAAATCATTGCCAATTCCGGCAAGCTTCCCTCTATGTATCGCAATAGACACGGACGATTCTTTTCCCCCGGAATTTTTGTAATTGTTTATTGCCCCAAAATTTCATATAATGGAGGTGGATGATTGAGTAGTTCCACAGAAGAGAGCCTTGCCAAATACACGATTAAGGCAAGCGTATTTACGGATTTATTTACAATTTCCAAGTATCTTCTTCAGATGTACCGGGTGCTTCATCCGGAGGATAGTTCGGTTACCGAGGCAGATCTCACAGACGTGACCCATGTAAATATCTTGATTAACCAGCAATACAACGATCTCGGGTTTTCCAGGGGTAGCTAGAAAATCATCTTGATGGAAGCACAAAGTACTTGGTCCATGAACATTTTGATACGGGCTTTTTTGTACCTTGCTCAGACTTATCAGGATTACATCAGCAAAAATCAGCTGGATATGTACGGCAGTAAGAAGATTCCCCTTCCCCGGCCGGAGTTGTACGTCCTGTATACCGGCAAGCGCAAGAGACGACCGCAGACGGTTCGTCTGTCGGAGGAATTCTTCGGCGGCAAATTGACGGATCTTGATGTTACGATACACATGCTGTATGGTGCGGATGGCAATGATATTATCAGCCAATATGTCAAGTTTACACAGGTCTACGACGCGCAGTGCGCACTACACGGACGTACTCGCAAAGCGGTTTCCGAGACAATTCGGATTTGTAAGGAAGCAGATATCTTGAGAGAGTATTTGGAAGAACGTGAACAGGAGGTTTCGAATATTATGATGACATTATTTGATGAAGAGACAATTCGCAAAAATCATGAAGCTTCTGTTGCCAGAAAGTATATTGAGAAAGGTGTCGTTAAGGGCCGCAAGCAAGGCCGGGCAGAAGGGCTTGAAAAAGGTATCCAAAGCATGGTAAAGTTTTACCAATCCAAGGGTGATTCCCGCGCGGATGCAGTTGAGGCAATCACACAGTGCTTTGAACTGGAGCCGGAAGTTGCCGCCAAAAAAGTGGATTTATATTGGTTAAAAGAATCATAGATACCACCATAACTGACGACGAAAGGGAGGCTGTTCAGCCTCCCTTTATTAATATTCCAATATGTCCTTCCGATATTCGGTGGGATTATTTTGCATGCTTTCTCTGCCGCAGGAAAACCAATACGCAAATTCCCGCAAACACCACACTTGCCGCGATGATAATCGGGTGCGCGTAGGTTTCCGGCACCGGGCATCCCGGAAGCAACAGCCCCTGGCGAAGGGTAACTACTCCGAAAACGGCAAAAATGATGAACGCAAGACTGTTCAAAAATCCATCCGGGGTCTTGCTCTTCAGCAGGTATCCAATCAACATTCCGATGATGTCCGCCGCAAAAAGTCCGATGGAGCATCCCAGCCACACGACAATCGCAGCGGATAACCCCTCGTTGGCGCCGAAAGTGATGGCGGTGAGCTGTGTCTTGTCTCCAAGCTCCGCCACGAAGAAGGTGCAAAATACTGCCAGGGGAGCAAACTTAATCTTGCCCTCCTTCACCTCTTCCTCGTCCTCATCATCCTTCATGAGGGAGGTCACCGCAAAGTACATGAATGCCACCGCTGCAACCAACTTGATGATCCAGTCCGGAATCAGACTTCTCACCAGACCACCTGCAAGAACGGCCAGACCGTTCAGCACCAGAATAGCCACCGCCGTTCCCATGATAATATCCCGAAGTTTGTACTTTGACGTCAATGCCACCAGCATCAACTGTGTTTTGTCACCCATCTCCGCGATGAATTCCGTCAGCAATACCTTCAAAAACAGTAACATAGGCTCTCCTTTTTAGCGAATGAAAATATATACCGCATAAGCCGCATACAAAGCCACCATCGCAAATCCCTCTGCCTTGCTCAATTGCTTCTTGGTAGCTGCAAAAAGCCATACTATCAGTGTAAATACCAGTAGAATCACAATGTCTATGACATTTTCCGTAATAAACGCGATGGGGCTGATTGCAGAGGCGATACCCAGCACCATGAGAATGTTAAAGACATTGGAGCCAATAGCATTGCCCAGCGCCATTCCGATCTCATTCTTGCGGGCTGCAACAATGGAAGTTACCAATTCCGGAAGAGAGGTTCCGATGGATACGATAGTAAGTCCCACCAGGGTCTGGCTCATTCCAAGATCCAATGCAATCCGGCTCGCCGCATCTACAGTCAAATCCCCGCCAAATGCAATGGCAGCTGCGCCGCCCACGATGAACAGCAGACTCTTGGGAACGGACAACAATTTGATCTCCTCCTCCGAGCCACCTTCCACGTCAACCGCTTTTCCTTCCCTCTGGGCCTTCAGTACCCTGCGCACCAGCGCCACAATGTATACGATGAACAGCAGCAGCATGATGACACCATCCAAGTGCCCCAGCACCATCGTACTTCCGTCGGTAAATGCACACCATCCAAGTCCCAGCAGCAATACGGCGCAGATGGCGGAAAAAGGAATATCCTTCTTTATGGTGTCATCCCCCACCGGAACCACATTCATAAGCGCGCAGATTCCGATGACCATCATCAGATTGAAGATATTGGATCCCACCGCATTGCTGATTGCCAGCTCATTGTTGTTGGCGAGAGATGCGGTAACGCTGACCGCGGTTTCGGGGAGTGAAGTTCCCATGGCCACAACCGTCAATCCGATAATAATGGCCGGCACATGAAAGCGCTTCGCCACGCTGGAGCTGCCCTCCACAAAGAAGTCCGCCCCCTTAATCAATAATACGAATCCTGCCACCAAGAGCAGACATACAACAATCATTGGTGCATTGTTAATAAATTCTCCCATTTTTTCCTCCTTTATCCTGCTTGCGCACAATGAAAAAACCAAATAAAAAAACCCATGTATGCTTATTATCTCAAGCATACATGAGTCTCATTCTTTAAGATTTGCCAGGTTCCTATCAAAATCCGGAACCGGGACTGTTGACAAATCACGCCACTGCGCGAACTACTCCCTCACGGAATATCTCCTGTTAAGTTGTGTTCACTATATCAAACGCCCGCAAAGTAAGTCAAGACTAACTTTTTCTTATTTTGCAATGACTTTCACAAATTTCTTTTTGCCGCGCTTTACCACAACACCATCCCCGGCAAAGAAGTCCAGGCTGTACTTGGTTCCGATGTCCGTCACCTTTTCATCGGCCACCGTGATTCCGCCCTGCTGTACATTTCTGCGGGCATCGCCTCGGGATTCACAGAGTCCTGCCTTCACAAGCAGTCCCATAATGTCCATCTCGCCCTCTGCAAAATCCTCCGCCGTCACCTCAACGGTCGGCATGTTGGCAGCATCTCCGCCGCCTGCGAAAAGCGCATGGCTGGCTTCCTTGGCCTTCTGCGCCTCTTCCTCACCGTGCACCAGTTTTGTCAGCTCGAACGCGAGGATTTCCTTTGCTTCGTTCAGCTGTGCGCCTTCCCAGCTGTCCATTTTCTCAATTTCTTCCAATGGAAGGAAGGTGAGCATACGAATGCACTTAAGTACATCCGCATCCGCCACGTTTCTCCAGTACTGGAAAAACTCAAAGGGTGATGTCTTATTGGGATCCAGCCAAACCGCACCGGACTGGGTCTTGCCCATCTTCTTGCCCTCGGAATTCAGCAGCAAATTGATGGTCATGGCGTACGCATCCTTGCCCAGCTTACGGCGAATCAGCTCCGTTCCGCCCAGCATGTTGGCCCACTGGTCGTCTCCGCCGAACTGCATGTTACATCCGTATTTCTGGAACAGCTCATAGAAGTCGTAGCTCTGCATAATCATGTAGTTGAACTCCAGGAAGGTAAGTCCCCGCTCCATTCTCTGCTTGTAGCATTCATGGGTAAGCATACGGTTTACGGAAAAATGAGGTCCCACTTCCCGAAGAACTTCAATGTAATTCAGATCCATCAGCCAGTCCGCATTGTTTACCAGCATCGCCTTGCCCTCACCAAAATCGATGAATCGGCTCATCTGTTTCTTGAAGCATTCTACGTTGTGTGCGATGGTTTCTGTGGTCATCATCTGACGCATGTCGGAACGTCCGGATGGGTCTCCAATCATTGCGGTGCCGCCGCCAATCAGAGCGATGGGCTTATTCCCTGCCATCTGCAGTCTCTTCATCAGGCAAAGCGCCATGAAGTGACCTACATGCAGACTGTCGGCAGTGGGATCAAACCCGATATAAAACACTGCTTTTCCGTTGTTGATCAGCTCTTTGATTTCATCTTCGTCGGTCACCTGGGCAATCAGTCCCCGGGCAACCAGTTCGTCATAAATTGTCATAGTCTTTCCTCCTTTTCTACCATAGACAGTTTGGAATTCCTGCCATCAAAAAAATCCCCCCGTCCTAATAAGGACGAGGGGAGAATTCTCGTGTTACCACCTTAATTCGCAGTCCGTTCACACGGATTGCCTCCATGAGTGTCCGACAACACTCTGCTCGCTATAACGTGCGCCACCCCGTTGCAGCCTACTTGCGCCTAATCACAGACCGTTCGGTGCACAGCTCAAGGAGGTATTCCCTGTCAGCTTCCCGCGCGCCTCTCACCAACCGGCAACTCTCTGTGCATTTCACGGACAAGTACTTGTTCCTATCATCGCTTTTTGCTTCAATCAGTGACATTATAGCCATGGTGGACAAAAATTGTCAAGTCAAAAGGAGCGAAATCCTACCAATTGTTATTGTTGTTTGTCTCCTCTGTTGACGGAACGCCGGCATCTGCCGTGGTGGTGGCACCCGGCTGCTCACTTGCAGCTGCCTGACCGTTCTCCGGCCCTTGACCATTCTGTGGTGCCTGACCATACTGTGGCTGCTGACCATACTGTGGTTGCTGGCCGTACTGCGGTGCCTGGCCGTACTGCGGTTGCTGACCGTACTGCGGCTGCTGACCGTACTGCGGCTGCTGGCCGTATTGATTCATGTACACCGGCTGGCTCGGCTGCTGGCCGTATCCATTGGCCTGGGGTGCGATCCCGTGATAATTGATATTTTTATTAAATGCCAGAATGCAGTAGAACACCACCGGAACCAAAATTAGTCCAACTGCATATCCCATACTGATATGGAATTCCTTGACCAAACCGATACACTGCATGATTCTGAACACCAAAAGTGCAATGGACAAGCCGATGACCGCTATAATCGACACGATAAATACAACCAGAGCAGCGTTCCCACCACTGCCGTACATGGTGGCAAAAATCGCAACCACGGAAAAGATCATTGCAAACATTGCAACAACTTCTATAAGATAACAAATTAAATATCCCCAAAACAGGTTTTTCTTTCCGGAAATCTTGAACAACAAATAATCTTTGTAGAAAGGAACAATTGCTCCCCATCCCGGTTCTCCCGCTTTTGAAAATAAGAACCACATTGCAACGATGGTCAATACATTAATTGCAAGTGAAAACATATTACTTCCTGCAGAGCTTGCCTCTGACATCGTCTCCAGGAATTGCTGAACATCATAACTACTCATTTCATTCCTCTTTCTCTATAAACATTTTCGTGCTACACCTTTATACTATCCAATGGACAATTTGTGCGCAAGTGGGTTTCCCCGAATTTAAGAGTAAATTAAGAAAGCCCAATGGCTATATTAAGTCGACCATTGGGCTTTACTGCATTTTTTCATCGAATATTTGCGGTATCGATACGGATCAATGCTTTGCGAAGCGCAAACTCTGCACGTTTCATATCCACATCTGCGGTGTGATTCTGCAAACGCTCCTCGGCGCGGGCCTTGGCTGCCTCTGCACGTTCCACATCAATCTCATCCGGCCACTCCGCCACTTCCGCAAGAAGCGACACCCGGTCTCCCAGAATCTCTGCGAACCCGGCGTGAACTGCCGCAGTCTTGATATCATCCCCGTTGTGAATGGTTACAATTCCGGGTGCGAGAACCGTGGTGAGTGGAATATGATCCTTGTACACGCCAATTTCTCCGTCGGTAGTTGTAAATTCCAGAAAATCAGCCTCACCCGTGTAAAATACACGGTCCGGGGTGATGATTTCTATCTTGAACACACGATTTCCTTCTGCCATATTTTCACTCCTTACTGCATTCTGGCACGAACTTCATCAATGCTTCCTGCATTCAGGAAATATCCCTCCGGAACATCATCATGCTTTCCTTCCAGGATTTCCTTGAAGCCTCGGATTGTCTCGGCAATCGGAACATACTTTCCTTCCAGACCGGTGAACTGTCCTGCTACGAAGAATGGCTGGGACAGGAATCTCTGTACTTTTCTTGCACGGTTTACCACCAACTTGTCGTCCTCGGACAACTCATCCATACCGAGGATGGCGATAATATCCTGCAACTCTTTGTACTTCTGCAAAATCTCCTGAACGCCCCGGGCAACCTCAAAGTGTTCCTGACCAACAATACGCGGATCCAGAATGCGGGAGGTTGATGCAAGGGGATCCACTGCCGGGTAGATACCAAGCTCCGCGATGGAACGCTCCAATACGGTGGTGGCATCCAAATGTGCGAATGTGGTGGCCGGCGCAGGGTCGGTCAAGTCATCCGCAGGCACATACACTGCCTGAACGGAGGTAATGGATCCGTTTTTGGTGGAGGTGATACGCTCCTGAAGTGCGCCCATCTCCGTCTGAAGGGTTGGCTGATATCCTACCGCAGATGGCATACGTCCGAGAAGTGCCGACACCTCGGATCCTGCTTGGGTAAAACGGAAGATGTTGTCAATGAACAACAGCACATCCTTTCCTCCGCGGTCACGGAAATACTCTGCCATGGTAAGTCCTGCCAGGGCAACTCTCATACGAGCTCCCGGCGGCTCGTTCATCTGTCCGAACACCATGGTGGTCTTGTCGATAACTCCGGACTCCTTCATCTCGTAGTACAGGTCGTTTCCTTCACGGGTGCGCTCACCGACACCGGTAAATACGGAGTATCCGCCGTGTTCGGTTGCAATATTGTGAATCAATTCCTGAATCAATACGGTCTTACCAACTCCGGCACCGCCGAACAAACCGATTTTTCCACCCTTCTGGTAAGGGCAGAGAAGGTCAACGACCTTGATACCGGTCTCCAGCATCTCCTGGGATGTGGCCTGCTCTTCAAAGGTTGGTGCCTGTCTGTGGATCGGCCATACTTCCTCCGTCACAGGAGGATCCACCTCATCGATGGGATTGCCGAGCACATTGAACATTCTGCCCAGCGTATTCTCTCCTACCGGCACGGATATGGGAGCTCCCGTTGCGATGGCATCCATACCTCGCACCAATCCATCTGTTGGTCCCATGGCGATACATCTCACTGTATCATCACCCAGATGCTGAGCAACTTCCACAACCAATTTCCCGCCATCCTTCAGCGGAATCTCGATTGCGTCGTTAATCTCAGGCAGATTTCCTTCTTGGAATTTGATATCCAAGACGGCACTGATTATCTGAGTAATCTTACCAACATTTTTATCTGCCATTTTTCTTTCTCCTTATCATTTATTCTGTCATTCCTTACACAGCCTGCCGAATTATGAGATGGCATTTGCGCCGGCAATAATCTCGGTAAGTTCCTGTGTGATAGAGCTCTGACGCGCTCTGTTGTACTTCAAAGTCAGATCTGCAATCATTTCCTCCGCATTGCTGGTAGCCGAATCCATCGCCTGCATTCTGGCTCCGTTCTCACTTGCAACTGCCTCTACGAGCGCCCCGTAGAACAGGCTTGTGACATACTTTGGAATAATCATGCTCAAAGCTTCCTCTTCATTTGGCTCATAATTCATCAATACGTGATCCTCGGGCTCTTCCTCCGCCGGATCGATCTCCACCGGAAGCAGCTTCATAAGCTGTGGTTCGTGGGATACCGTATTTTTGAAGTGGGTGTACGCCAAATAAATCTCTCCAACCTCCCCTTCCGAAAAAGCGGTCAGCACCTTGTCACAAAGTGCCGCTGCATCGGCGTAGGTTGGATTCTCCATTACTGCAGAAGCGTCCACAACAATGTTGTATCCTCTTCGTTCAAGCGCTTCCAGACCTTTTCCACCCACCGCATAGACATTCACATCTTCCTTATCCCAACCGGATTCCGTAACCAGTTTTACGATATTGGAATTGTAACCGCCTGCAAGTCCTCTGTTGGAAGTGATGACAACCACTGCTTTCTTGGTGGATTCCCCTGTCTGCAGGTACGGATGATTGATATTCGCACTCTTGGCCAGGATGGAACTCACGGTCTTGTACATGTGGTTAAAGTATGGATCCGCTTGTTCTGCGCGGGTTTTGGCTTTCTGCAATTTGACGGTGGAAACAAGCTTCATGGCTTTGGTGATCTGCTGCGTACTTGAAATACTCTGTTTTCTTCGCTTTATGTCTCGCATGGAGGCCATTTCTTACCACCTACTTTCTCGCCGTCTTATCGGAAGGATGCCTTGCATTCCTCGATTGCTTTTACAAGCTTTGCCTCTGTCTCCTCGTCCATTACCTTGTTGGTAACAATGCTCTCCGGAATCTCCGGATACTTGGTATCAATATACTCAAACAGCTCATTCTGGAATCGGAGGATATCCTCCACCGGAATATCAAGAAGATACTTCTTGGTGGCTGCGTAAATGATGATAACCTGCTTTTCTACCGGCATTGGCTGGTACTGCGGCTGCTTTAAGATTTCCTTGATCCGGGCACCCTGCGCAAGCTGTTCGCTTGTGGTGGCATCCAATTCGGATCCGAACTGTGCGAATGCCGCAAGCTCACGGTACTGTGCAAGCTCTACTCGGATAGGAGCTGCAATCTTCTTCATGGCCCTAATCTGCGCCGAACCTCCAACTCGGGATACGGACAGACCAGCGTTGATTGCCGGGCGGAAGCCTGCGTTGAACATCTCTGTCTCCAGATAAATCTGACCGTCGGTAATGGAGATTACGTTGGTCGGAATGTATGCGGATACGTCACCTGCCTGTGTCTCGATAATCGGAAGTGCGGTGAGAGAACCGCCGCCCAGCTTGTCGGAAAGTCTGGCCGCACGCTCCAGAAGTCTGGAGTGGAGATAGAATACATCTCCCGGATAAGCCTCTCGACCGGGTGCGCGCTTCAGCAGCAGGGAAAGGGTACGGTATGCGGCAGCATGCTTACTCAGGTCATCATACACGATGAGCACGTCCTGCCCGTTTTCCATCCACTCCTCACCCATTGCGCATCCCGCATACGGAGCGATATACTGAATCGGCGCAAGCTCGCTGGCGGTAGCCGCCACGATGGTGGTGTAATCCATTGCACCGAATTCTTCCAATGTCTTAACGATGGAAGCGACGGTGGAAGCCTTCTGTCCGATGGCAACGTAAATACACTTTACGCCCTGTCCCTTCTGATTGATGATGGTGTCGATCGCGATTGCGGTCTTACCTGTCTGACGGTCTCCGATAATCAACTCACGCTGTCCTCTTCCGATGGGCACCATGGAGTCGATTGCCTTGATACCTGTCTGCAATGGTGTATCCACCGATTTTCTGGAGATAACACCGGATGCAACTCTCTCCACCTGACGGAATTTGTCGGCTGCGATGGGCCCTTTGCCATCGATGGGCTGTCCCAGCGCATTCACCACTCGTCCTAAGAGTGCATCGCCTACCGGAACCTCAACTACTCGTCCGGTTGTCTTTACGGTATCACCCTCGTTGATATTCTTCTGGGAGCCTAAAAGTACGGCACCCACATTGTCCTCCTCAAGGTTCAATACCATTCCGTAAACTTCCCCGGGGAACTCCAACAGTTCTCCCTGCATCGCATTTTCCAAACCGTGGATACGTGCAACACCATCGGCAACCTGAATTACGGTTCCGACATCGGCAACTTCAAGCTGGGAAGCGTATCTTTTAATCTGCTCCTTGATCACGGAACTGATTTCTTCTGGTTTTAAATTCATGGAGCGCATTCACCTACCTTCAACTGTATTTTGGATAATTCTCGCGTCAGATCGTAGAGCTTTGTCTTCACGCTGCTGTCTACGACTCTGTCGCCTATCCGGATTACCATGCCGCCAATCAGAGCGGCATCCACATCATAGTGCATCTCAAACTTCACGTACTTGGTGGTGGCCAGCAATCGTTTTTCCACTGCTGCCTTCTGATCCTCACGCAACTCCATGGCGGAAGTCACATAGGCGGTGCCGATGTTCTTGTACTCCTTCACCTGATCCATGAAATACACGAACACACTGCCCATCTCGTTGTAGTGGCCCTTCTCCACCAGCATACGCATGAGTCCCACCAGCTCGTCGTCCACGCGGCCTTTGAAAATGTCTTCTATGAGTTTGATTTTTTCTTCTTTGACAATTTTGGGATGATTCATCAGTCTGGTCAGATCCTTGTCTTCCTGCAGGGCTCCAGCAACCGCCTTCACCTCATCCAGCATGGAATCCAATTTATTTGTCTCGAGAGCCAGCTCAAACAATGCATCACCGTATGTCTTTGATACTAGCTTAGCCATGTTGAGTCACCCATCTCCTTTAACGTCTCATCCACCAGAGTGTCCTGAATCTCCGTATTGATGGAGGCTGCAACCACCTTCTGCGCCATGAGAGATGCAATTTGAATCATCTCCTGCTTCATGTCGTCCATGGCATGCTTCTTCTCAAGCTCTGCCTCCTCCTGCGCTCTCTTGATAATGCGGGACGCTTCTTCCTTTGCCTCATCGATAATCTTGGCCTCGTTCTTGATTGCCTTCTGTCTCGCTTCCGCCAAAATGGCCTCCGCTTCCTTATCGACTTCCTTCAGCTTGCCTTCATATTCGGCCTTGAGTGCTGCCGCACTTTCCTTGTCTTCCTTGGCGCTGTCAATGTCCTGTTCGATTCGATTCTGTCTGTCCCGAAGCATCTTGCGTGCCGGGTTGAACAGCAGGTATGACATTGCCAGAAACAGGAAAAATACTGCAATAGCAAGTAACAATGTATCGAAGAGCAGCTGGGCATCCAGATTAAATAAGAATGAATAATCTTGTTCTGCTAACAGCAATTTTTTACTCTCCTTTCCGCGGTATATCGGTTGGTCCAATCATTAGCCCAATGGATGAACGAAAAGTAAAAGTAATGCTACAACCAATCCGTAGAGACCGGTTGTCTCGGCAACGGCCTGTCCCAAAAGCATGGTTGACATGATCTGTCCTCTTGCCCCCGGGTTACGTCCTACTGCAGATGCGCCGTGGCCTGCTGCGATACCCTGTCCAACACCGGGTCCGATACCGGCGATAACTGCCAATCCTGCACCGATTGCGGAACATGCTCTGATTAAATCCTGTCCTGAAATATCCATATTACTGTATCCTCCTTATAATTGAGTAAAAATCTCCGGCAAAGCCGGGTGGGGTTCTCCCCCGTTGTTATGAAGTTGTAATTATTCGTCTGTATCACATGCCTGTGTTACATAGGTCATGGTCAGCATACAGAATACATAGGTCTGAATTGCTCCGGAGAACAAATCAAAGTACACATGCAGTGCTGCCGGCCAAATCATCGCGATCCATCTCAGCAATCCATATACCAATGCCATGATTACAGTTCCGGAAAGTACATTTGCGAACAAACGCAATGACAATGAAATGGGAACCGCAATTTCACTGATAATATTGATTGGCGCCCAAATCGGAAGCCAGGGCGGGAGGGGCGAACACATTCCCTTCCAGATATCTGCCGGTTTTTGATGCTTTGCTTTGTTGAATCGAATCATACAGAATGTAATGAGTGCCAGCGCAAGGGTTGTTCCGTAATCCGCTGTGGGCGGACGAAGTCCGAACAATCCGGATATGTTACTCATCAGAATAAAGATAAAAATAGTACTGATATAGTTCACAAATCGCGGCGCCCATTTGCCCATGGTGCTGTCTACCATGCCGTCTAACATTTCGACAATCAACTCGATGATATTCTGGAATCCATCCGGCTTATCGGTCGCGTGTTTCAGCTTGCGATTTGCGGCGATTGCAAAAATAATCATGAGCAGCATGACAATCAAAATACATGCATGGGAGGTGGTAATCCAGACTTCTTGTCCAAAGAAATTCAAAGAAAAAATCCCATGGATCATAAAGTCGATATTATCCGCTCCATCTGACAGTAAAATCGCTTGATTCACATTGTCACCTCCTTATTTATTTTTCCTCGATCGGCGTTGAGTTCATCGGCATCCGCCGAATCCGTCTCCGTTTCCCCAGGGCAGGACGCATCACCTCTGCCCCGAAGCCTGTTTGCCGCCTTCCCCAGCAAGGGCTGAAGGTATGCGGAAATTTTGAGACCCAAAACTCCCACCAGGGCGGCAATCAGATTACCGAATCGAAAATATCCCAATATAAAAAACAGAACTACCACTACGACATAGCGAAGTATGGATTTGGCGATAATTCTGCGATTGGCGTTCTTCCCTCCGTCCAGGGTGACGGAGTCAAGGATTACGGTGGCCAGGTTGATGGCCATGCCCACGGCAATAATAATTCCATACCACAGGCCGATGGTGTAACCCAATTTATCCTCTGCAAACCACATTCCGGTGAACTGGATTACCACTCCATACAGTAGAATTCCCAGCACCAGTCCCGGCAATGCATCGTTGATTCTTTTTAACATAATCCCAACCTTATTGAAGTATCATTCCCCCATTTTATTCAAGCATTCTCATTTCATAAACTTCTTTGCCATCCGGTAGACATTCTGTCCGCCCGCGATGGCTCCCACAAAAAACAGTGGGATTGCCAGCCAGCTGATGCCGGTTCTCTCCCCTAACCAAACTCCAAATAGCGTGCACAGAAGAATCGGAACAATCATGCTGATTCCGAATTGCAGCACCATAATCAGCGCATCCCAAATCATTTTCGAATCGTTGCTTTTCCTGTTCTTTGCCACATCCGTCCCCTCCATCTATGTATCCGTTCCCAAAGCCCCTACAGGGTCAAAGTAATCTGATGTTCCTTGGGTACATAGCGGCGAATCTTGATCCCGGCGGCGTTCAGCATCTTCTTGGACGCAATGACCCCGGCTGTCATGCTGTATTTGTCATCCGCGTACACCACTTCCTTGATTCCGGACTGAATGATTGCCTTCGCACATTCGTTGCACGGAAAAAGTGTCACAAAAATAGATGCCCCTTCCAGACTTCCTCCCCGGTAATTGAGGATTGCGTTGAGCTCGCTGTGGGTGGAGTAGAAGTACTTGTTGTCCTCCCCCTCTCGCTCCCAGGTGAATTCATCATCGGAGCATCCGGTGGGAAAACCGTTGTATCCCATGGACAAAATCTTGTGCTCCGGGCTGACGATGCAGGCTCCCACCTGTGTATTCGGGTCCTTGGACCGCATTGCGGAAAGCATTGCGACCCCCATAAAATATTCGTCCCAGCTGATAAAATCTTCTCTCTTTGATGATGCCATCTTCGGCCCCCTTATACGGTGCGTGGATTCCGGTGATTATTTGGTCCCGAAGATACGATCCCCCGCATCTCCAAGTCCCGGAACAATATACTTGTGCTCGTTCAGGTGGTCATCCAGCGCTCCGATGTAGAGGTCCACATCCGGGTGAGCTTCCGTCATTCTCTTAACCCCTTCCGGCGCTGCGATAATGCACATAAAGTGGATGTTTTTGACACCCTTGTCCTTGAGCATCTGAATTGCTGCCACGGAGGATCCTCCGGTAGCAAGCATGGGGTCCACCACGAACACCTCGCGGTTTGCGCAGTCTGCCGGCAGTTTACAGTAATACTCCACCGGCTCCGCAGTCTCCGGGTCACGGTACAGTCCGATGTGTCCCACCTTGGCTGCCGGAATCATCTCAAGCATTCCGTCCACCATGCCAAGTCCCGCGCGAAGAATCGGCACAACCGCAAGCTTCTTGCCCTTTAACTCCTTGACAATGGTTTTGCAGATTGGAGTCTCAATCTCCACGTCCGTGAGTTCCAAATCCCTGGTTGCCTCATAGCACTCCAGCATTGCCACCTCGCTGACCAGGGTTCTGAATTCCTTGGAGCCGGTGTCAATTCTTCTCATGAGTCCAATCTTGTGCTGAATCAGCGGATGATCCATAACTACTACTTTTGCCATAATCATTCTCCTTCGTTTAGCTTTGTCACTAATTTTTTAATAGATTTCCTAAGCGTCTCATAGCACAAACCATAAGACGGTAACGCTCCTCCGTAAGGGTCCAGTATCTCCAGTTCATCCCCCACATAGGTGGTGAGCACATGAACGTTATCCGGATTTGCATGCTCATACTGCTCAAGAATCTTGTCCATCTGAACCTGTTCCATGGTCAACACAAGAGTGTCTTCCGTCAAATCCTCCTCCGTCAGTTGCTGGGAGGAGAAATTGTTCAGATTGATTCCATTGCTGATCAGCACCGCTTCCGCCTTCTGGTTCATCGGCTCGGAAAACAGCACCACAAGCCCCCTCGCATATATTTCTACCGGATGATTGAGTGAAAAATCCTCCAAAATCCCCTTGGCCATGGGCTCCCTTGAAGTCCCCGACTGGCCCACAAACACGATCCTGTTATACTTGCTCATAAAACCTACCATCTCCAAACTTTACACCTGAATCACCTGATGCCCGGCGGCTTTCAGCAGCCGATTCATAATGGCATTTCCGATTCTCGGTGTGGAAAAACTCTCTGAAAAAATCGCCCCGACATTCAATTCGTCACACTGGCGCAAGATTCCGTACAGATGCTGCGCAATCTCGTCCTCCCTGCTGCGCCTCCCCATGGAGAGAACAATGTCCGCGCAATATCTTTCCCTGGTCTCCTCCGCCGCAATCACTGCGACAGCCACCTTTTCGCTCCGCTTTCTCTCCGCTGCCTCGTTGATATAGGACACCACCGCGTCCTCTTCCCCCTCAACGATAATCATATCTGCCTTCGGAGCGTAATGCTTGTATTTCATTCCCGGCGCCTTAGGCTTTTTCGTGTCATCTGACGCGATGATTCCCGGGTCAAGCTTCACTTCCTCCCCCAACACCTCCGACAACATCTCGATGGTGATATATCCCGGTCGAAGAACCATGGGAACCTCCTCCGTCAGATCCACGATGGTGGATTCAATTCCGATTCCCACCTCTCCCCCGTCGAGAATCATGGGGATTTTCCCATCCAAATCCTCCGCCACATGGGACGCCCGGGTAGGGCTGGGTCTTCCTGAAGTATTGGCACTTGGCGCCGCAATCATACATCCGCTTTTTCGGATCAGCTCCAGAGCAACGGGATGGTTGGGCATGCGGATTGCAACCGTGTCCATTCCACCGGTGGTTGCATAGGGCACCCGGTCATTCTTGCGCACAATCATGGTGAGGGGCCCCGGCCAAAAAGCTTCCGCAAGCTTCCTCGCCTGAATCGGAACCTCCTGTGCAATTCTCTCCAAATCCGAAAAATCCGCGATATGAACAATGAGCGGATTGTCCGACGGGCGGCCCTTGGCGGAATAGATACGGGCGGAAGCCTCCGGATCCAGAGCATCCCCTCCCAAACCGTACACCGTCTCCGTGGGGAATGCCACAAGCTGCCCGGACGCAATCAACACTCCGGCCCGTTCCATCAGCTTCTCATCTATATTGTTGATATCTACCGTAACGATTTCCGTTTTCATGTGTTTTATTATAACATATTCCATAAATATCGCAACTTCACGGCGCTTCATTTTCTTTCCTTTTTTGAATTGTGCCAAATTAAAAACAAATGCATTCCCTCTTGAATTTGTGTACTATTTGTACTAAAATGCTCTCAAGTCGTAAGACTAATAATGATCATTATTTTAGTAAGGAGGAATTCTATTATGGCATACGTTATTTCTGATTCATGCGTTAGCTGTGGTACCTGTGCCGGTGAGTGCCCGGTTGGTGCTATCTCTGCTGGTGATTCTCAGTACGTAATCGACGCAGATACATGCATTAGCTGCGGAACCTGCGCTGGTGTTTGCCCGACAGGAGCAATCAGCGAATAATTCGCAAGCAACCTAAAAAGAGGCTGTTCTCACAGCCTCTTTTTTTTATAAACTTCCCTGTTCCAACGGCTTCATAGCCTTCTTTTCCTTTCGCGTCACATCCCCCAGCTTGCTCTTGGCAAACAGCAGATGGCGTCTTTTTTGCTCCCCGCGTATCGCCGCATCCAATTTGCGGAATCGTTCCTCCGAGGCCACCTCCTGCTCCCGCATGAGATAATCCATCTCCTTCAGCACACGCTCCTGCACTTCCGTTCCGATAATTTGACTCAATTCCTCATTATTGCGGGCAATCGCATGTCCCACGATATCGTTCATCAGCTCCCGGAACTGCTGCATCTTGTCCTCCGGTCCCAGGCAAGTCTGCCCGGATCGGTGGAAAAAGCCCTTGGGTGCTGCCACAATCTGCTCCGGCATCGTATCCGCATTATGTAACATCAACTTGATTGCCTTCAGTTGGTAGCCCTGCTCTTTCAATTCCTTAATTTTTTGAAATTGCGCAATATTTTCTCCTGTATAGTATCTGTGCCCCAGTTCATTCCGCGGAATGTCCAGCTCCAGTTCATCTTCCCAGTAACGTAACACATGTGATTCCACACCGGTGAGGGTTGCGGCATCCGATATCATGTAACGCACCTTTTCCAACAGGTTGTCCCTCCTCTTTTTTCTTCCATTATAAGAGTCCCCATGCGCTGTTTCAAACAATTTCGGTCGTATTTTTTCGACCTTTTCAGCAAATAAAATATCCCCCGCGTTGTCGGGGGATATTTGCGGAATCAATGTTCCAAATTGGCAAATTTTGTGAATTGCGGCAACCACGCCAGCTTCACGGTGCCGATGGGGCCGCTTCTCTGCTTGGCAATAATAATCTCCGAGATGCCTTTTTCCGGCGAATCCTGGTTGTAGTAATCGTCGCGGTAGATAAACATTACCATGTCGGCATCCTGCTCGATGGCTCCGGATTCACGCAAATCGGAGAGCATCGGGCGGTGATCCGGTCTCTGCTCCACGGCACGAGAGAGCTGGGACAGGGCGATAACCGGAACATCCAACTCTCTCGCCAGCGCCTTCAGAGATCGGGAAATCTCCGAGATCTCCTGCTGTCGGGATTCATTGGATCTTCCGCCGCTTCCGCTCATCAACTGCAGATAATCAATGATAATCAGCTTCAAGTCGTGCTCCAATTTATACTTGCGGCATTTGCTCCGCAGTTCGGAGATGGTAATACCGGGTGTATCGTCGATAATCAGCTCGGAATGGCCGATAATCCCAGCTCCCTCCACCAGCTTCTCCCAATCCGTTTCCGTCAGATTGCCGGTTCGAAGCGCCTGTGCGTCCACATTGGACTCCAGCGCAAACAGTCGGTTCACAAGCTGTTCCTTTGACATTTCCAACGAGAAAATGGCCGTGCACTGTTTCTCCCGGAAAGCCACGTGCTGTGCCAGGTTTAATACGAATGCAGTCTTGCCCATGGCGGGGCGGGCCGCAATCAGGACAAGATCCGAAGGGTGAAGCCCCGCGGTACGGTAATCCAAATCGATAAAGCCCGTGGGGATACCGGTTACACTTCCCTTCTGCTTGGAAGCTTTTTCGATATTTTCCAAGGCGTTCATTACCACCGTCTGAATCGGGACATAATCCCCGGATGTTCTCCCTGCGTTCAGCAGCTTGAAGACATCATGCTCCGTGCGGTCCATAATGTTGTTCAGCGATTCCTTGCCGGCGTAGCAATCGTTCTCAATCCCCTCCATGAGGCGGATGAGACTGCGCTTGGTGGACAGCTCCTTTACGATGTTTGCGTAATATTTGATGTTTGCGGATGTGGGAACGGATGCCAGCAGATCACGCACATAGCTTAGGCTGGACACCTCCTTCGGTACATCTTTTTCTTTTAGTTTTGCCTGAAGGGTGATCAAATCCACCGGCTGGCCCTCATTGTTCAATTCCACCATGGTCTCAAACAATATCCCGTACTGCTGCTGATAAAAATCTTCCTTGATCAGGATTTCTGAGGCGGTCATAATCGCTTCCCGGTCCATAATCATGGAACCGATCACCGACTGCTCCGCTTCCGGGCTGTTGGGCATCCCCCTCTTTATTAATGTGTCATCCAAGAGGATTCCTCCTTATTCTCCTACAACTTGAACGGTAAGCTTTGCGGTAACCTGTGGGTGAAGTTTTACCGGGACTTCATAGGTTCCAAGAGCTTTGATGCTCTCCGCAAGGTGCATTTTTTTCTTGTCCAGATCAAGACCGGTCTGTTCCTTGGTGGCCTGGGCGATTTCCTTGGTGGAGATGGCGCCGAATGACTTCCCTCCCTCTCCGGTTCTCATCTTGACAACCACTTTTTTCTGTTCGATTTCCTTGGCCAATTCCCTGGCGTGCTCCAAATTTTCCGCAGCGACCTTGTCTGCATGCTGATTTTGAAGCTTTAAATCGTTCAAATTCTTGGGGGTTGCCTCCACCCCCAGCTTTTTGGGTAGAATGGCGTTGCGCGCATATCCGTCGCTCACGTTGACAACGTCCCCCTTCTTGCCCAGTGCCTTCACATCTTCCAATAATATTACTTTCATGCCTCAATATCTCCTTCCTTCAGCATCTCATCCAGTGTGTCCTGAATCATCTGCTTTGCCTGCACAATGGTGCAATCCTTCAACTGTGTGGCCGCCACATTAAAGTGTCCGCCACCGCCCAATCGCTCCATGATCAACTGGACGTTAATCTCGTCGATGGATCTGGAACTTACGTAGATCTTACCCTTGTACTCGGTAAGCACAAAGGATGCCTTAATTCCCACAATGTTGAGCAGCTCGTTTGCCGCCTGTGCTCCCACGATGGTGGGGCTCTCAATATTTTCGTTCGGGCATACCGAAATGGCAAATGCGTTGCGGTATACCTCCGCATGACGGACCGCTTCCGCCCGCGCCTTGTACGCATCCATGTCATTGCGGAGCATCTTGCGCACCCTGGTGACCTCCGCGCCGCTCCTCTTCAGATAGGCTGCCGCCTCAAAGGTGCGCACCCCGGTCTTGGTCATAAAGTTGCTGGTATCAATCAAAATTCCGGCGTAGATGCTGTCCGCCTCACGCGCCTCCAGCTTGAAGTCCTCCGCAAAGTATTGGAGCACCTCCGCAACCATTTCACAGGCGCTGGATGCATAGGGTTCAATGTAGGACAGCAGCGGATTTTCAATCACTTCGCTTCCCTGCCTGTGGTGGTCAAACACCACGATACAGTCGGTTCTCCGCAGGAGTTCCGGACACTCTGTGGAGCTTGGCCGGTTGGTATCCACCACAATCACCGCCGTGTTGCGCCCCATCATTTCAATGGCTTGCTCGCTGTCTATGAACATATCCTCCGGGTATCCCTTTTCCTGGGAAAAACTGTCGATGAACGGCCGAATTGCGGAGGTGGGGTTGTTCACCACAATCTGTGCTTTTTTCCCGAGGGTTCTGGCGGCACAATAGATACCCACTCCCGCTCCCAGGGAATCCACATCCGTGAGCATATGTCCCATGATGAGAATATTCTCCCGGTTCTCCATAATCTCCCGGAGCGCCTGGGCCTTTACTCTGGCCTTCACGCGGGTATTGCGCTCCACCTGCTTCGCCTTACCACCGAAGTACAGAACCTCCTCGCCGTCCTTGATGACCACCTGGTCTCCGCCTCGTCCGAGGGCAATGTCGATGGCGGCCCGGGCATGCTCGGAGCTCTGGATATAGCTGTCCCCGTAGAATCCGACACCCATACTCAAGGTGACCGCCATCTCATTGCCGACCTTGACTGAACGCACATCCTCCAGCACCTTGAACTTGTCCTCCTGCATATCCTTGAGGTATTTGTACTTGAAGACGATGGAGTACTTGTCCTTTTCCAATTTCCGAACCAGCGCATCGTATTGAGAAAAATACTGATGTACGCGCCGGTCAATCAGTGCCACCAGCAGGGAGCGCTTTACATCCTCGATACTGTTCAACGCCTCCTCATAGTTGTCAATGTAGACCAGTGCGGAAACCAGCTTCTGTTCCCGGTTCTCCACAATGTAACGATTCAGTTCCGTCTCGTCGAACAGGTACAGAGCCGTCAAAAATTCCTCGGAGCCCTCGGTTTCAATCAACTCGCCCACCGAGGTGATGGAATCGAAATAGATGCGGTTCAAGGACACATGGAACAGGCGCTCATCCCGCTCCACATGCAGATCCTGCAGTTCGTTTTTCTCCAACAGCTCACGGGTGAGTGCGGGAAACAGCGCAGTGATGGACTTGTGGTATTTCTTGTCCGCTCCGGTCAGCTCTGTAAACTGCTCATTACACCACAGCACCTTTCCGGTGTTGTCCAAAAGTGCATACGGAATCTCGAACTCGTTCAGAAGCTTTCTCTGAACCGTGGCATACTGCGTTGCAAAATTCACAATCTCCGTGGCCAGATAGGGGCGGTTGTTCGTGTACAGAACCAGCTCCACCACAAAATAAATCACCGTAAAACCGCTGATGATATATCCGCATTTTGTATCGTATAGGTATACCGGTATATTTAAGAGCGCCAATACCACCGTCAAGTAAAGCGGCCAGCACAAATAGCTTCTCAGCCTACCTTTAAAGCGTATTTTATTCGTCTTCTTCATTCCCTGCTCCTTCTCCTATGCCAAACCATAGAATATCTAATAAAGTATACCATTTTCGCAAAAAAAAGACCACCCACAACACTTGGGGTGGTCTCTCAAAAATCACACAATATCTATTACTGCTCCTTGGCAACTTCCACGACAGATTTTGTGAGTCCCGCGATTCCCTGAATCTCGGACGGAATGATAATCTTGGTGGCCTTTCCGTCTGCGGCCTTGGCAAACGCTTCCAGACTCTTCAGGGTGAGGACCGCCTCATCCGGTGCAGATTCCTTGAGCATACGAAGTCCATCGGCATTTGCCTTCTGAATCTTCAGGATGGCTTCCGCCTGACCTTCCGCCTCCTTGACGGTAGCTTCCTTTTTCGCTTCTGCGCGAAGGATTGCAGCCTGCTTCTCCGCCTCTGCATCCAAAATTGCAGACTCCTTGTTACCCTCTGCCACAAGGATGGTTGATTTCTTCTCGCCTTCCGCGCGGAGAATCGCCTCACGGCGCTCACGCTCTGCCTTCATCTGCTTCTCCATGGCATCCTGAATTGCCTTGGGCGGCATAATGTTCTTGAGCTCCACTCGGTTCACTTTGATGCCCCAAGGGTCTGTGGCAACATCCAGTGTGGAGCGCATCTTTGCGTTGATGGTCTCACGGGATGTGAGGGTCTCATCCAACTCCAAATCACCGATCACGTTACGGAGCGTGGTTGCTGCCAGATTCTCGATAGCCATAATCGGATTCTCCACGCCGTAGGCGTACAACTTAGGATCTGTAATCTGGAAGTATACCACCGTATCGATCTGCATGGTTACGTTATCCTTGGTGATAACCGGCTGTGGTGGGAAATCTGCCACCTGCTCCTTCAAGGATACTTTCTTGGCAACACGGTCCACGAAGGGAACCTTGAAGCGCACACCAACCTCCCATGTGGTCAGGTAAGCCCCCAATCTCTCAACAACGACAGCGTGTGCCTGCGGAACAATCTTAATGCAGTTTACCAGAATCAGCACTGCGATAAGCATCACAATAAATAAAGCGATAATCGGTCCCATTTTGTTACTCCTCCTTCATTTTTCTAACGATTAATTTTACCCCGCTGATGCGGACTACCTTGGCCATCTCTCCCGCCTCGATAGTTTCTTTATCATCCTCGGTACGCACGGTCCATTCCTGTCCCCGGACAATGGCCGTACCGGTCTGATCGATGTTGCTGACGCGCTCCACAATGCGAATCTCATCGCCGATTGCACTGTCGGCATTGGTCTTCTCCGCCCTTGCGTTAATGTGCGTCCGGACAAGTGGTTTCGTGGCAAAAAGCAATGCGATGGACACCACCAGAAACAGCAAAAACTGCACGATGACATTCGCCCCCAGCATCGCGGCAATCAGCGCCACAAGCGCCCCTGCGGCAAACCAGATGGAGGTAAGCCCCACGGTCGCCAACTCAATCGCCACAAAAATAATGGTAAATACCAGCCAAAGCATAATAGCCGGATTTAATGCAGATAAAAATTGTGCCATGATAATCACCCCTTTTTTATAAAGATATTTTAGTCTATGTCATCCAAAACTACAAGCGTAAAGTAGAAGGCTTTGGTGTATCCGCGATACCATTTTCTCACAATCAGATTGCCGCCGTGCAGCTCCACCACCTTGTGGGCAATGGACAGCCCAAGTCCGGTTCCTCCCTTGCTGCTGCGGGACTGGTCTCCCACCGCAAAGGGTTGGAAAAGTGTGGCTTCTATCTCCGGCGGAATCTCCGCTCCGCTGTCCGCAACCGCAATCTCACAGACGCCTTCCTCCATCACCAAGGATAATAGAATCTTGCATCCCGGTTTGTTGTGGCGAATGGCGTTGGTGATGAGGTTTGTCACCGCCCGAGACAGCTGGAGCGCATCCGCCTTGACGATGCAGCGCTCCTCCGGAATGTCGATCTCAAATTCCATTCCGGCCTCCTCCACATCGGAGTACAGCATGGCCGCGTTCTCCCGCAGAAGTTCCGCCAGATCGACTCTCTCAAATTTCAGCGAAAACCCCTCGCTGTCCAATTTCGAGTATTCAAATAGCAGTTGAATCAGCTCCTCCATCCGGGCCGATTTATTCTGGATTGCCTCCAGGTACTCCTGCTTTTTTTGTTCATCCGTAACCATCCCGTCCGCCAGGGCTTTTGCATACCCGGAAACGGTGGTAATGGGAGTTCGAAGATCATGGGCAATGTCGGACAGCATGAGGTTGCGCTTTCTGGCCTCCTCCGCCCGTAGTTGTTCCCTCCTGGACTCTATACGCCCCACTTCCTTGGTGGTCAGTCCCGTGTAGACGCCCACCGCCACACCGATTGGAAAAATCATGACCAGCACCGATATCAGCACTACCCCGAACAGCACGAATGTCTCTCCCCGGCTCATTTGAGCCAAGAGCCGGACCTCACCCAGCTGGGGAATCAAATCAAAAATTCGGTCTTCAATCCGGTAGATCAACTGATTCGTAGCTATCTGTGCGGAGGGCGGAAGGAAGGAGCCAATGCCCGAAATCAAAAGTTCCAGCAGAAGCGCCAGAAAAAACCAGACCATCTGTCCGTTATCAATTCCGTTTTCCCAACTGATATTATCCCCAAAAAAGCGGACAATTATAGGAAAAATCAGTACGTTGAGAGCATTGATGAGAAAAATCTCCACCGCACCGGCAATGATCAGAATGACCACAAAACGGCGAACCAGATAGGTTCTCAAATGTTCAATTTCTCTTTTATCTTCATTCAGCGGCATCTATTTCTCCAAACGGTATCCCAATCCACGAATTGTCTTAATATATGTATTCGGATCTTCATCCAGTTTTGAACGAAGCTTGCTGATACAAACCATAATATTATTGTCCGCGATAAAGTATTCCTCGCCCCAGCCATACTCGTAGATCTGTTGCTTGGTATACACCTTTCCCGGGTGCTCCATGAACAGCTCCATGATCTTATACTCCACGGAAGTCAGCGCAATCACCTGGTCCCCCTTCTGCAGGGTGCAGGCATCCTTGTTGAGAGTCAGGTCCCGCACCTGAACCATGGCGGTAGTTGCAGTTCCGTTCCCCAGGGAATAGAATCGGCGGATGCTGGAATTTACCCGGGCCACTGCCTCCAGCGGATTGAAGGGTTTACCCAGATAGTCGTCCGCCCCCAGATTCAGCCCCAGAATTTTTTCGGAATCCGTGGTTTTTGCGGAGAGAATCATCACCGGTATATTGCTCTCTTTACGCAGCTCCTGCAGTACATGATACCCGTCCAGCTTGGGCATCATGATATCCAGAAGGCACATGTCCACATGGTTTCTGCGAATCTGGTCCAGCGCTTCCTCCCCGTCGGCCGCCTCCAGAACCACATATTTTTCATTTTCCAGATAGAGACGGAGAAGATCCCTGATTTCCTTCTCGTCATCTGCAACTAATATGGTGTATTCCATAACTTTCTCCTATTTTTCTCTCAATGTCAGGTATAATACCGCGTCCACGTTGTTGCGGTACGGTGTCACATAGAAAATCTCAAGGATACCAAAGGTAGCGCAGCTTAAGATGTACCATCCCAGGAAGGACAAATCCAACTTGAATGCCGCCCACTTATTCCCGCTCATCATCCTCTTGCTGGTTGCGAACACCTGCTCCATTTCCATGTCCGGATCCTCCGCCAAAAGGTATGGGACCATTCGGTATTCATAGCTTTTGACAATTCCCGGAACAATCAGAAGCAGCAACCAAAGAAATCGGTACATGTCATAAAAAAACATGGTTTTCGTAATATTCTTCCACCCGTGATCAAATCCGTGCATAAGGTTTTTTACCTGAGCATCGTGGGTCTGATTGCGAATAAAGAATCTTGCTCCGCCGACCTGGAGAGGATTCAAAATAAACACATCAATGATTACCGATATTCCCGCAATCAGGAAGAGTACCAAAAAGAATGCGCTCACGAACACAATGGTGGAGGCCACCACTCCTGCTTCCCGGACTTCCGATTCCGCTGCGCTTTCATAGTCCGCATCCTCCCCGTACGAATCTTTCTCATCCTGCACCGCGCCGGATGCTTCCTGTCCCCCGGAGATACCATCGGTAAAACCATTCCCGAAGCTTGCGCCCATGGAACTTCCCAGAACCAGCGATAACAGTAAACTCACCAGAACGGATTTCCAATAGGAGCGTTTCAGCGCTGCCTTTCCTTGTCCCTTAATATCTTTTCTTCGCCACATGTATCTATCATACCTCTCTTCGTGTCTGCTTTTCCATAATAAAATGCATCTTACCACGAATTCCTTATCCTGTTGCACGCTTAATCTTAAAGAAACCTTAAAGTAGGGACGTTCCTTTTGTCACGACCATCGCCCTTTGGCTCGACCATCGCCCTTTGGCACGGGGACCGGATAAAAAGTGGGAGAATCCTAGGATTCTCCCACATACATTTTACAGTGCGCTCCGATACAATAAAATTCATTATTAAGACCGTAACAAATATTGCTGATCACATATTCTCCGTCGTTGACGTACACTTCCACGATGCAGTCATCCACATAGATTTCCAGAGCGATTTCTTCCGAAGCTTCGCAAATCCGGGGCGTTTGAAAAACGGTTCCGATACTCGGGAAATCCCCAAAAACCTTACTTCGATCGGTCTGAACTATTCCATTTTCCACTGCAATATCAAATCCGCCCACATGAATTCGGGCGCCATTTTGGGCAAGAATAGAGATCCGCATCGGCTTATTCGCGGAAAAACGACCGGTCTCCCGGGAAAAGGCCTTTTTCACATTGGGATGAGGAGGAAAACAGATCCGCCCCTCCCGCACCTCCACAAGCCGGGGAAAGGTGAATGCGCCAATCCATTTATTCCCGGAATCATCACAGAGGGCTTCCGGCATGCGAAGCCATCCGACGATGGTACGGCGGCCCTCCTCATCGGTAGTGGTCTGCGGCGCATAAAAATCCATCCCCCAATCGATCAACTTCAGATTTGGATCCAGCCGTAGGTCGCAATTCTCATGGGAAAAAGTGCCGGTGGTGTACCAGGCATGATCCTTGTAGTTCCCGGGGCACTCCTCCCCGAAGGGTGAGGTAATGAAAACGGTCTGTCCGTCTACTTCAAACAGATCCGGGCACTCGAACATTTCCGTGCGAATCTCATCGCTGCGATAGACATTGGCAAAGGTCCAGTGGATGGCATCCCCGGAAGTGTAGAACAAGAGCTCGCCCCGCATTGTGCCGGTGGAATCCGGATGCTGGCTTCCCAGAATCATGTAATAGGTGTTCCCGTGTTTCCAAACTTTCGGGTCCCGCACATTTCCGGAATCCCCATATGAAAAAGCCGGATTTTCCTCACCCGTTGCAATAACCGGAAATTGGGGAACCACCATACGCTTTTGGCTCTGGTCAAAAACATATCCGTCTTCACTGACAAGCATAGCCTGGCTGGCCAAAAGCCCCGCTGCGGATACGGTGATATCCTCCGGATTGATCTTGTCGTAGACGATGGCGGTATAGTACAAATACATCTTTCCGTCCACCTCCAAGGCGGAACCGGAAAAACAGCCGTTTGCGTCATAGCGCTTGCTGGGGTACAATGCGATTCCCCGGTCCTCCCAGTGAAGCAGATCCCCCGAAGTTTTATGGCCCCAGTGCATGGTTCCCCACTTGGTATCATAGGGAAAATGCTGGTAAAACAGATGGTATTTCCCCCTGTAGAAGATAAACCCGTTGGGATCGTTCATCCAATTCTGCGTGGGGGTAAAATGAAGTGTCGGTCGTGCCATAGGAATATTCCCTCCATAATATTTCTAACATCCACCATATTATAAATCCCAAATATCGTCAACGGGATGTTCCGCCGAGCCAAAGGGCGATGGCCGTGACAAAAGGAACGTCCCTACTTAAGGTCTGCGTAGCGAGCCCGCTCGTAATCCTCATGGAGCTTCGCAAGCTCCGGGCTGTTCACCAGGTTTGCATCCCTCTCCAGCTCCCGTGGGGTTGCACTGGAACGGGGCTTTCCCTTGGTTGCTTTTCGGATGGTCCTGCGGTAACGCCTGCGGATTTTCTCCTGCCAGGTCAGTTGTCCGGTCACCTTCCGCCACACAGAAGGCTCTGCCTTTTGGTTGGCCTGTGCCTCCGGCTCGATGAACAGCACCTCGTCAATCCCTTCCTCCCCGAAATTCTTACTTTTTTCCCGAATAATCGCAATGATTCCCCGAATGAGTCCCACAGCGCAGAGAAACATCAGCAGATATCCGACCACTTTAAATGCGGTGTACACCCATTCCGGCGTATCGTTTTCTTCCGCGGTGGCCAGCATGTATTCCATCATCGCATCCTGCCTCGCCTGCTGTGCATAATATTCTTCCTGGCTGGCGCCTTCCAGCTCAATGTGCACATCCGGCAGGTTCTCGTAATTGGGTAGAAACTCCCTTCCAAAAAGCGCGGAGGGCAGCAAAAACAGCAACAGGACAATTCCCAGAATCACCCCTACCACGCGGTGAATCAAGGCCATGCTTTTGATCGGCAGATTCGCAATCCTCTGCTTTTTGCGGACAAATTCATACAAACCGCCGGCGTAGCGATGGAGAAGCACCAGTACCACATCCAGGAACACAACCCAGAACATGATGCGCAGATAATCCTCAAAACAGACAAGGACTCCTATAAAGTAGAGAAGCAAAAGCCAGAGCCAATGGGCCGGACTCAAGGTGTTCAGAATGTTGGGTACATCCTGCACCGTGTAATGGAAGTTCTCAATTTTGCCGCCACCGGCCACAAAATTCTTCTTTTCTCCACCGTATTGGTCCTTCGCCGCAATCTGCACCCCGAAGATAATCAGGGACGCAAACGCCGTCACCGTAAAGCCCACCACTTTTCCCTGTACGCAAAAACTTCCGCACCAGTATGCGAACCCGGACACCGCTGCCACGATGGCAAGTCCCAGGATGACATACAAAGCGAAGTTTTTCACTTTTCCCAGCAATTTGTAGCTTGCCACAATCGGGATAAAAAGCAGGAATCCGATGGCGGTGATTCGATACATTCCCTCCCTATTCACCATGCACATGGTGGCGAAAAGAGGATACAATCCCACAAAAAGGAGGTAGTCGTGGATATATTTGATGACATCCAAAATGGCAGGTCTCTTATAAATCATACTTTTACCTCCCAATTAATCACGCGCACATAGGGCATCTCCGGCTGCCAATCCTCCTCGTAGGAAAAGCGCGGAAATACCCACAGAAACGGGGTGGTGACACCCGCCATTTTCCGTATGCTCTCCGCAATTTCCTCATGATTGTTCTTGGACACAAAGATGAACACCCGCTCCGATCCGGTTCCCGCGTCCATTTTCCCCAAATCCTCCGACAGTTCCGTAAGCATCTCAAGGCCGGTGCGGTTATTGGATGTTACGCAGGAAAGCATCTGATTGATTTTGGGAATTTTACCGCCTCCCGGAGCAAAAGACTCATTGAGCTCTGTGTTGCTGACAATGCCAAGGGGCATCCTCTTTTCCAACATGCGCGCAGCCAGGGAGGATACGATTCGAATGGTCTCCTCCACCAACTCTTCCTGCTTCAGGATGCGGGAATCCTCGATGTCAAAAATCAAAACAGGATCCAGGTTCGTTGTGGAATCAAATTGATTTACCATCAGTTTTCCCTGTCTGGCGGAAGATTTCCAATTGATTTTGCTCATGGGATCCGTGGGCTCATACTCCCGAATCCCCGAAAACTCGAAGGGATCCGGAAACAACTGATTGTTCACCGCCAACATCCCCGAAATTGCGGTGCACAGGAGGTTCAGCCTGCGCGTGTCCACCTGTGCGGGATATACATACATCTGTGTGAGCTGCGGAACCATGGCAAAGCCGCAGTTGCGAAACAGATAGTCATAGGCATTCAGATCGATTTCCGTAATCTCGTAATAGCCCCGCTTCGTGGCGACGAAGTCCAGGCTCCTAGTGATTTTCTCCTGAAACAGGAAGGAAAACACATCCCTTTTGTAGGTTTGGTCCGTCTTGATGGTATTTTCACCGGCATCCCCCTCAAACAGAAGGTTTCTGCTCATGGCCATGCTCACTTCCAGTGCGCTGACCGGAAGCCACTTTCGGTTCACAACCACTTCCTGCAGCTTCGACTTGTCGCCCTCGTACGCATAGGGATCCGTAAACTTTACCGAAACCTCAAGCCCTCTTCTCCATCCTGTTTTTAATAAAACGGATTGCAGGATTAAAAATATCAGTAATCCCCCGATTAATATCCAGATCATCGAATTTACCTTCTACTCCAATCCTCTGTGGGTACCGTGACGCTGCTCAATACATCCGAAAGCACCTGATTCGCAGCGGATGTGGCATCTAGGGAGACATTCATGGTCATGCGGTGGGCCAGAACAGCCGGTGCGATGCTCTTGATGTCTTCCGGTGTCACAAAATCCCGGCCCTTCACCATGGCGTAGGCCTGGGCTCCGCGCATAAATGCCAGGGTTCCGCGGGGGCTCACCCCGCTGGCCACTTTGGCATGCTTCCGTGTGGTCTGAACCACATCCACCATATATGCAACCAAATCCCCGTGAATATATACATGTTCACACTGTTTCTGAAGTTCCACAATCTCCTCACAAGTGCATACTGACTGTAATTTTTCCAGGGGTTCATCCGTCAAAAAGCGCTGAATTAATGCGGTTTCCTGGGTCTTATCCAGACTCTCCATGGAAATCTTCATGAGGAAACGATCCATCTGCGCCTCCGGCAGCGGGAAGGTGCCCAGACTCTCCAGGGAGTTCTGGGTTGCGATTACCAGAAACGGCGCCGCGAGGGGATGGGTGACTCCATCCACCGTAATCTGCCTCTCCCCCATACACTCCAGCAAACTACTCTGGGTCTTGGGCGTGGCACGGTTGATTTCATCCGCCAGCAGAATATTGCAGAAGGCAGGTCCCTTGGAAAAAACAAACTCGTTGGTCCTGCTGTCCAGATGGGACAGACCCACAATGTCCGACGGAAGAAGATCCGGGGTAAACTGTACCCGGCCAAATTCCCCATCCACGGATTTTGCCAGGGATTTCGCCAGAACCGTCTTGCCGGTTCCCGGCACGTCCTCCAGAAGCACATGCCCCTTGGCCAAAAGTGCGGTCAGCACAAATTCGATGGTCGTCTCATTTCCAATCATTACTTTCTCGATATTCTCTTTGATTTGTTGTAATTTTTCCATGTGGTTTGCCATTGTGATTCTCTCCATTCATTCGTCCAAATTCAGGGAATCGGAAACATATACGATATATCCCTGCTCTTTTGCGTAGGCAATTGCCTGCTCTTTTTCTTTTTCCCCGGTGGCATATTCGATGACATAGGTCTGTAGCCCATTTTCTGCCGCCAAGGCTAAATACTCGCTGAAATATTCCCTGTCCTCCTCCTTCGCATATCCGAAGGTCCCCTCCGCAAAATCGATGGCGGTAAACACACCTTCCTGATTGATTCCATCCGCGATTTCCGCCGGGTTGCCTCCCTCCTCCAGATATCGCCGCACAAATTCATCCCCTCCGTTTATGATGACGCTACAGGAATGCCCCTTGGCGCCCCGGAGAATCGCTTCCACGCCGGAATAGATTTCCTCCCGGGGATAGAAGTAATAGACATCACAATTGTCCACGAAAAAGCCATCGACTCCCTTTGCCAGAAGTTCCTCTTCCTTCTCATCCATGAACATCTGCCATTTTTCAGCGGAGACATCCACCCATTTCTCCCCCTCCCAGTTTTCATAATCCCCCAGGGCGAGGTCTTCGTACTCCGGGTAATAATCCCGAAAGGACTCGATAGAGCCGATGTTTAGGTAGCTGTATACCTGACAGCCTGCGTTTTTCAGTTGCTGTATGTCCTCTCTGGTAAAATACTGGGCATCGAGGACCACTGTCTCGTATTCCCCCATGCGCTCCAAGTCTGTGGCGTCTGCGTCCAGGAATACTCCATATTCCTTCGGGACTTCCGGTGCGCCGGCGCATGCGCTGAGCCCGGGGAGCATTGCCGCTGTGAGGAGGGCCAGACAGATTGCTTTGGGGGCCGGATTGTGTCTTGCCATGTTGCTCCTTAATCATCTCGTTGTTCTGTCACGATTATTATACAATTATCGTGGCAAAAATGCCTACAACAAAGTTTATTTAAATAAATACCTATATTTTGCCATCTGACTGCAGATAACCTGATAGACACGTTCTTTTATCTCATCTGAATAGAATTGGCACTCATCAACTATATTTCGGACGATGTGTCTATCAAATCGGAACGTCAACAATGATTTGGAAAGACATTCAGCTACATCCAATTGCTCACCAAAGCTTCTGCTTATGGTTTTTCCGTGGCATTCTGAAATGAGTTCCATTGGATCAACTCCTAAAGGATAATCCATGGTCGTATCTGACAACAGACATGCCCCATGATCAAAGATTCTGCAATAGTCAAATTGACCTTTCCCGTTCATAAGCACAGCAATATTGTGTAAATGGCGATCCTCGTTTAGGAAAAAAGCATCGATTGTCATCAACTTATTGAAATAGGCAACAAAATCCTTAAGCCCCGTTATCTGATAGACCTGATTACATATAAATTTACAGCGCTCCTCCACGTCTCTTATCTTCCAGACAGACTCATAAAAACTTTTGTTGTATTTATTCTTGAATAACCTCTCAAGCGTAATAATCTGCCAATCATCCTTCAGAAAATTCTGACTTACGACTCCGTTGTAAATGGTATGCTTATACTGAATCTGCTCCTGATGGTAGACAACAAATTCATCCGGGGCAAGACTAGAATATGAGAGCAAGCGGGAGACAACATACTCTGCCAACCCTTCATATCCTGCATAGTCAGCTTTATACCATAAATCTCCATCATTCCATTTCAACTGATTGCCTTTTGACGATTGTCTATCTGCAGTTCTTATCTGTTGTTCAAACAATTCAACCATTTATTTCCTCTCAATTTCAATCCAAAAATCATCCTCGGCCATCCTTCCCTGCGTCTTTTCAATGATCATCATCGGATCATAGAAAGGTATATCGAGGTCATCCAAAATAATTTTCATCTTATCCCTTGTCCTCGGAAAACACCGTGACTCTAGGAAATCCAAATATTCCGCATAAGTCGGAGCTGTATTTGCTCCAAAAGCTCGAAACATAAGGTTATCCCTATAATTTGTAATCTCCACGATTTCATGCGTCTCATCAACATCGATAATTGTACAAAGCTGCTGTCTATACATGTAGTTTAATCTCAAACCATATTTCATTTCCGGCAACAAAACTTTATCAGATAGTGCATCACTATTCATCAAAGCATAAATTGCAAAAGTGATTGGTCCCACAATGGGCTCCTCGCTCTTCTCCCACCTGCCCACCGTCATCTTCGTACACCCCATGAGCTGACCGAATTCCGCTTGTGATAGCCCCAGCTTCTTTCTCGTCACTTTCACTTCTTCTCCTGTAATATACTCCGGACTTGCAAACATTCTTTTCATGTGAACGGTCTCCTTTTCTACATTACATCACGATTTATCCTATTTGTAAAGCATAAAGCAACATTTTGTTGCTTTTTCTTTCGATATTAGTAATATTTTGTTGCTTTTGTAGACATAAAAAATTTTGGGCCTTGACTCATACGTCAAAGCCCAAACGTCTCTCAATTATTTCACTATGATCTCATCACGTCCCCGGGTTCGTATCAATCACATCCCCGCTCATGGCCTCAAGCTCCATGCACACGCCATCCACTTCCACCGTCTGCGCCACATCCGAATTGTTCAGGGCCACCAGAACCTTATCCTTCCCATACTCTCTGGAGAACACATATACCCCTCCGGCATCATCCGTGAGCACCGTGTGGTATTCGCCCCGCATCAGAGCCGGATGAGACTTGCGAAGCTCCATCCATTTCCTGAACTTGTCATAGCAGTTGTCCCGGGAGCCCCAAGGCATTGCCTGGCGGTACTCCGGCTCCGTCACCCCCGCGAGATACTGCTCGTCCCCGTAGAATACGGACGGGATTCCCACACTCATAAACAGATAGAAAAATGCCAGTTCCATGCGTCTTCTGTCGCCGCCGCAGTAACTCAAGAATCGTGGCACATCATGGGAATCCAGAAAGTTCATCTGGGCCAGTGCCACCTGCCATGGGTAGCGCAGAATCATTTTCTGAATCTGGGCGTCAAATTCGCTGACGCTCATCTTGCGCTCCGCAAAAAAGTCCCGACACAGGTAGGAGAAGCGATAGTTCATGGAGGAGTCGAACTGATCCCCCGACAGCCACACGCCCGCGTCCTCCCAGATCTCTCCGATGAAAAACGCATCCGGTCTCACCTTCCGCACTGCACTGCGGAAATGTCTCCAGAAGTCGTGATTGATCTCGTTGGCCACGTCCAATCGCCATCCGTCAATCCCCACCTCCTCCATCCAGTAGGTTCCCACATGGATCATGTATTCTTCCACTTCCGGGTTTCCGGTATTGAGCTTGGGCATCTCCTTCACATACGCAAATGCCTCGTAATTGGGCGGGTCTGCATACACGATGGGGTCCGACAGATGATAAAACCAATCGTAGTACCTGGACGCTTTCCCTTTTTCCAACACATCCTTGAAGGCAAAGAAATTGGGCCCGCAGTGGTTGAACACTCCGTCCAGAATCACCCGGATTCCCATCTCGTGGCATTTTTCCACCAGCTTCTTCAGATCCTCCTTGGTTCCGAAGCAGGGATCCACGGACAGATAGTCGATGGTGTCGTATTTGTGGTAAGAATTTGCCGCAAAGATGGGATTCAGATAGATGCAGTTGATGCCCATATCCCGCAGATAATCCACATTTTTCGTCACTCCGTCCAGTGTTCCCCCCAGGTTTGTCACGGACTCCATCTCTTCCACACGTTTTCCTTCCCCGGACAAGCTCCGGTATCCGGATGCAAAACTGTCCGGAAATATGTGGTACATGATGGTCTCCGGGGCCCACTGCGGCTCGGAGATTAAGTCTTCCCTCCGAATGTAGGGAAACTGGAAATATTCGGTTCTGCCACAGCTCATGCTGTCACAGAAATTTCTCTCGTAATAGTAGGATTTCTCTTTCCCGTCATCCAACAGGAAGTAATAGCACACCCGGGTGTATCGGTCCTCAATGTTGGCCTCGAAGTAGTCAAACAGGTCATCCGATGCCTTTTTCCCCATCTCCACGGATGTGGTACGCATGGGTTCTACCGGATCGGCCCGGTCCCCGTAAAACAGGGTTACGGTTTTGATGTCGTCCTTGGCAGCACGGATCCGGATGGTCAGAGTATGCTCATCGATTGCATATGCATATTGCGACAGCGGAATATGCAAAATCGCTGCTTTATACATAGTAAAATGTCCTTTCAAAATCATCTAACCCTTTACCGCACCGCCGGTGATTCCTTCCACATAGAATTTTTGCATAATCAGAAACAGTATGGAAATGGGAATGGCAACGATGATACCGCCCGCACAGAACACGGAGAAGTAATCGCTGACCAGGGTGCGCTGTACCAGAGTGAATAAACCCATGGCGACGGTCCAATCCACAGGATCTTTGGAGCGGATCATCAGTTTTGCCATGACAAAATCCATCCACGGGGCCAAAAAAGAATTGATTACGGTATACACAATCATAGGTTTCGACAGCGGAATGACAATCTTGGTAAAAATTGTCAGTTCCGACGCCCCTTCCAATTTTGCGGATTCCCGCAGCGAAACGGGGATTGTGTCAAAAAATCCCTTACAAATCAGATATCCTAGCCCGGATCCGGCAGAGTAGATCACCACAAGACCCATCAGGCTGTTGGACAGCCCCAGAAGCTTCATCACGAAATAGATGGCAATCATGGACAAAACTCCCGGGAACATTCCCAAAATAATGGCGAAACTCATCAGCGGTTTTCTCGCCTTGAATCGCATGCAGCTCATGGCGTAGGACACCATCAGCACAAACGCGGTGGACACCACACAGCTGCAGGTTCCGATAATCATGGAATTCTTAAACCAAGCCGGGAAGTTTGCCACCGTATCCGGCCGGAAAAACAGCTGGGCGTAGTTATCCAAAGACCATTCTGCGGGAAAAAAATGCATGGTGTTGATTCCCTTATATGCGCTTAGGGAAGTGACAAACAGCCAGATGATGGGAATCAGCCAGATGAATGCCAAAAGCGCCAAAATCACGTGGCGCACAACTATTCTCATCGTCTTTTTCATCACTGGAATTCCTCCTCCCTGTTCCCCGCAATCATACGTGTGAAGCTGAGGAGCGTAATGGTTGCACATATGATAAACACACAGATACCGATGACGGACGCCATCTTGTAATTGGAGTAATCATTGGTCAGTGTAAACAGCCAGGTCACCAGCAAATCCACTTCCTTTGCGTTGGAATTGGCAAATGCCATGTTGGTTGTAACATAATCGCTGGTGAGCAGATAGATGACATTAAAGTTGTTGATGTTGCCGATAAAGGCCGTAATGAGGCTGGGCCCGGTGATAAACAGTATGTACGGCATGGTGATTTTCCAGAAAATCTGAAAATCATTTGCCCCATCGATTCTTGCGCTCTCCAGCTGGTCCTCCGGAATATTCATCAGGATTCCCGTGGCACTGAGCATCTGGTATGGAACTCCGACCCAGATATTGATCAGAATGATCATTACATGGGCCCAACCCGGCTTGGATAAAAACGGAATATAGGAGAGTCCCTTTCCAACCAAACCGATATCCTGCAAAAAGGCAGTGAGCCCAATCTGATTGCAAAAGCTATTGACGATTCCGTAGTCTCCAAACAGTTTTCCCACCAGAAGCAGCGTGACAAACTGTGGAATTGCGATAGTCACCACAAAAAGTGATCGCCACAACTTTTTGCAACGGGTCATCTTGTGATTAATAAATTTTGCAAGGAAGATTCCTCCGAAATAGGATGTTCCCGTGGCCACCAATGCCCAGATTAAGGTCCATACCAGAACCCGGACAAACACATACCCGAAGGTGATGGTCGTGGTGGAGGTAAAGAGTGTCTTAAAATTGCTCCACCCCACCCAGGTGAACAGATAGGTGGGCGGTTGATGATCCATATCGTAGTTCGTGAAGGCGATGCAGATCATAAAGATAATGGGAATGATATTGATGAGCAGCACGCCGATACTGGGCAGCGTCAACAATGTCACATAAAATTTTCCGTTTATCAATTCCCGCAAATCCTGGGCAAAATTGTTGATGTGCTCCCCATTCTCCTTCATGAGCTGGAGGCGGTACACCGTTTTCATGTTGCTGATGTAGAGCAATATAAAAGCCACAATCAACAGAATTCCGATAATTCCGCCCAGCAGGATCAGCAGGGAATTGTCATAATCATTTACCGTTTTTGTCAGTGTCACAAGGTCCAGTGTTTCCTCCCGCTGTACGGTTCCCAGTGTATTCAGTTTCAAAATATACTGCAAAGAAAAGCGGATGGTAAATACAAAAAAGCCAATTTCAATCAAGGTCATCAAAATGCCCTTCATGATTTGCTTTCTCCCAAAATATCCTGCCCCCATTACAAGCAGGGACAACCTTGTCCAGATATCGCCCTTTGCGATTGCTGTCCCAAAATCAGTAAAATATTTTTTCATAGAAACCCTCGAAATGTATTATGGAAAGCGACCTGCATGTCACCATGCAGGCCACGAAAAACGATGCGCTTTACTGTGGTGCCTGTGTGATTCCGGCTACCGCCTCATCCAAGATCTGCTGAACGTCTGTGTAGGAGCCTTCTACCAAGAGCTGTCCCAAGGTTGCAGCAGGTCCCCAATACTCATTTCCAACTCTCTGGAGACTTGCATATTCAGACTGTGCTGCAAGTGCTGCCAAAGCCGGAGCGGACGCAATCTCCTCAGAGCTTGCCGCTACAAGGTTGGACGGGCCTTCACCGGTAGCAATTCCGATTTTTGTCTGGCTGCTCTCATTGGTGATAAACTCAGCCAAAAGCATTGCCCAGCCGGTATTTTTTGAATATGCATTGACACCTACAAATTTATATCCGGCAAAGGATCCCATCTGGACCTGATCGCCGTTTACGGTGAAGGTAGGCAGCTTCGCTGCTGCGTATCCGTCGCCGTATGCCTCCTGGAATGCGGTGGTCGCCCAAGTTCCGTTCACGTCCGCAATCATCTCCCCGTTCAACGCGAAGGACTGTGCATCCTCATTTACGCAGTTAACCATGGCACTGTTTGCACAGATGTCGGAAATCGCTGTTGCCACATCGGCACCGGTATATTTTGTGTCGGTTGCATTCCAGTTACAGGTGTTTGTTCCGTCTTCGTTACCGTACATATCCAGTCCCGCACCTGCGAAAAATCCGTACAGATACCAAGCTCCGGATACTTCCATACCGACGGTCTTGCCCTGTGCCTCTGCCGCTGCCAGGAGGTTATCCCAGGAAGCCACATCCTCCTCGCTCAAGTAATTCTTATTGTAGAATAAGAAATACCCGTTAGACGCTGTCAGCGGATATGCATATAATTTGCCATTCACAGTTGCAGCCTCAACCGTTGTCGCTGCATTGGTCTTTGCCGGGTCATAAGTGTAGGTGGCATCAATGCTCTGAAGGGCTCCCGCATTCACCAGATCAACCAGCTGGTCATCCGGGAACACGAATACGTCCGCAGCCGCTTCCACATCGGCCAGCACATCATCCTTACAGTTGGCTTCTGATTCAACACCGATGGTGATGTTGAAATCAACCTCCGAGTAGGTTTCCTCAAATTCATCCACAAGTTCACGTATTACCGTCTGATATGCGTCGGTTTCGTTGCACCACAAGGTGAGTTCTACGGTTTTGTCCGTCGCCGCAATCAAATTTGCGATGGCATCATCCGTTGTGGCCGCAGTACCCTCTCCATTTTCCGTTCCGGCGTTCTCGTTTGCCGCCGGAGCCTTTGAACCGCATCCTGCCATCATTGTGGCTACCATGGATGCCGCCAAAATTACTGAAACTAATTTCTTCTTCATCTTGTTTACCTCCCTAGGAAACCGGTTTCACGGTTTTAATGTATTTTTTGCAGTTTCCTGCTTGCCTGTAACCTATTTTTACCACCTGTTTCCTTATTTTTTCAACGAATTTATATTTTTCTTTGTTGACTTTGTTAGGAAACCGCTATACTATACTAGCATATTTATTCAATTTTATGGGGGAAATCATGTCGATTACAATTACAGACGTTGCAAATGAGGCCGGTGTATCCAAATCCACCGTCTCCAAGGTACTCAACAATTGGACTACCATCTCTCCGGAGACGGTGGCTCGCGTCAATGCAGCCATCGAGAAGCTGCACTATGTTCCCAACTCCAGGGCCGTGAGCTTTGCGAGACAGGTTACGCAAAACATTGTGTATCTCACGGATCTGGGCAAGAATTCCGCCTACCTTTATCCTCACATGTTTGATATGATGTGCGGGGTTCATCACGAACTCACATCCAAAAATTATACGCTGACCCTGGTGGATACCTCCGAGGAATCCTATCCCGGGGAGCGGGCGATGAATGAGATTACCCGCCGCTCCGCGGACGGTCTGATTATTCACGGTTCCGCCATCAACGAGGAACTGGCAAAGCACATTATCGCGGAAAAAGTTCCACATATCATTATCGGTCACCCCAATTTTGAGAACCGCCTGTGCTGGATTGATACCAACCATGCCCTCGCCGGGGAATACGCCGCAGAGCATATGGCAGACTGCGACTACTCAGACGTCATGTTTGTGGCAGGTAGGAAAAGTGACGCCATCTCCAACCAGCGCCTCAAGGGATTCACCAAAGGGATGCTGAACCAAGGGGTTCATATTCCAAACCGCAGAATCCTATACACTTCCAATACACGGGAAAGCGCATATGAAGAGACCTTATCCACATTAAAAAGCCAGCCGTATCCACAGGCGATTGTCTGTGAGAATAATACGCTGGCTCTTGGTGTTGTCAAAGCATTAAACGAACTGTCACTGCGGATTCCGGACGATGTGGGCGTCCTGACCTTTGACATTTATCCTTATTCGGATATTGTGGACCCCATCCTGTCCGTCATTGATATCAACGTGTACGACATGGGTGTTCAGGCCGGGGAGATGATGATCCGCAAGCTGGAAAACCCGGATTTGCTGATTCAAAGCTACACCACTCTCCCGGTTCTGATTCAACGGGGAAGCACAAAGGGACGCTCCTCGTAACAAAACAAGGAACGTCCCTACTTCTTCCTACTTTATATTTCCCGGTACCGGGAGAATACCTTATCTCCGCCGCACACTAATTTTGTGCCATCTTCCTCAACCACGATGTAGTCCCCTTCCTTGATGAAGGTACGACCTCTTCGGGTTGTGATGTATGGACACACAATCTGACCGCCTCTCTCTATCTGAATCAAATTCTTGCAGTCCACATTGTTCTTGGTAATAACTTCCGAATACAATTCAAATCCGTCTTCCATGGAGGAGTCCTGGTCGTATTTGGTAACCTCCGCCTGAATCGGTGTTCTGATACACTTCATATAATCGCCCCCCTTTTCCTACTCCCATTATACCACGCATTCTCTTTCCCCGCTACACTATTTCCTGCCCATAGTTTTCATACCCTACGGGAAGTTGATCCGTAAGGATGGTGGCATCCTCGATATTTGCAAAGGTTACAGAGGATACATTGTTGAATTTGGAGGAATCCGCCAGCACATACGCCTTCCGGCACTGTCCCATGGCGGTCTCCTTAATGATGGCCTCGTCCGCATCCGGCGTGCTAAAGCCTTCCTGGCGGCTGATTCCGTTGGTTCCGAAAAAGCCCTTGGTAAAATGATAGCCCTGGAGAGCCCGCACAGCGGTGTTCCCCACTATCGCTTCCGTGGAGCTCTTGAGTTCGCCCCCCAGCAGATAGACCTTTGCGCCTCTGGCCGCAAGATACTGTGCGTGGGCAACCGCATTGGTGACAAAGGAAACACCGGTGATATCAATGTACTCCAACATACTGCCGGTGGATGTCCCGGCATCAATGTACACAAATTCGTCCCTGCCGATGAGGGATGCCGCATATCTTCCGATTTGCTGCTTTTCCTCCCGGTTCAGATCCGCTTTCTGCGCCACCGTGGGCTCGTCCGCGGAAAAATTGTTTTCAATGGAAACAGCCCCGCCAAATACCTTTATCAGTTTTGAGGCATTGTGCAAGGCCGTAATATCTCTCCGGACCGTAGACTCGGAGGCATGAAGCGCCTCCCGAATCTCCGTCACGGTTACACTCTTATTTTTTTCCAATAAATCAAGAATAATCTTGTATCGCTGCTCTGCAAGCATGGATTTCACCCCTTATTCCTGTTCGCATATCCGAAATCAGCTTCCTGATTCCTCTTTCAGTTTAGCATACTCTTCCACATTTGTCTCAAGAATAATTTTGCGAATCGGAAGTATTTTGGCAGGGGAAACCGACAATTCGTCCACACCCATTGCCAAAAAGTCCCGGGTCAGGGACAGGTCCGCTCCCAATTCCCCGCAGATTCCGGCCCAGATTCCCGCCGCATGGGCATTGTCAACCACCATCTGAATCATGCGAAGCACTGCGGGATGGTGGGAATCATAGAAATCATCCAGTTTCTCATTCTGCCGGTCAATGGCCAGGGTATACTGTGTCAGGTCGTTGGTTCCGATGCTGAAAAAATCCACCTCTTTCGCCAAAAGGTCACTGATCATCACTGCTGCCGGGGTCTCAATCATGATTCCCTGCTCCGGAGTTCCGTAGGGAACGCCCTCCGTATCAAGCTCTCCTTGCACTTCCTTTACCAGTTCCTTGATTCTTGCGATTTCCTTCAGGCCGGTTATCATGGGGTACATGATGGCGATCTTGCCGTACACACTGGCACGAAGCAAGGCTCTCAGCTGGGTCTTGAATATCTCCGGCCTGGTGAGGCAGATGCGGATTGCCCGCACTCCCATGGCGGGATTTTCCTCCCGGTCCATGTGGAAATAGTCGCACTGCTTATCCGCCCCGATGTCAAGAGTTCGAATGATTACGCGCTTTCCCGCCATTGTCTGTGCAACCGTCTTATAGATTTGAAATTGCTCTTCCTCGGTGGGATAATCCTGCTTCTCAAGGTAGATGAATTCACTTCGGAACAATCCGATTCCCCCTGCGTCATTCTTCATGACATGGGCCAGGTCCTTGATGTTCCCGATGTTGGCATACAGCATTATCTTTTTGCCATCCAAAGTGACATTTTCCTTGCCCTTTAAGGTCTCATACAATTCCTTGACTTCCGTCTCCTTCGCCTGTCGTGCCTGCAACTCCTCCAGAACGTCCGGCTCCGGTTCCACGTAAAACTTTCCGTTTGTGCCATCCACCACCGCTTTTTTTCCATCCAGAGAGGTGATGTCCATCTCCCCGATATCGGTGCTCACCAGCGCCGGTATCCCCATGGTTCGGGCAAGAATTGCGGTGTGAGAATTGGTGGAACCCTGCAGGGTGACAAAGGACAACACCTTATCCTTATCCAGCTGCACGGTTTCTGACGGTGCCAAATCCACCGCCAGAATAATTGCAGCCTCCCCCGATTCGCTTCCCCCGGAAGATTCCCCACTCAAGATGCGAATCAGCCTCTCGGAAATATCCTTCACATCGGCAGCTCTTCCGCGCATATAATCGTCATCCATATCCAGAAACATCTGGGCAAAGTTTTCACCGGTGGTGGCCACGGCGTATTCCGCATTCACGCTCTGGCCGGTGATAATGTTCTCAACGGAGTCGTTATAGTCATCATCCTCCAGCATCATCTGGTGAATCTCAAAGATTGCCGCATTCGTCTCACCCACTTCTTTCAGGGCCTTTTCGTAGAGCTGCTGCAATTCTTCCTTGGCCTGCAGGCCCGCCTCATGATACCGCCGGATCTCATTTTCGCTATCCTCGATATGAAGACGCTTCACCAGTGATTTGTTTTTTGCCAACACTTTTACGGTTCCGATGGCAATTCCACCGAAAACACTTTTGCCGTTAAACTCATACATGCGCTGTCTCCTCCGAATTAAAGATTCGTGCTCATAAATGCCCGAATTGCCTCGCAGGCTTGGTCTTCATCTTCCCCTTCGATGGAAAACGTAACCACCTGGTCCTTTTTGACACCCAATCCCATAATTCCAAAAATTTTCTTGCAATCCACCATTCTGCCATCTCTGCCGATCAGGACGGTACTGTTGTATTGCTTTGCCACCTTCACAAGCTCTCCCGCCGGGCGAGCATGGATTCCTTCGTTGTCTGTAATCGTGTATTCAAATGTTCTCATTATTCAACCTTTCTCTATGCAACCTTCTTTTTTAACAAACCAAGCAGGAAGGTGGAAACCGCCACTCCCACTACAAGTGCCACCAGATACATGATTGCATGCCCCACTACCGGGAATACGAAAATTCCGCCATGGGGAGCCATCAGTGTACATCCGAATGCCATGGATAATGCGCCTGCCACTGCAGATCCGGCGATGCAGGACGGAAGAACACGAAGGGGATCCGCTGCTGCATACGGAATTGCGCCTTCTGTGATGAACGCAAGTCCCATAATAAAGTTGACCGGTCCGGATTCTCTCTCCTCCTTGGTAAACTTATTCTTGAACAGGAGGGTAGCAAGTGCGATTGCACAGGGCGGTACCATACCTCCGATCATAACTGCTGCCATGATATCATAGTTTCCAGCCGCAATGGATGCGGTTCCGAATACGTAAGCGGCCTTGTTGAACGGGCCACCCATATCCACTGCCATCATTCCGCCCAGCACCAGGCCGAGGATGATTTTGCTGGTTCCGCCCATACTTGCCAATCCGCTGTTGAGGCCGGTGTTGATTGCACCCATGACCGGTTCCGCAACGTAAACCATGGCCACACCTACTATAAATATACCAAATAACGGATAGATAAGTACAGGTGCGATTTTCTCCAGCGCATCCGGTAGCTTTTCACATACTTTTTTCAGTAACAGAATCACGTATCCCGCCAAGAATCCTGCTGCCAGAGCACCCAGGAATCCGGACTTTCCGTTCGCGGCGATCATGCCTCCCACAAAGCCTAGAGCCAGAGCCGGTCGATCCCCGATTGCCATGGCAATATAGCCGGCGAGAACCGGAAGCATAAATCCAAATGCAACACCTCCGATGTTCTTAAACAGGGCAGCAAGCGGTGTGATGGTTCCAAAGTTTGCTCTCTCGGCCTCCGTCAGAGAATTAATGTCAACGGCAAATCCGTCAATCAAAAATGCGATGGCAATCAAGATTCCTCCGCCGACAACGAAAGGCAACATGTGTGACACACCATTCATAAGCTGGGTGTATATTCTATGTGCAACGCTTCCTGATTTTTGGCTTACCTCTCTCTTTTCACTCTGTTCAGAGGATTTGTAAACAGATGCATTCCCTGAAATTGCCTTCTCAACTAATTTGTCCGCCTTATTGATTCCGTCGGATACCGGCGCCTGAATCAGCTTCTTGCCATGGAATCTGGCCATGGGAACCTGCGCATCCGCTGCGATAATAACGCAGTCTGCTTCCGCGATGTCCTGATCGGTCAATACGTTCTTGGCTCCGCCGGAACCTCTCGTCTCAATCTTGATCTGTGCTCCTGCCGCCTTTGCAGCCTTCTCAAGTCCTTCCGCTGCCATGTAGGTGTGAGCGATTCCTGTGGGGCAGGAAGTAACCGCAACCAACTTAACGGTTCCTGCAGAAGCGGTTTCCAGACGCTCATCGATGCTCTTTTCACTTGCATCCGCCTCATCCACAATCTGTAAAAACTCCTCCACCGTCTTGGCATTTTTCAGCTTTGCGGTGAATTCATCGTTCATAAGAAGCACCGACAATTTGCTTAACACGTCAAGATGCACATTGTCCTCCGTATTAGGCGCAGCAATTAGAAAAATCAGAGATACCGGCTCATCGTCCATGGCCGCAAAATCCACGCCGTCCTTCACCACCATGGCAGCAAGTCCCGGTCTCGCCACTCCGTCGCACTTTCCGTGAGGAATTGCAATTCCGTCACCTACACCGGTAGTGCTCTCCTCCTCCCGGGCATATACCTGCGCCCGATATGCCTCCTTGTCCGTCAGTTTTCCGCTCTTTGCCATCAGCTCTACCATCTGATCCAATGCTTCTGACTTTGACTTTGGAGATCCGTTTAACTCAATACTTTCTCTTGCCAATAGTTCTGTAATTCTCATAAGAATCCTTCTCCTTTCCCTTTAAAAATTATCTTGCATAACCTTCATGATTTCCTCTTCCGTGGCCAAATCCTCCGAAAAAGCGCTGGCGCTTCCCGCCGATGCCCCCATCTTGTATGCGTACTCGTAATCTCCGGTCTTCATATACCCGGCCATAAAGCCCGCAACCATGGAATCCCCGGCGCCGACGCCGTTGACCAAAACCCCTTTCGGCGCTTCGTGGGAGACAACGGTATTGTCTTCCGCCACCAACACGGAGCCCTCTCCAGCCATGGATACAAGCACATTGCGCGCTCCCATCTCCTGCAATTTTCTTGCGTAGGGCACCACAGACTCTCTGGTATTTAATTCCACCCCGAAGATTTCCCCCAACTCATGATTATTGGGTTTGATTAAAAACGGATGAAACTCCAACACGTTCGTAAGCAATTCCCTGGTGGCATCCACCACAAACAGTATGTTCTTTTTCTGCAAACGCAACATAATATTTCTGTACAAATCACTGGAAATACTGCCGGGGATGCTTCCGGCGAGAAACAAAACGTCGTTGTCCTGCAATTCATCCAGCCGTTTCATCAATCTCTCGAGGTCCGCTTCGCCGATATCCGGCCCCTGCCCGTTAATCTCTGTCCCATCGATGGATTTCAACTTTACATTGATCCGGGTCATGCCCTTGTCAATCCGGATAAACTCCTGCCGAATTCCCCGGCGCTCAAGCTCCCTCACAAGTGCATCCCCGGTAAAGCCTGCAACAAACCCCAGTGCGGTGTTCTCAACCCCCAGATTCATGAGTACCTGGGAGACATTGATGCCCTTCCCTCCGGGAAGCAGTTTTTCGGAACTGGTACGGTTGGTAAGTCCCAGTTTAAAATCATCCACGGACACAATATAATCCAGGGACGGATTTACGGTAATGGTATATATCATTCTTTCACCTCCTTCTCTTCAAATTCATTCACAAACGTTCAAACTCGTTCTTGATAATTCCAATATACTTTCAAATTCAGTCAGAGTCAATCACAAATGCTCACAAAACTCTATGCTATTTTTTGCAACTTTTGAACAAAAAAAGACTATTTGCCGTTAGCAATTTCTTCCTTTTCCGCCCGACGGCGGGAGGTGACTCCGGCATGCAATAAAAAAGACCAAATACCCTTTCGAGTATTTGGTCTTGCAACTCTTAATCCTGTACGTACGGCATCAATGCCAAGTGACGTGCTCTCTTGATTGCTACGGTGAGAGCTCTCTGGTGCTTTGCACAGTTTCCTGTGATACGGCGAGGAAGAATCTTTCCTCTCTCAGAGATGTATCTCTTTAACTTGTTCACGTCCTTATAATCAATGACATTATCCTTGCCACAGAATACACAAACTTTTTTTCTTCTACGCATCGGGCGTCTCTTCATGGAAGCGCCTTCTCCAGCTGCCTTATTGTAAGCCATGATTGTTACCTCCTTGTTTAATTAAATGGTAATTCTTCATCAATCCCGTCAGGAAGATTCATAAACCCGTCGCTGGCAGCCGCACTGGGTGCAGGTCTGTCTGCCGGTGTGAATCCACCGTCGTTTCCGCCGCTTGCACTCTTGCTCTCGGCGAACTCGACCTGTTCCACCACAACGTCTGTGGTGTAAACCTTCTGGCCGTCTCTGTTGGTATAAGATCCGGTCTGGATTCTTCCCTCCACAACGAATTTAGTTCCCTTACGTCCAAATCTCTCCAGAAATTCCGCTGTCTTTCCGAATGCAACACAGTTGATAAAATCAGCCGTCTGCTCATCGGAACCGTTATTGGCACGTCCTCTGCGATCAACTGCAAGGGAAAATCTTGCGATTGCCATTGCGTTGTCCCCCTGAGAGTAACGAATCTCAGCGTCTCTGGTTAATCTACCCATCAGTAATACTTTATTCATACGATCTCCTTTGGTCTAATCCTATGCCTCGTCTTTTCTAACGCATAAGAAACGAAGAACATTGTCCATGATACGAACGTCCTGCTCAACTGCTGCCGGAACAGTAGCATCTGCGTCGAACTGGATGAAGTAGTAGAAGCCTTCAGTCATGTGCTGAATCTCGTAAGCTAATCTCTTCTTACCCTGATCTTCTACTTCTGTTACAGTACCGCCTGCACGAGTGATGTACTCTTTTGCCTTCTCAACGATAGCTACTCTCGCATCGTCCTCGATCTTTGCACTGACAACGAGTGCTAATTCATACTTATTCATGCGATTTACCTCCTTTTGGTCTCTGGCCCACGACTTTGTCATGAGCAAGGAATTTAATATACCACGAGATAAGATATTACCATGTTTTTCAACGTTTCGCAAGTGTTTTTTAAGATTTTTTGGTCAATCCCCGGTCATTCTTTTCCACCAACTTGCGCGGCACCATGACCTGATGTCCACATCCCATACATTTTAGTCGAAAATCCGCACCGACACGCAGAATCTCCCACTCGCTGCTCCCACACGGATGCGCTTTTTTTAACTTTACAATATCTCCCACCCCATACTTATCCATCGGTGTTTTCCTCGCTTTTCATTGATGTTTTTCATTATAGGAAGATTTTTGAGTAATAGCAACACCTGTTTTTTCATATTGTATATTAACCATGAGATTGGAAAAGACATATGCACTCTCTTTGTTTTTTTGTGCGGCGCAGTCGCCGCATCATCCGTCGCATCTGGCAGAGGTACACCTTTTTGCTTCTCGTCTTTTGCTTTGCCATACTGTTGTTTTTCATTTGTTCCTGCTTCGGAGGCTGCAGCATTTTTTCCAAGAGCAGCGCCTCCTTCGATGAATATCTGGCAAATCTGTTCGTGGAGGAGGTATCGCAAAACACGCTGACCCTCCATTACACACTGACAGACCCGGCATCGAGAGGCATTCTCCCCGGCGAGAACGTCTCCCTGGGCGACCTGTCAAAGTCCGGGAGAAAGGAACAACTGCAATCCTGTCAGAGGAAATACGATATTCTGGAGTCCTATCACTACTCCACACTCTCGACTCCCCAGCGCTTCTCCTTCGATATCCTGCATGGTTATCTGGACAACCAACTGGCACTGGGTAGCTATTCTCTCTTCGGAGAATATCTGTCCCCCTACAACGGCGTCCATGCCGAACTTCCGATTTTACTCAGTGAGTATGAATTGCGAAACAGGGAGGATGTGGAGATTTATCTGGAGCTGTTGCAGAAGGTTCCGGATTATTTTGATGATATTCTTACCTTCGAGAAGGAAAAGGCGGCAGCCGGTCTCTTTATGTCCGATGAAGCCTGTTGCATGGTAATCGATTCCTGCGATCAATTTGCGGAAAAAGGAATCACCCCTTTTCTCGCCGACTCCTTCGCCCGGCGCGTAAACGCATTGGAAGAATTATCCGAGGATCAGGTATCCGTATATATAGAAGAAAACCAAACCATTTTGGATTCCCAGATTGCCCCTGCCTACCGGAAGATGGCCCGCACACTGACCGGTTTCCTTGGAAAAGGGAGAAATAATCAGGGCCTTTGCATGTATGAGAATGGCAAGGAATACTATACGCTACTGGTGCAGAGCGAGGTGGGCTGTGAGGATTCCATGGAGGATCTGTTTGCCTCCATTGAGGAGAAGCGAAACCGTGATATGGATGCATGCGCTGCCATTGTGGGGGAAGATCCCTCCCTGGTGAACAACTCGGATTCTGTGGAACTGGATTTCGAGAATGCGGAGAGTATGCTGGAGAGGCTGAAAGCCCAACTGTGCGACGACTTCCCCACTCCCTGTGAGAGCTGCTGCGAGATATGCACCATCGATTCCGCCCTTTCAGACGCGCTGGCTCCCGCCTTCTACATCACGGCTCCCCTGGATGACTATACAAACAATACGGTATACATCAACACCGCCTCCGATTATTCGGATGTTTCCTTTTTTACCACTCTGGCCCACGAAAGCTACCCCGGACATCTCTACCAGACCACCATGTCCTATTACTACGGTCTTCCGGAGTTTCGAACCCTGTTGGATTTTCCGGGATACACGGAGGGTTGGGCCACCTACGTTGAGATGAAATCCTATTATTACTGCGGCGTGGATACCAATATGGCCTGCCTCCTGCAGAACAGCCAAAGCGTGATCCTCAGTCTGTACGCTTCCAGCGATATCGGTATTCATTACTATGGCTGGGGCCGTGAGGAACTTGCACGATTCTGGGCGGACTTCGGGGTGACGGACCCGGAAGTGATCGATAACATTCGAAAACTCGTTCTCTATGAGCCGGGAAATTATCTGCGATATTATGTGGGTTATCTGAAATTTGAAGAACTGAAAGAATATGCGAAAGAATCCCTGGGGGACGACTTTGAAGAGAAAAGGTTTCATCAGGCAATTCTACGAATGGGGCCGGCGCCCTTTCCTCTGTTGGAGAAATACTTCTCCTATTATTATGAATAAAGGATTTCTTTCTCCCGTTAACGTTCCCCATGGTGCACACAAAAAAGGGCTGTTTTTGCAGCCCTTTTATTTTTTATTCGCCCAGGAGGCCCTGATACACCTCCCTCTTGGAGATTCCTCGGTCCTTTGCCACCAGCTTCATGGCTTCCTTGCGGTCAATCCCTTGATTCTCATATTGTGCCATATGGTCAGCCAGGCTCATCTCTTCCCAACCAGCCTGCTCCGCTCTTCTCATCTCCTCCCGGGAACGCCCGCAGATAATCAGGACATACTCCCCTCTCGGCTCATGCTCCGCAGAGTATGCGAGCAGAGAGGAAAAGGTGGTCTGCATCTTCTCCTCGTGCTTCTTCGTCAGCTCCCTGCACACCGTCAATTCCCGGTCTCCCAGCGCATCCATCAGCCCCGTCACCGTCTTCACCAAGTGATGAGGTGCCTCGTAGATAATGATGGTGCGGGTCTCCGTCTTCAACTCCTCCAGAACTGCTGCCCGCTCCTTTTTCTCCCGGGGAAGGAAGGCTTCGAAGGCAAACCTTCTGGTAGGTCTCCCCGACATGGTCAGGGCGGTGATGCAAGCGGCCGCGCCGGGCAGCGATGTGACCGGAACCCCTTCCTCGTAACAGATGCGCACAATGTCCTCCCCCGGATCGGAGATCCCGGGAGTCCCGGCGTCCGTAATCAGCGCAATATCCCGGCCTTCCTTCAGCTTTGCCACCAGCTGATACGCCTTCTCAATTTTGTTGTACTCGTGATAGCTGGTCATGGGAGTTCTAATCTCAAAATGATTCAGCAACTTGATGGAGTTTCGTGTATCCTCCGCGGCAATCAAATCCACCTCTTTTAAGGTTCGGAGAACGCGAAACGTGATGTCCTCCAGATTTCCGATGGGAGTGGCACACAAATATAGTGTTCCGACTTTTTTTTCCTGCATATCCGTCACCCTGCATATTCCCGATTATTTATGGACTCAATATCCGTAAATGTCATAGATTTCATCCGTGTATTTTCCCGGTTCCCTGTATACAATCAATGGTTTTTCCACGGTGATGCGGGACTTTCCGCCGCGCATACCTTCTATGAGCACCATGTTTGGCTCCTTATCCACGTACGGGTACACCAGCTGCATCCGCTTGGGTTCTATGTGGTACTCCACCATTTTGCAGAATATTTCCGCTAGCCGAAAAGGGCGGTGCACCATGTAAAATCGTCCCTGGGGTTTTAAGAGTCTGGCGCTCTCCCGCAGAATATCATCCAAGGTGCAGAGCACCTCATGCCTTGCAATGGTTTTTGCATCCGCGTCATTGACCATGCCGTGCTGCCCAATCATATAGGGCGGGTTGGTGGTCACCACATCCACGCTGGCTGCGCCGAAAATCCGGGATGCCTCCTTGATATCTCCGGTCACGATGGACACCCGGTCCCCGATTCCGTTGTACTCCACGCTCCGGCGTGCCATATCTGCGCTCTCCGGCTGAATCTCAAGCCCCGTAAAATGAGCCCCTGCTGTCTTGGCCTCCAGAAGAATGGGAATAATACCCGTTCCCGTCCCCAGGTCGACCACCGTCTCCCCTTCCTTCACTTTCGCAAATCCGGACAGCAGAACCGCATCCATCCCGAAGCAAAAACGCCCCGGATCCTGGATGATTCCATACCCGTTTCTCTGCAGGTCGTCCACACGCTCGTGGGGAAGAACCAAATCCTCTCTTCCCCTCATCTATGACTCCCCGTTTGCATTCCCTTGGTTTTCTCCGCGGTTTTGGCCGTTCTTGCCCCCGCGACGGCGGTTGCGGCGGTTCTTTCCGCCTCCCTGTCCGTTTCCGCGAGCCTGTCCTTTTTGATCTCCCTGCTCTTTTGGCTCTTTTCTCTCCTCTGTCGGTTCCTGTGTATCCTCCAGACTCTCCAATTCCTTCAGTTCCTCCTCCGTCAGCTTGACATCCTTGCGTCTGCGAGGCCGGAAGCGAAGGTCATCCACGGAGTATTCCCGCAACTCTTTCTCATCCCCGTTGTCCACCAGCACTTTCACAAGCTGGCGCAATACGCTGACAGACTGCACGGTTCCCTTGGTTCCGTCTGCGGCGGTCACAGTATCTCCCACTGCCGGGAGCCTTCCGTTCAGATACTCGTAGGTCTCCTGTTCATTCTTCAGGCAGCACATCAGTCTTCCACACACACCTGAAATCTTGGTGGGGTTCAGGGACAGGTTCTGCTCCTTTGCCATCTTGATGGATACGGGCACGAAATCGGAGAGGTAGCTTGCACAGCAGAGCTGCCGTCCGCAGATTCCCACTCCGCCCAGCATTTTGGTCTCATCTCTCACGCCAATCTGGCGCAACTCGATTCTTGTGCGGAACACGGATGCCAAATCCTTCACCAGTTCCCGGAAATCAATTCTTCCGTCCGCCGTAAAATAGAACAGTAGCTTGTTGTTGTCAAAGGTGTACTCCGCTCCCACCAGCTTCATGTCCAGCTCGTGCTTGATGATTTTTTCCTTGCAAATGCGGAAGGCTTCCTTCTCCCGATCCCGGTTGCGCTGTGCGTTCCGCTCATCCTCGTCATTGGCAATGCGAATCACCGGCTTCAGCGGTTGAATCACCTTGTCGTCCTCCACGTCCTTGGGCGGGATGAGCACCGTTCCCATCTCCACACCGCGAGCGGTCTCCACAATGACGTGCATTGCGGTCTCCAGCTCATAATCCAATGGATCAAAATAATAAATCTTGCCCGCCTGATGAAAACGGACTCCCACTACTCTTGTCATATCAGTTCTCCTTAATGGTCAGCAATAATAATTCGATGACCAGATCAAAGTTTACGTTGGCCTTGATTCTGGTTTTGGCCCGCTCGAGCCCCATCAATATGTTTTCGATTCCGTTGTAAGAATGATTTGCCGCCTGTTTTTTTATGTCATAAGCCTGATCCTTGAAAATCAGGCCATTCACATCGTTAGTTGCCTTCATGTACAAAATATCCCGGTACCAGATCATCATGAGATCAAAGTAATCCGCTATCTGGAGCTTGTACTCTCCAATCTGCTTGATTGCACCGCCCAGCTCATAGATGTCTATATCCTCCAGACGCTTCATCAGCTGGAGCGCGGAAGCCTTCAGCTCATTAAAATCGTCCGACGCCGCAAGCTGCAATGCTTTTCCCACGTTTCCCTGGGCGAAGGCCACGCAGACATCTGCCTGATAGTCCGTGCAACCGTGCTTGTCCATGAGAAATTTTTTAATCACATCATTGGCCACCGCTTTCACGTTGAGCATCACACATCTGGAGCGGATGGTCTGCAAAAACAGATCCGCGTTGGTGGTCAGAAGCAAAACGATTCCATATTCCGGCGGTTCCTCGATGGTCTTCAACATTGCGTTTTGGGCCTGAGGATTCATCTTCTCCGCCTCGTCAATAATGTAAATCTTATAGCGGCTGCTGTAGGGCTTAATGGCCATATCATTGACCAGCTGGCTTCTGATATCATCCACGGAAATGGTGTTGGGTTTTTCGTGGGTGACGTAGATGATATCCGGCTGGTTGTAGTCCACGGCCTGGTGGCAGGACCTGCAGTCCATACAAGGCTCGCTGCCTCCCATCTCGCATTGCAATGCCATGGCGAAAGCATCCGCCAGCATCCTCTTACCGGATTCCTTGGGCCCGTTTATGATGTATGCATGGGAGACTTTCTGCATAGTTATTGCATTTTTAAGGTGCTCGATAATTTGTTCATGTCCGATAATATCCGCGAATCCCGCCATAAAAAGTCTCCTTTCTTTTTCGTAATATAGATTTCGCTTTCTGCCTAAGTGAGAATATCTAAAAGCAATCCGCTGATTTCCCCGATTCTGGCCAAGATGGAAATGTGGTCCTTCTCATCCGCCACCAACTCGCTGGCCAACTCGTCCAGATTGCTGTCAATGAGCTTGATGATTCCGTACACTCTGTGTCTTCCCCTGCGGTCCAGGAAATTCTCCCTGGAAAATTTGTGGGATCGGTAAACCACCTCGTTCAAGAACTCCTGAATCAATCCCCGATATTTTTTCATATCCCGGATGTCCATATGCTCCGCAATGCGGTTGCCCTGGGCAGTGATATCCTCCATGAGGGCGTCCACCTTTGCCTGCAGCTCGGCATCCGTGATGGCACTGGCCAAAGTAAATTTGAAGGAACCATCCCCCGCCACCGTTTTGCCGGTATCCGGAACCTGTGTAATTGGATTGACATCTCCGACTTTGATTTCCATGCCGCCTCTCCTTACGTTCGTGCGTTCTATTCAAACAACCTTCCGCCTAAAGCATCTGCTGGATATATCCCCGAATTTCCTCGATGGTTTCCTGCACATTCCGATTCTCAAATCTGACCGAAATTCCGGCCTTTTCCAAATTCTTCTCGGAAAAATCTTCCGCATCCGCCAAAAATCTGCGGCACATTTCCTCGTATTTGGGAATGGTCTGGCTTTTCTCCCTTGCGATTGCCCGCATGAGCCGCTCCCCATCTTCCACTTCCACATAGATAGGAACCACTTTTCCGGCTCCGAAGTAAGCCCGCATTCCCAAGTAAGCCTCCAGGGTTCCGATGGTCAGGTAGCTGTCCTTGTCCAAATCAAACTGTCCGTCATCTGCTGTAAAATACTTCCATTCCCCGTAGACTGTGTGATAGGATCGCAGCTCGATGATTTTTCCGGCCCGCTCCAACTGTTGCACCTTGTCCTCATCGCAGAAAAAATATTCTCTTCCCTCTTCCTCCCCTTCCCGAATGGGTCTGGTGGTGTAGGGAATAATTTTTTTCAGTTGAAAACCTTCGCTATGAAAAAGCTGTGCATAGATGGTATCTTTTCCGGTTGCACTCTTTCCCATGAGACAAAATATCTTGCCCATATATCTTCCTCTACCGCCCGAGCACACGGAACCTTCCGTCCGCTGTCATATTTTGCACCTCAAGCCCCAATACCTTGCAGTTCTCTATATCTTTGACGGTTTTTTCCAAGATTTCTTCCCCGGGGGCCAAAATCGGAATTCCCGGCGGATACAGATACACAAACTCCGCGGAAATTCTCCCCACCGCATCTTCCGATGCCACATCCTCCATCGCTCTCCGAGAAACTTCCTCCGCCTCCCCGATGGTCATTCGCGCCGGAACCGGGGTGTATATATTCCCGATTTCCCGTTTTCTCGCCGCGAAAGCGCCATCCTCACCTGCCGGGAGCGCAGCGTCAATGGCATACAGCGCTTTTTCCAACCGCCCAAAGGCTTCCTCGGTATCCATAATGCTGGACATGGCAAGCACATAATCCACGGATGCCATCTCCATCTGCAATCCGTATTCTCTCAAGAGGATCTGATGCAACTGTGGCCCGCTGACAGAATATCCATCGGTAAAAATCAATATTTTGGACGGATCCATCCTGTAAAACAGCCCCCGTAAATCCCGCGGTTCCATCACCCGCAAATGCTGTAGCGCTGCGGTTTTATCATAAAAAGCGCACAGTCTGTTGTAGAAGCCCTCATACAGAAGCGGCCCCTCCCGGATCAACTTTCGGATACATCTCTCCATCCCCGCCATCAACACATAGGAAGGGGAGCTGGTCTCAAAATAGTTCAAGTAGCGTTCCACTTCCCTTGGCTGTACCAGATTGCTGCACAAATGCAACAGTGCGGTCTGGGTCATGGAGGGCAACGTCTTGTGCATACTCTGTATCACAATATCTGCGCCCTGGGTTACGGCACTCTTCGGAAACAACTCACTGACCCCAAAGTGCGCTCCGTGGGCTTCATCCACGATGAGCGGAATTCCATGGGCGTGTGCCACTCTTGCAATCGCAGCTATATCCGACACCACACCGTCGTAGGTGGGGGAGGTAATCAACAGGGCATCGTAGGTGCTCTCCTGCAACGCCTTCTCCACTGTCCGCGCCGAAATATCCCCTACAATTCCCACATCCGTCATCCCGGGATACAGGTAGTCCGCCTCCAGATTCCAGATGGAGATTGCATGGTACACCGCGTGGTGGCAGTTTCTGGCCACCAGGATTCGTCCGCCCCGCTTACAGCTTGCACACACTGCTGCCAGCAGCCCGCAGGTACTTCCGTTGACCAGATAGTATGACTTTTGGGCGCCGTACAGCTGGGCAGCCCGGTCCTGTGCCTCCGCCAGAATCCCCTTCGCGCCATGGAGATTGTCAAATCCGTCTATCTCTGTGATGTCAATCTCATAGGGATTTCCATCGTCCAGGGGAATTCTCTTATGCCCCGGCATGTGCCATGGATAAATATTCGATTGTGCATATGCCTTCAACTTTTGATCAAGCACAACGATTCCTCTCCAAATCCTTCTTACTATTATAATATGAAACCGACGAAAAACTCAAGTTATCCGAGAAATCTTCCAAGCTCCGGCATCCAATCATCAAAGAAGATTTCATTGCGGCACAGCGCGCCCCATGTGGGCCGCAAAAAGCAAAGCACCCTGGCCATCACATCCTCCCAGGGTTCCGGCTCTCTGCGATGCACTCTCTCGTACTGTTGCCAGCGCTTGCGCATGTAGGTATAGTCCAGATATTCCTCCAACTGCTCCAGCCGCTTTTCCCGCCGCACCTGAGGCTCGCCCTCTGACAACTGCTGCAATTTCTCCAAGATATGGCGCCCGCTCACCGGCTCTGATTTCAGAATTTGGTTCACCGCATCATAGGGGCCCATGTCCGAGATCAGTTCCAACTTCTTCACAATCTCATACAGATATTCCCCCAGACGATTCTCCCGGGCATAGATGTAGATGGGAAACCTTCTGCTGGGATCCATAAACGGCAGAAATTCCCGTTTGGTGGGTCTTCCCTCTGCCATGGAAATCCTTTGAATCCGCACATAGAGCGGAACCTTCATATCACAAAATTCCCCCTCCAGCTGCAATCCGAAGAAATCGGCCCCGTTTTCCTGTTCTATCCTCCATATGACGTCTGTCCGCTTTTGCAAAATAGCCTCTTCCAGAACATTCATCAGTTGCGGCGACAGCTTTTGTCCCGGAATCATCCGGGTCTCATCCATCCTCTTTCCGCTCTCCGCATAGAAAAACAACAGCGGTCTCTCCTGCTTCGCCACATAATGTTCCACCCCGATGGCATCCTCATTGATCAGCCACAGATTCTCACAGAAGGGGGATTCGTATACACGACCCAAAAAATCTTCCACCAGATACCCCCGCAGCAGATCGGCAAATGGCAGGCTCAATTCTTGACTTTTCTCCTTCAAAGCGGGAGAACAATTTACCCCAACCTTCATTCCAATCTCCTCTACAGCCAGACTCCGATCATACTCTGCACCTTCTTAACCACTTTCCTGGCTTTTGCGTATTCCATCAGCAGGGAAATATCCTTACTCTCGTCCCGGATGTACGCCTGAATCGCGCTGCGGAAAGTCTCCCGGTCCATCTTGCTCTCATACTTCAGGCAGTCGCAGATAACCCGCTCTCTATCATAGATTGCAAAGGAGTTGCCCTGAATATCCATGGTGGTCGCTCCCATCTCCAAAGCCTCCGGCTCCGTATAGTAGGGAATCACCTTGGGATAATCCATATGAAATCTGGACTTGGAAGTGTTCTTGTCCACCGCAAGCCTCCAAGCGTAGGGTTTCTCCTTGATGTAGCCGTAGGCATACAACGCGCTTTCCATGCAGAGCAGCGCATCCGGAAACAGCTTCGCGATTAATTCCTCCTCCGTAAACCGATCCATTCTGTCCGTGTAATATCCGTTCTTGATACGGATAAGCTCCCCGGATTCCACAAAGTTCAGAATTCTTCGATAATCAATTCCTAGGTCGCAAAGCTGTTCTTTCCGCACAATTCCGCCGCTCTTTTCCATCTCTTCCTTGATTTTTTTCAGAATATCTTCTCGTGTCATTTTTTCCGCTCCACATTTTTTCACTTGGTAACTTATTACATTTTACTGTTGTTTTCCCTATACGTCAATATGGTATATTGTCGTTGATTTTTTCTTGTTTTTGTCCTATTATACTATTAGGACATTCAATTTTGTCGTTTTTTACAGATATGACAGATTCGGAGGAAAAATGGATCAAGGAACATCAATTCGGAAAAATCCTTCCAGGGAAACCTGCGAGGGCATCATCAAAAGAATCCTTATGACGGAGGTTCTGCAACACGGAACCAACAAAACCTTTAAATCCGCATCGGATTTTATGAGTTACTTTGAATCTCTCTACCCCGCATCGGACGCATTGACCAAGCAGGTGCAACGGGCCATAAAAGCATTGGACATGCCCAAGGATGAGCACGGCTATTTTATCGTCAACAAGACCGTAGCCCAATTAGATCAGGAGAAGGAAATCTCCCGCGCCTTCTCCCTGGCTCACGTCACCATAGATCCCATGGAAAATTATGAGACTGTTTTCCTTACCGCCGATGCTCCCATGCGCTCCTACCTGACGCACATCCTGGATACCTCGGAAACCTTCCGGGGCAAATTTCTGACTATCCTGGAAACCTCAAACGGCCTCATTATTTACACCCAAAATAAGAATCAGCTACTCATTTTATTAAATAGTCTGACAATTTAACGCTTTTGAATCGATGTCGAATAGCAAAGAACCGACAGAATTATTTCTCCAATTCTGTCGGTTCTTTTGTTTCTGTCGTAAATATTTGTCCTTTTTGTCTCTTAAGACAGATTTTATTTGAATAATCTGTCCCGGCGTCGACGTTTTCTGTGTTTCGGCACGTGAATCTCCCGGAATCTTCTTTTCTGCTCCCGCTTTGTCTCAATAGTATGCCGGATCACATAGAAGTTATCGTACAACCGCTTCCCAAAATAGATGAGCACTGCCAGAACTCCCAACATGACAAGAATCAAAAAAATCCATATTGGCTTAATCTGAATCACCTTAATGTTGGAATCCGTATTCTCTTCCTTCTCCAGGGGATTTTGCTCCGCCCGGACACCACTGGTGACAATGGTGGCATTTCCAACACTTCTGCCGGCGTATTCATAATTCAGCCTTGCGATTGTCTTGCTGTCAATATTTGTCTCAAGGGTGAAGGTCGCATCGGAAAACTGTGCATTTTTCGGGAGAATGATATATGCGTTTTGATCCAACTCCACAAATGCTCCGTTATTGTTCAATACTCCGGCATTGCTCAATCCGTCATCCGAAACCGCTTCCTCATTCTCCGCAATGTTCACCGCTTGGAAATTGTCAAAACAGTAATCAAACAGAGCTCTTGTATCCGTAAAATGGGACGGGGATTGCGCATTCATAATCACACAGACCAGCGCCATTCCATCCTTCTCTGCATACGACACCAGTGTGCTGTTTGCAGCCGCGGTGTATCCCGTTTTTCCGCCGGTGCAATATTCGTACAGATACTTGTAATCTCCCTGCCACGGATAGATCATCTTGTGATGATTGTGGCAATAATAGGGCTCCGGACATTTATTCGTCACAGGGATGGTATATGCCGTGCTCCCCGTGATGGTTCGAAAAGTCTCGTTCTTGTATGCTGCCTGCGCAATCAGGGCCATATCATGTGCGCTTGTCCAATGCTCCTGATCCGGGAGGCCGTTTGCGTTGTTGAAATGAGTGTCAGTACAGCCCAATTCCCGGGCTCTTTCATTCATCAAATCCACAAAGGTTCGGTAGTCTCCGCCCAGCTTTTCCCCCACATGCTCTGCCGCCGCATATGCACACTCATTGGCGGACTCCAGCATCACCGCATACAGGCATTGCTCCATGGTGAGCTCCTCATCCATATTTCTTGCGATATGTGAAGTATCCCCCTCATTTCCACCATAGACAGCGTCATAGGAAAAGACAACCGTCTCGTCCATGCTGCAGTTCTCGATTGCAAGCATGGTTGTCATAATCTTGGTGATACTTGCCGGATAATTTCGATCGTGGGAATTTTTCTCATAGAGAACGGTTCCCGTATTGATTTCAATGACCATGGCACTTGGGCTGTCAATATACGGTTCACTTGGCCAGTAATCCTCCGCCGACACCGAAACCGGTCTTGCGGCACCGACAAAACATAATATCCCAAGGACTGCCGCTGCAATCCTTATTGCGATTTTTTTCTTCATTCCCATACTCTCTAATCCCTATATCACACTTCCATTTTTCGCCCCGATTATCCCTTACGGAAAGCAATCATCTTACAGATAGGATTCCCTTTGGAGGAAAACTTCTCCTCGTACTCGGTCATAACATTTCCTTCATTTAAGACCGGATTGTTATGTAAATCCCTAGTGGAAGCGTCCACCTTCCATATCTCGGATGCCTCCACTTCCCCCAGCGAAAAGGTAAATAAATCCTGATTGTCCGTCTTGAATTCTATCCTTCCATCCCCTGCCAAAAACTGATCATATCTCGCCAAAAACTCTGCGGAAGTCAATCGCCTTCTGGCATGGCGATCCTTGGGCCATGGATCCGAGAAATTCAAATAGATTCGATTCACTTCGCCCTCCCCGAAGATTTCCGGGAGCGTGGCCGCGTCAACGCAGAGAAAATGGACGTTGGGAAGCGGGTTCTCCTGCATTTTCTGCACCGCCCGAAGCAGTACGCTTGTATATCTCTCAATTCCGATATAGTTGATATCCGGGTGAAGGGCCGCCAAATCCATGATGAACCTTCCCTTGCCCATTCCCACCTCAATGTGGATGGGGTTGGCATTGCCAAGCATTTCGCTCCAATTGCCCCTATGGGCTGCAGGGTCCTGAATACAGTACTCGCTGTTGGACACAATCTCATCCGCGCCCGGTATATTTCGTAATCTCATCTTATCGCTCCTAAAAAAATTGTACTTTTACTTTATCTTTATTATACAGATACTGTCAACCGCTATAGCCAAAAAAGTATCACGCTGCCACAAATTGACAGCGTGATACGCTCTGATACTTATTCCATATACAACTCTTTCCGGGCTCTTCTTACAGATGGTTCACAGCGCTGCGCATCCTCATAATCTCTTCGTCATTCATATGGTAGACAGGGGAATTATCATCCGAAGTATCCCGGTTCTCCACAATCAATACCTCCCCCTCTTCATCCAATACATGATTGTGCCAATGCCCTTTCTTTATGCTGTATATCCTATGGGGCTCCATCTCGATTGTCCTCACATTTCCGGGGATTTCGTCCTTCCCCGCAATCAATAACGTACAATTTCCCTGCAGAAGCACAAATACCTCATCCGTCTCCAAATGCTTTTGCATCCAATCAATATTCTCCAGTCTGGTATTTGCACAGTATTTGAGCACCGCTACACGCCATGCCCCGTAATCCTTAAGGGGGAGATAATCTTCTGCAGGAAAATCGATTTGTTCCACTCCGTTTTGTTCCATGGTTCTCTCTAATCCAATCCATATATTTTGCAGTTCCATCTGTTTCCTACTGAACAAGTTTAAATTCTGCGACAGCCGCCTCCAGCTCCTGCATATTTTTCTCCAGGCTTTTTGCCTCCTCCCCCAGCATTTCCGCAGAGGAAATCTGCTGTTCCAGAGAATCGCTCACCTGATTCACGGAGGAAACCATATTCTCCGACAACTCGCTGATAGCCCGTATGGAGGCGAGGGTTCCTTTTCGTTCCTGGTTCATCTCTTCCACGGACTCTGTAACCGCGGACATATCCCGGAGCAGAGCCTCCATAAAATCATTGATGGAATCAAATGCCCGGGAAGTATTGGAAACGCTTTCTTCCTGTGATGCGACGATCTTTTCCGCCTGTTTGACCTTATCGATTGCACTTTCGGAGCATACTTGAATTTCTTCTATCACATCCTGGATGGAGCAGGCGGTTTTTGCAGAATTATCCGCAAGCTTGCGAATCTCCTCCGCAACCACGGAAAATCCTTTTCCCTCTTCCCCTGCCCGTGCCGCCTCAATAGAAGCGTTGAGCGAGAGCAGATTGGTCTCCTCCGCAATATTTTGGATGCTTTTCACAAAAGCTTTGATCTCTTCCAACATTTCCCCAAGCTGGGTAACCTGCCTCTGGACTTCGTCCGTTGCCGTGGAAGTCTCCATGGATTGCCGCGCCATAATCGTCACCGCATCCTTCCCCATAGTGATCACATCTCTGGAACTGTCAATCTGATTCACCGTATTGAGAATGCTGGTGCTCACCTGCTTAATCTTCACAGACAATTTCTCCATCTGATCGTTGCAGCTGGATATTTCCTGGTCCTCTTTTTCAATGTTCTGCAGAATCTCCTCCACCTGGCTTCCCATATTCTGAACCATATTTCCAACGGTTTGGCTTGATTCATTCACCTTTTTGCCGGATGTTGACACCTCTGCGATCATATGTTTCACGGTCAATACCAGTCCACGGATTCGGCTTATGGTGTTTCCGATTGCCCCGTGAAGCTTTCCGAACTCGTTGCTCTTGCGGCCGGATCTCACCGTATCCTCAATCAATTCTCCCTGGGATACCCGATCCAGCTTTGCAACACTCTTTCCAATATTTCTTGTAATATTGGAAATGATTATCATACAAAGAAGCACCGCAATCACACAGGCTGCCGCAACCATAAAAATCGTAATTTTTTGGATGCTCTCCGAGCCTTTAGTGATAACCGCCTTCGGTACCAATGAGACGATATATCCGCCTGTCACTTCGCTTTGGCAAGCCATAAAAAAATAGTCGGTTCCCTCGTAATTGATGTATTTCGAGGTGCTCTCCATTCCGGCCTCTACAAGTTCCCGATAAAAGTCGGTGTCCGCAAGAGATATTTCACCGCCGCATTTTATCTCATCCCCCTGCTCCGTGATGAAGGATACCTGGGCACCCTCGCCCACATCCATTTTCTCCAGAAGTCCATACACCGCATTGGAACTGATATCCACAATCACCAACCCCTGAATGGATCCGCTGGAAAAACATTTGCTGCAGTAGAGGACATAATCTTCCTTGTTTAATCCCATTTGCTCATCCACAAAACTATGGGTCGATCCCCAATGGACATATCCGTCCGCAAGGAGATCCCCATCAACAGAGCCCGGCATATCTGCAATAAAACTATCGATTTCCACCGAGTCCAGAGTTTTCGTCGTGATGATGTCATTCTCCGCAATCGGGATCACATGGATTGCATCTATCATATTGGTAGAGGTTTCCTTTACACAGATGTTGTTCCGGATACTTTTTTCTGCCTGTGCTTCCTTTGAGGAATCCGAACTGTATCCGCCTAGGGAATATGCCATCACCGTTGCATCTTGAGACAACTCTGACGTATTTGTCACAATGGACTGCATGGCCTCATCCAAAGAGGTGACCGTCATCTCCAGTGCCGTCATAGAAGATTTCTCGTAATTTTCGGTCAAGCCTTCGGAAGCCTTTAGATAGGAAATCATACCAACCGCCACAATAAAACAGATGGGAACCAGAAATCCGATTAAGAGTTGTAACCGGATTGACATACCGCCTCTCCTGACCTCCTGTTTTCTTTTTGCGACGCCTCTCTTTTTCAGTTTTTCTTTCGATTCTTTTGTTTTTGGTCCTTTCATTGCGCACCCCTCCTTGTACCCATTCTAAAAAATCGATATTTTTCGGATAAGGTGCTTTTTGTTAGTTTGGTATCTTTTTTTTATTTTTGGCAATAAAAAAACACCGCCCCCGCGACGAATCGCAAAAACAGTGCTCTTTAGTGCGCCACCAGGGGATCGAACCCTGCACACCCTGATTAAGAGTCAGGTGCTCTACCAGATGAGCTAGTGGCGCTTATTTATTTTATGTCTTCCCCAGACGCAAAATTTATTATATAGTATACTTATTAGAAAAGCAACCTTTTTTTTCATTTTTTTCAAATTTTTTTCGAAGGGAGTTTTTTGCATGAAAGTACAAGATCGCTTACTAAAATATGTATCCTACTGGACCACCTCCGAAGAGGAGACGGGAACCTGCCCCAGCACTCAGCGTCAGTTTGAGCTTGGCCGTGAATTGGAGCGCGAACTGAAGGAGCTCGGACTGGAAAAAGTTCTCCTGACAGAGCACTGTTATGTCTACGGCCTGCTGCCGGCAACCGCCGGGATGGAGCACAAAAAGCCCATGGGATTTATCGCCCATATGGACACTGCCCCGGATTACAGCGGGGAGAACGTAAAACCCCAAATCATAGAGAATTATGACGGCGGCGATATTCTTCTAAAAGGAAACAATACCTACCTCAAAATGGATGACTTTCCCCATCCCGTCTCCCTTGCGGGGCGCACCCTGATCACCACCGACGGAACAACGCTCCTGGGAGCGGATGACAAGGCCGGTATTGCGGAGATTATGACTGCGGTGGAAACAATTATTTCGGAAAACATTCCCCACGGGGATATCTGGATCGGATTTACCCCGGACGAAGAAATCGGTGTCGGTTCAGACCTTTTCGATCTGGATTATTTCAAAGCGGATTACGCTTATACGGTGGACGGGGACTACGAAGGCGAGGTGGCATACGAAAACTTCAACGCCGCAGGCGCCGTCTTCACATTGACCGGTGTAAATGTTCATCCCGGGGAGGCGAAGGACATTATGATTAACGCCGCCCAGGTTGCCTGCGAGATTGCAGCGTCTCTTCCGGAGGAGGAGACTCCGGCTCATACCGCGGGCCGACAGGGATTTTTTCATTTGACCGACATGTCCGGGGACGTGGCTTCCGCAAAATTATCCTACATTGTCCGGGATCACGATAAAGACCTCTTTGAATCCCGGCTGAATCGTCTTCGCACTCTGGAGGTGGAGATGAACCAGAAATACGGTGCCGGAACGGTTTCCCTTGAGATTAGTTATTCCTATGAAAACATGCTTGAGGTGATGAAGGACCACATGTTCGTGGTAGATTTGGCGAAAAAAGCCATTGCCTCCGTCGGGCTTGAACCGATTTCCAGACCGGTGCGCGGAGGAACGGATGGTGCCAGACTATCCTTTATGGGTCTCCCCTGCCCCAACCTCGGAACCGGCGGTTATGGATTCCACGGTCCCTTCGAGCACATCACAGTGGAGGGAATGGAGACAGCGGTAAAAATCATATGTGAACTTATCAAAAATCCGGTGGACCGATAATCAAAAAAAGGCATGTGTCAGAGTAATCTGATACATGCCTTTCCTGTATTCACTTAATGTAATCCCGTTTAACTCATAGATGCGAACAACGCAGCAATCTCATCCGGCCTCAACTGCTTGTTGGGATCGGACAAACTCACATCGGCGACGGAGCCTGCATCAGCCCCGGTATCCGTTTCTTCCACGGATACCTCCGGCTCCAATGTGACATCCGCCTCACCAATGGGCTCGATATCGGCAACCGCGTCATCGGCTTCCGGCTCCGGTGTATTATCCGACATATTGGCAAGTAGCGCTGCAATATCGTCCGGGCTCATCATCTTATTGGGATCGGAGAGATCCGGCATCGGTGGTGTTTTCTCCTCCTCGCTTACGCCCAGGTCTCCCAACACATCATCCAACAGCTTTCCAATCTCCTCATCCGTCATGGAATCATCCGCAGATATTTCTTCTGCTGCCGGGATAGCCTCTGTAATCTCCTCCGCCGCAGGAACAGCATCCTCAAGCGGCGCAGTAACCATCGGTTCCGGTTCAGCCGGGATACTATCCTCCATAATCGGTTCCGGCTCAAGGACGGGCTCCGTCATAGCGATGGACTCCGCCACAGCGACGGGTTCAATCGGCTCCTCTGCCACCGGAGTTACCGGCTGGGTAACCGGCGCTGCCATGACAGGCGCTGCCGTCATAACAGGAGCTGCCGCTGCGACGATTTTCTGGCTCTGCATTATCGCATTGTCCAGACGAATCTCCATATCCTTCAGCTCCATAATCAACTCGCTCTGCTTCATCAGAATCTTCTGAATCTGGTCCTCGCCGATGGATTTATACTGGTCTACCAGTGAAGTATTATTGGTGCCAATCATCTTCTCCAGCGCGTCTATCCGCTCCACCAAGATATCGTTGGAGCTAAGAATCGCTTCCGCATTTTCACGGCTTCGGTTAATGATAACTTTGCCGATACCTTTTTGGGTTCCCACAATTTCTTCCGTCGGCACCTTGGAGATCTTTTCCAACAAAACCAATTTATCTTCGATTTCCTCAAAGTACTTCTTGAGCATCAGGTAGGATGCCTTCTCGGACTTAAAAATACTGTCGTACTGTTCTTCTTCCCTGGCGCGCTTCGCATCCCCCAGCGAGAGCACCCCGGCTATCAATATGTACAGGCACCCCAAAAATAACACGCCCACGATACCAATAACCAAAAAGTTCCCCGGCAGATTGATCATTGCGTACAGTTCGATGATAAAGATTAACGCCAACAGCAGTGCAGAAAATGTAATCTGTAACTTCGTTTTCTTTGTTTTATTCTCCGGCATAGCGGACACCCCTCCCTGGTTTTTCTAAAAAAACATATACGCAATTATAATACCATAAAGTGGGAAATATCACAAGAAAATGCCATGATTTGGGTGTCCTGTTTCTTCCTATTTATAATTTTACTTTGGGATAATTTTGAATCAGATAGTGGGAAGTGTGTTTTGCGCATTTGCTTACCCGCTCATTTGCCGCAAATGCCAGAAGAAGACAATTGCTTACCACCTGCACCGCCCGGTATATATACCTGGCATCCGTCTCGCAGGTTCCGGCAACCCGCAGATAATCCCGGTGGCTCTCCTCCACATATTGTAAAGCCATGGGAAAAGACAATACCTCAAAGGCCTCCTGTTCTACGCCTGAAAATCGCTCCCTCCTCAGATATTTCTCCAACTGCTTTTCATACAGAATGTGGGTCCATAGATCACCCTGATAGATTGGGTTGTGCACAAAGGTAAAATAATCCTCCACATAATGAAGCACATAGCCAAGCATCAAGTAGGAAAACCAGTTATCCCTTCCTCTTTTCTTAAGATTGCACATGGTTTTCTTAACCATATCAAAGGAACTCTGAAAAGTGTGCCCTCTGAAATAGGTGTGACAGAGAATATCCGGCAAGATACTCCCCACAAGGACCCACCGCCTTTTCTTTCTCGGCAGATCTACCAGAATTTTTCCCGTCACATACAAATGACTCCTTTTATTCATTGCGTTTTCTCCTTATTATACATGAGACATCCTTCCTCTTGTATATTCTCCCGCCGCCATCATGAATATTCGACAGATACAGATTGATATCCGGATGGCAGTATTTTCCTTCCCAACATCCTCATTCATGGCCATCTCTCCTGCCTTTTTCTTATCTTTAGATTACTATACTTTCTCTTATGGAAAATATCGCTTTCCTGTAAAGTTGTGTAAACTTTAGGCAAAAAGGGGACATTAAAAAAGCGCTACCTGACATACGTCAAGTAGCGCTCTTATCATGCTTTTGTCGGGAGATAACTACCCAAATAGCATCTTGGCGGTTGCCTCCAATTCCCTTCTCTCCCCGGAATCATCATACCCGCTTTCTCTGTCATCAATCCCTTTCACCGGATCAATGTAAAACAGCCCGTCCCGGTTACAGTAGAACAGAATCCTTTTTACTCCATTTATCTTAAATCTCGCCTCCGGTTTTCCCTCCGGATAGAGCTTCACCATCTGTATCCGGTCCGAAGATTCGGCTACAAGAAAAGAGATATAATGATTTTTCGTCATATCGTGCTCTATGCGGACGAAATACTCATCCTCCACCCGTTCCACAAAGATCATGTGATTCTCGTCGGTCTGTTCCGGCCCCGCCGCCGTTAGGAGAACTCCGTGACAATGAATGACCGCTTCGCCCATACTGTGAATCACGTTTCCGCAGACGGGACAGATATAGAATTTGGATTTCAGCACATTGGCAGATACATTGGAATTGTAAATAGTATTGCCGGAAATTAATTCCGTGACGGATACACAAAATGCTTCCGCTATGGGCTCAAGCAGGGTGATATCCGGATAGCCCTTGCCCGTCTCCCACTTGGAAACCGTCTTATCACTCACCCCAAGCTTCTCGGCCAACTGTAATTGCGTCATTTTCTTTTTCTCGCGCAATTCCTTAATGGCAGTTCCTGTAACATATTGATTCATTTTCTCTACCTCCAAAGCTATCATAACCTTAGGTTCCATTATTTGGTACCTACGAAAAGTAGAGCTGGATGGTCCGATTTTGTTATTCCCCTCGCATCATCGTTATCGATAGCCATCGCCTTTGCAGAGAATCGGGACAAACTGTCCCTTCTCCGGCACATTTTCTTCAGAAAAAATATCATCCTCCGCTGCATAGGTAAACCGATGGAAGGTTCCCATATACAGCGTAGCCGCACTGCATATCACCATTACCGCAAATATGAGCCAAATCACCTTTTTATCCACATATCTTTCTACAATTATATTGCTCCTCCTACGAAAACCTCATATATTTTTTGATATCTGTAACCCTTTTTCACAACCGTTGAATCAGGAACAATCACCTTTAATTCTACTAATTGATTAATTATTTTTGAGACAACATTTGTAGAGACACCTGACAATTCCTGTACCTCTTTTTTTGTGAATACAATCTGCTTCATGATAACCGGCATAATTCGGTATACGGAATTACCTTTTATCGCTTCAATTGTCTTCATATCTTCCTTATAGATTTCTTTGATTCTTTCAAGTTTGTAAATGTATGCATTACATTGATCGACTACACACTGTAAAAAGAATTTAATATATCCGGCAACGTTCCCTCTTCTGCATTCCATAAGGTTTCTCTGATAAGACGGTTTATACAATTCGAGTATTTCTGACATATATAAAATAGGTGCGCTCGCATCCAATTGTGACATCTGCACCGGAATCAGCGCCCTTCCCAATCGTCCATTTCCATCTTTGTATGCATGTATTGTCTCAAATTGCATGTGCGATAAAGCTACATTTACCAATAATGGATCGATAAATTCATCATTCATATATTCATACAAATTGACTAGTAAACCATAAACCTCTTCCGGAATAGGCGGAACAAATGTTGCCCTCTCCAAGGTACACCCTCTGGGTCCAATCCAATTCTGCGTGGTTCGAATTTGTCCGGGTGCTTTTTGTGCTCCTCTTACACTGTCCAGAATTATCTTATGCATTTCATTCACAAGCTCATAACTGATTATATTTCCTGCTTGTAAATAAGCAGATGCATACTCTATTGTTCTTTTCAGATTCTGAATCTCCCGATTATCGTCTGTTTTTTCCATATACTTTAAGTAGTACATTTCATCTTGAGAAATCTGAGTACCTTCAATTTGCGTTGATTTATAGCTCTCGTTCAAAATAACGGAATCCAGAAAAAAACCGGCATCAAACTCCAAGGTATTTAGTAAAGACTTGTATTCTCCGTATTTCACATTTGCTTCTGAAATAAGTCTAAGCATTTCTTTATCTATTTTGTATTCCAAAGGCATCTTTTTTGCTTTATACGGTTCCATATAATCCATTCTCCCTTCATTCATAATAAAATTTTACCACTTTACGCGCAAAAAATCACTGTTTTTTAAAAAAACAGTGATTTTTTACATTTTTTCTGCTTTTCCAACAAAAATACTATTTCTCAACAATGAAGGAATATCCTGCCATTCCGTTCTATTTTGCAGGATGTGTAAGTATTGTCATTACATTATCCTCCAAAAAGGTATTCACAACTATCGCCAAATTGATTCCGGTAACTGACAAAGCGACATAATCACAATATCGCTGTTTCTTCTATATTAACTGATGTATTATTTTATTAATCCGCTTTCTTTAAGTAATATTTCAACATCAGTTCCTTCCACTGCCTTCAGCACTTTCTTTAAAAGGATCTTCTCCTTCAATGACAACGGAAGCTCATCAATGGTTTTCTTATCAATTGCATAGTACGCAGCACGAAGCAATTCTCTTACGTCATACTTAGAGCCCCAAACCTCCGGAACTCCTCTGTCAACATTAAGAAGCGTGTAAACTGCCTCCATGCCGGTACGAATAGAATACTCTGTAGTAAAAATGGTATCTCTCGGGGTTTCTGCAAACTGACCAAGGAATGCAAAGTTCACTGCTCCTTTAGGAACAACAAGCGGTCTGTCCTCTTCCTTTCTCGGTTGGAAGAATGCGTTGATGTAGGGCATGAAGCAGGTTGTTGTATTACAGCGATTTTTTGCCCAGTCATCAATCTTGTCTGTTGGTACTCCAATATGGTACAGCCACTCACGGCATACCTCTTCCCCGGTACAATCACGCATTGCCTTCTTTACATAGTTACCTACCTTGTTTGTGGAAAGTGCATATACCCAAATAAGAACGGTATCTTTATCTTGAGCCTTGAACTGTGGCTGACGGTTAATTGTCCATGAAAGATACCAATTATCTGTGCTATCCTTTACTGTGACAATACCACCGGTTGTCACCTTGCCTTCTCTTGGATCTCTCTTACATACGCCAATAATCTTCTGAATAATTTCTTCATCAGAGGTCTCAACCGTTGCACTCATCCAGTTTGTCGCTTCAAAATCACTGCAGAATTTATTCGGATTACCATACTCACCGTTTTTTGCCTGTGCAGCAATATTCTTCCACAAATCCCAGGACTCACCTGTGCCATTTTTTACATTACTTAGATCCGGCGCTGTGTTCTGATCCCCATAGCAGGAGGTATCCGTACAACAGCCGTTTGTAATGAACACCAGGTCATCCTCTACCAGATCGATGGTATCTGTCTTTCCATCCCTCTCATATACAATCTGGGTTGCAACTTTCTTACCATTTTCATCCTGAATGACAACATTTTTGACATCCATCCCATACTCTACGGTAACACCATGATTTTCAAGATATTTCACAAGCGGCAAAATCATGCTCTCATACTGATTGTATTTTGTAAATCTGAGAGCTGTAAAATCAGGTAATCCATCAATATGATGGCAGTATCTGCATAAGTATCTCTTCATCTCAAGTGCAGATGACCATCTCTGGAATGCAAACATGGTCTGCCAGTAAAGCCAGAAATTTGTGTCCCAGAAGGAATCCGGCAGAACTTCACTGATTTTTTTATCTTCAAGATCCTTTTCAGGTGTCATAAACAACTTGGAAAGAGCCATTGCTGATTCCTTATCAAGAGCGAATTTCTTATCCGTATGTGCATCCTGACCACACTTCTCTGATGCTCGGCAGAGAGAATAGTTTGGATCATGTTTGTTAAGCCAATAGTACTCGTCAAGTACAGAGATTCCCGGTGTCTCAATTGATGGAACATCTCTAAACATATCCCACATACATTCAAAATGATTATCCATCTCTCTACCGCCTCTCATATAGAAGCCCTTGGTAACATCCTTTCTGCCATCACAACTACCTCCGGCAAGATCAAGTTTTTCTAGAAGGTGGATTCTCTCCCCTTTCACCTGTCCATCTCTAACAAGATAAAATGCGGCGGAAAGTCCTGCAAGTCCTGTTCCGATAATATATGCTGATTTTCTGTCAGCTCCTTCCGGTTTCTCTGGTTTTGCAAATGCTTCATAAGTTCCTGCTGAATAATACATAAAAACGCGCTCCTTTTCTTTTTGTGCTATTACCCGAACGCTTAATTCAGGTCTTTTGTGGTTTCTATGTACTCAATATATTCAAAAATTGCCAAAACTAAAATGCACAAAAATAAGGAACTGTCCTAGATAACGACAGTCCCCTTACATTGAATTAGAATACGACATATCACCTTGTTTGTCGTATCATGTAACCTCTTTATAAAAACTATTTTCTATTTACTTTGGCATTATTTAGTGCATGATAAAATGTTCCTTGTATGAGGGAATTCAATCTTTGAATAATCATTTTTGGATCTTCTTTCATTCCCCCGTCAATCCATTCCAGTACAAGACCTACAAATCCGTACTTATAAAAGTTTGCAATAAATGCCTTGTCTTCTTCCCTGACAATTATTCCTTCTGACTTTTCTTCCAGCACATCATATAGAAGCTGGTAAGTAACCCTGTACAAATAGCGATATAAGTAGTCTTTAGGAACATTACGATAAATGTTTATAATGAAAGCTTTATCTTTCTTTATCATGTCAAAGATAGACAGAAATCCTTCCTGCCAGGTATCATAAGTTCTATTTTCCTTTAATGCCCGCTCTGCATCTTCCTCACAGATCCATTCAGTGAGTTCTAAAATATCATGAAAATGATAATAAAATGTCTGACGGTTCATCTCACACTTTTCGGTAATATCATTCACTGTTATTTT
>JAQXJP010000024.1 GCA_029008875.1 Lachnospiraceae bacterium | reverse complement strand
GAGATGGTCAACCTGATTATCGCTCAGAGGGCCTATGAGTTGAACTCCAAGGCGATTCAGACCTCGGATTCCATGCTGGAGACCGCAAACAACCTGAAACGTTAATGATCACCGGATAGATACATAGGAGGGATAAGGGATGGATTTTTCATCAATCAACGGATTATCTTATTCCAATGCGCAGGCAGCGGCAAACGCCGGAACGGCCAATGCGCTGACCAATTCTTTGAACAAAATCTCATCGGATTCTTCGGAGGAGGAACTCAAGGGCATTCTCAAGGATTTCGAATCCTATTTTGTGGAGCAGGTGCTCAAGGAGATGAAGGAGACCTTTATCGACGAGGATGAGGACGAAGATCAGACCATGGCACAATACAAGGACATGTACATGGATATGGCGATTGAAAAGGTTGCAGATGTGGTGGTGGATCAGATCGGAGAGACATACACCCAGCAGTTGTATGAGCAGATGAAACGCAACTACAATATTGAGTAAAATACAAGGACAGTCGACGAAGTATTGAACGGCTGTCCTTTTTCGTATAAACTGTTATTCGTAAGGAGACGAGGACCATTGGAAAAAGTAAATGGTTATGTGGATCACATAATTTTTCGAAATACAGAAAATTTGTATACGGTGTTGGTCTTGATTGTGGACGAGGAGGAGTTGACCTGCGTGGGGACTTTCTCCGATATCGCCGAGGGAGAGTATATCGAGGCCTGTGGAGAATTCACGGACCATCCCACATATGGCATGCAGTTTAAGGTCAGCAGCTTTGAGGAGAAGGCTCCACAGGATGAGATTGCCATCGAGAGGTATCTGGGGTCCGGCGCCATCAAGGGAATCGGAATTGCGCTGGCGGCAAGAATTGTGCGGCGATTCAAGGAGGACACCTTCCGCATCATAGAGGAGGAGCCGGAGCGTCTGGCGGAGATTAAGGGAATCAGTCAGCGGAAGGCAATGGAAATCGCGGACCAGGTCAACGAAAAAAAGGATCTGCGCCAGGCCATGATTTTTCTCCAGCAGTACGGGATCAACACGAACCTGGCGGTCAAGGTATACAATACCTACGGATCGGAGATCTATCACATCCTGTCCGAAAATCCCTATCGTCTGGCGGACGATATTGATGGGGTGGGATTTAAGACGGCGGATGAAATCGCATCCAGAGTGGGGATTCGCACCGATTCGGATTTTCGCTTGAGAAGCGGAATCATGTACACGTTGCTTCAGGCCAGCGGGGAGGGGCACACCTATCTGCCCCTGGAAGAGTTGACTGCAAGGGCGGCACAACTGTTGGGGGTGGATCCGGCATTAATCGAACCCCATTATATGAATCTGGCCATGGACCGCAAGATTATCATGCAACAAAAGGAGGGCGTGACACAGATTTACGCTTCCTCCTTCTATTATATGGAGGCGAACACGGCAACGCTGTTGAAGCAGCTGGATGTGAGCTATTCGGTCAGCGATTCGGAGATTGAGAAGAAGGTTCGGCAGATAGAGAAAGAGACCGAGATGGAACTGGATGAGCACCAGTTGGAGGCAGTCAAGGAGGCGGTGCGCAACGGACTTCTGATAATCACGGGAGGACCCGGTACCGGAAAAACCACCACCATCAACGCCATCATCCGGTATTTTGAGTCGGAAGGGATGGACATCTTTCTGGCGGCGCCTACGGGGCGTGCGGCAAAGAGAATGAGTGAGACCACCGGTTTTGAGGCCAGAACCATCCACCGTATGCTGGAACTGAACGGGGGCACCGACGGACAGAATGCGGGCTTTGAGCGCAACGAGAACAATCCTCTGGATACGGATGTCATCATCGTGGATGAGATGTCCATGGTGGATATCTCCCTCATGTATTCCCTGTTGAAGGCCATCGTTGCGGGGACCAGGCTGATTCTCGTGGGAGATATCAATCAGCTGCCCAGCGTGGGACCGGGCTGCGTGCTCAAGGACATCATTGACTCCAAACAGTTCCACACCGTGATGCTCACCAAGATTTTCCGGCAGGCCAGCACCAGCGACATTATCGTCAATGCCCACAAAATCAATAAGGGTGAACCGGTGAGCTTGGACAATAAGAGCCTGGACTTTTTCTTTTTGAAGCGCTATGACGCAGACAAAATCATCAATGTGACATTGCAACTGATTAAGCAGAAGCTGCCCAAGTATGTAAACGCCACAGAGTATGACATTCAGGTATTAACTCCCATGCGCAAGGGACTTTTGGGGGTGGAGCGTCTGAACGGAATTTTGCAGCAGTATCTGAATCCCCCGGAAAAAGGAAAGCGGGAGAAAGAATACAATGGCACTGTCTTCCGGGAGGGGGACAAGGTCATGCAGGTGAAAAACAATTACCAGCTGGAGTGGGAAATTCGGACCAAATATGGTCTGGCGGTGGATAGCGGAACCGGAATTTTTAACGGGGATACCGGTATCATCGAGGAAATCAATGAATTCGCCCAGCAGATGACCATCTCCTTCGACGAGGGCAAGAAGGTGGACTACTCCTTTAAGAATCTGGACGAATTGGAACTGGCCTACGCCATCACCATACATAAATCCCAGGGGTCGGAGTATCCGGCGGTGGTGATTCCGCTGCTAACGGGCCCCAGAATGCTTATGAATCGAAATCTGTTGTATACCGCGGTCACGAGGGCAAAAAAGTGCGTTACCCTGGTGGGGGATGAGGCAACCTTTGACATGATGATACAGAACAATATGGAAGCAAGGAGATACAGCGGCCTGAAAGACAGGCTTTTGGAGAGTATATGAAAGTACAATTACTGGAAGAAAAAGAAATCGCGGAAGCGTCCCAGCTGGCACAACGCACGTTCGGGCAATGTCTGGATATGCACATTCCCCAGCGAGAGTATGTCAGCGGATTTTATCAGAGCACAACGGAGCAGGCACTGACGGAGGAATGGCGAGCGGGAAAACTTCATCTGTGGGGCATCCGTGAGAACAACTATCTGGTGGCAATGTCCGCCATGCGCCCGGATGGATACATTACCATGCTGTATGTGAATCCGGCTCATCAGAGAAGCGGAATGGGAAAAAAACTGCTCCATGCCATGCGAGTGTTTGCGGAGGACAGGTACCATCTGCGGTGGGTGTTTTTAAATGCCCTTCCCGCCGCAATCACGCCTTATTTTCTGGGGTGGGGATTTTGGCAGAGCAGAAATGTGTTCTATGATTCTCTGGGCAGAGCGGTCTACACTCCCCTTTATGCGCCAAGCATCAAGGAGGTGCACTACAGCAAACGCTCCCTCTCGCCCACAGCTTGGATTATAGTTTTGGGAGGTTTCCTGGGAGCCATCATGTCCCTGGCTTTTCTGTTCATGTTTTTCTATATTCTGCGCTCATAAAATTGCATAAAAACTTAATAAAATAAGAAAAAATCTCGGCACATTTTTCAAGGGTGAAAACTGTTGAAAAATGTGCCGCCATGTGATAAACTTTTTACAATTTAGGCACAAGTATATGCAAAAAAGAGAAATCCCTCTTTTTTTTTGCCAAGAAGCAGATAAATGGAAAGGATAGGGAGACAAGATGAAAGCGTTCTTAATACTCGAAGATGGTAATGTATTTACCGGAACAAGTATCGGTTCCACAAGGGAAGTAATCAGTGAAATCGTGTTTAACACTTCAATGACCGGATATCTGGAGGTGTTGACAGATCCATCTTACGCGGGACAGGCAGTCGTGATGACTTACCCGTTGATCGGAAATTACGGAATTACCCCGGATATGGAATCCCAAAAACCGTGGCCGGATGGATATATTGTAAGAGAATTATCGCGCATGCCCAGCAACTTCCGCTGTCAGGGCACAATTCAAGACTTCCTATTAGAACATGACATTCCGGGAATCGCCGGGATTGACACCAGAGCACTTACCAAAATTCTCCGTGAAAAGGGAACCATGAATGGCATGATTACCACCAACGAGAATTATAATTTCGATGAAATACTCCCAAGATTACAAGCATATAAGACAGGCAACGTGGTGGACAAGGTTACCTGTGAGACCAAGACTGTGTGGAAGGGCGCCGGAAAAAGGGTTGCGCTTCTGGATTTTGGTGCCAAGAAAAATATCGCCAAGTCTCTGAACGACAGAGGCTGCGAGGTCACCGTTTTCCCTGCCCGCACCACCGCGGAGGAAATTCTTGCCACGAATCCGGACGGAATTATGCTCTCCAACGGACCGGGAGACCCGAAGGATTGCGGGACCATCATTGACGAAATCCGGAAACTGTACAACAGCGACGTTCCGATTTTTGCCATCTGCCTCGGGCATCAGCTCATGGCGCTTGCCACGGGTGCGGATACCCACAAGATGAAGTACGGACATCGGGGCGGAAATCACCCGGTGAAGGATCTGGCCACAGGGCGTGTCTATATCTCCTCCCAGAACCACGGCTATGTGGTGGATACCGATAAACTGGACCCCAGCATTGCAAGACCGGCCTTCGTCAACGTGAATGACGGAACCAATGAGGGATTGGAATATGTTGGAAAAAATATTTTTACCGTGCAGTTCCACCCGGAAGCATGCCCCGGACCTCAGGATTCCGGCTACCTATTTGACCGCTTTATCCAAATGATGGGAGGAGAACAGTAATGCCAAGAAATCAAGATATCAAAAAAGTATTAGTAATCGGTTCCGGCCCAATCGTTATCGGACAGGCTGCAGAGTTTGACTATGCGGGAACGCAGGCCTGCCGCTCCCTGAAGGAGGAAGGGGTGGAGGTTTGCCTTGTGAACTCCAACCCTGCCACTATCATGACGGATAAGCAGATTGCGGACCAGGTATACATCGAGCCTCTGACCATCGAGGTGTTGGAGACCATCATTGCCAAGGAAAAACCGGACAGTATTCTCCCTACATTGGGAGGACAGGCAGGCCTCAACTTAGGTATGGAGCTGGCCGAGAACGGAATTTTGGATAAGTATGGTGTGAAGCTGATCGGTACGACTGCCGAGACCATTTTCAAGGCGGAGGATCGTCAGGCATTCAAGGATACCATGGAAAAAATCGGCGAGCCCTGTGCGGCTTCCCAGGTGGTAAACAACGTGGAAGATGGTATCAAATTTACCAACACCATCGGCTATCCGGTTGTTCTCCGCCCGGCCTTTACCCTGGGTGGAAGCGGTGGCGGTATCGCCCACAATGAGACGGAACTCATCGATATCCTCACCAACGGTCTACGCTTGAGCCGTGTGGGAGAGGTTTTGGTGGAGCGTTGCATCGCCGGATGGAAGGAAGTTGAGTACGAGGTGATGCGCGATGCCAAGGGAAACTGCATCACCGTATGTAACATGGAGAACATTGATCCCGTCGGTGTTCATACCGGAGACTCCATCGTGGTGGCGCCCTCACAGACACTGGGGGACAAGGAGTATCAGATGCTCCGCAGCTCCGCCCTCAACATCATCAATGAATTGGAGATTACCGGTGGATGTAACGTGCAGTACGCACTGAACCCGGAATCTTTTGAATACTGTGTTATCGAGGTAAACCCCCGAGTATCCCGCTCCTCCGCGTTGGCTTCCAAAGCCACCGGATATCCCATTGCCAAGGTTACCGCGAAAATCGCGTTGGGATACACTCTGGATGAAATCAAGAATGCAATCACACAGAAAACCTACGCAAGCTTCGAACCCATGCTGGACTACTGCGTAGTCAAGATTCCCAGATTGCCCTTTGATAAATTCCTGACTGCAAAGAGAACCCTCACCACACAGATGAAAGCCACCGGCGAGGTTATGAGCATCTGCGACAACTTTGAGGGTGCCCTCATGAAGGCAATCCGCTCCCTGGAGCAGCATGTGGATTGTCTGCAGTCCTATGATTTTTCCGACTTGAACGACGCAGAGTTGAGAAAACAATTGGCACTTGTGGATGACCGCCGTATCTGGGTGATTGCGGAGGCATTGCGCCGCGGATTTTCCTATGACGAGATCCATGAGATTACCATGATTGATCCATGGTTTATCGATAAGCTGGCCATCCTTGTGGAGATGGAAAAGACATTGATTTCCTGCAACGCGGCAGTTGCCAGCGCCACCGGAACCCACGCAAAAGCGCTTACCGTGGAACTCCTCAAGGAGGCAAAGCGGATTGAATTCCCGGACAATGTGATTGCCCGTCTGACCGGGAGAAGCGAGGATGAGATTAAGAGGATGCGCTATGACAACGGCATTGTCGCAGCGTACAAGATGGTGGATACCTGTGCGGCGGAATTCGCGGCGGAGACCCCTTACTACTACTCCGTGTTCGGAAGTGAGAATGAAGCGGCAGAGACCCACCCCCAGAAAAAGGTATTGGTGCTTGGCTCCGGTCCCATCCGTATCGGACAGGGTATTGAGTTCGACTTTTGTTCGGTGCACTGTACCTGGGCATTTGCCAAGGAGGGCTGGGAGACCATCATCGTCAACAACAACCCGGAAACCGTATCCACCGACTTTGACATTGCGGACAAGTTGTATTTTGAGCCTCTGACTGCGGAGGATGTGGAATCCATCGTCAATATTGAGAAGCCGGACGGTGCGGTGGTGCAGTTCGGCGGACAGACTGCCATCAAGCTGACGGAAGCTCTCATGAAGATGGGAGTCAAAATACTGGGAACCAAAGCGGAGGATGTGGATGCTGCCGAGGACCGGGAACTGTTCGACAAGATTCTGGAGCAGACCGGTATCCCGAGAGCAGCGGGAGGAACCGTATTTACCGCGGAGGAGGCCAAGGAAGTTGCCAACCGCATCGGCTATCCGGTATTGGTTCGCCCTTCCTACGTGCTTGGCGGACAGGGAATGAAGATCGCATGGAACGATGAGGAGATTGACGAGTTCATCGGAATCATCAACACCATTGCCCAGGATCATCCAATCCTGGTAGATAAGTATCTCATGGGAAAAGAGATTGAGGTGGATGCAATCTGTGACGGAACGGATGTCCTCATTCCGGGAATCATGGAGCATATCGAGCGCACCGGTGTCCATTCCGGTGACTCCATCTCCGTATACCCGGCCCACACCATCAGCGAGAAGGCAAAGGAAACCCTGGTAGAGTACACCAAGCGTCTGGCCCAGGCCCTTCATGTGATTGGTATGATCAACATACAGTTTATCGACATGGACGATGATATTTATGTCATCGAGGTAAACCCCCGTTCCTCCAGAACGGTTCCGTATATCAGCAAGGTGACCGGAATCCCGATTGTGGATCTGGCCGCAAAAATTATTATGGGGCAGACCATCCGGGGAATGGGTTATGAGCCGGGGCTTGCGCCAACCGCGGACTACATTGCAATCAAGATGCCGGTATTTTCCTTCGAGAAGCTGCGGGGAGCCGAGATTTCCCTGGGGCCGGAGATGAAATCCACCGGTGAGTGTCTGGGAATTGCCAAGACCTTCAACGAAGCGCTGTACAAGGCATTCCTGGGTGCGGGAATCAAGCTTCCGAAGTACAAGCAGATGATTATGACCGTGAAGGACGCGGACAAGCCGGAGGCTGTGGGCGTGGCCAAGCGATTTGAGGCGCTGGGCTACAAGATTTACGCCACCAGAAGTACTGCGAAGTATCTCCAGGAGCATGGGGTAAATGCCCTTCGCGTGAACAAGATTTCCCAGGAATCACCGAACGTCATGGACCTGATTCTGGGACACAAGATTGATCTGGTTATCGATACCCCTACCCAGGGCAACGGGGACAAGACCAGGGATGGTTTCCTGATTCGGCGAAATGCCATCGAGACCGGTGTGTACTGCATCACTGCCATGGATACCGCAAACGCACTTGCGCGCTCCCTGGAGACTGCGGACGGCACCTTGACTCCCGTGGACATCGCCACCGTCAAGAACCTTTAATCCGATACAAACACAAGAATCCAAGAAAGAGGCTGTGCCATACAGCCTCTTTCTTTTTTTGCTTCGCCCACGCCCGCCTCTTTGTCACCACCCACCTTTCCACCGCTTTGTGAATCGCAGTTTTCTAAGTGAAGTCTGTGCTTCTTTTTTACTGTACGACAACCCGTGAACACCCCCGCCCACTTGTCTGCCCGGTGCGGAGTAAGGCTTCGAACACTAACTGGCTCTAAGACGCGTTCGTCCACTTTTTTTATGAAAAAGACCGCGGCTGTGGAACTCCCTTCGGTCAAACAGGTCCTCGCCGCGGTGGTATCAGTGTCCGAACGCGTCAAGAGCCACTAAGTATTCTGCAGAAAAACTCCGTACCGGGCAGACAAGTGGGCGGGGGTGTCCACGTCTTGGCGCACAGTAAATGATGAAGAGAAGCACAGACAAACTGTCAGAAAACAAGAGGAACAAATAGGTGGAAAGGTGGGTGGTGACAAAGAGGCGGGCGTGGGCGAAGAACATAAAAATGGGGGACTGTATGGCACAGTCCCCCTCTGGGTCGCGTGTTTGGTTAGGAATAAAGTCTCTTGCGGAATTCCTCCGTCAGTTCAATGAGGCGCTCATCCGGCACAAACTGCTTGCGGGTTTCTTCGTCCACCATGATGCGATTATCCATGGTTTTCATGATGTCCACCACCTGAATCTCGGAGGAGGCGATGGGATTGCTCAAATCGTAAATCTGATTGTCGCTAAGACGAAGAATAACCGGGTGCATGAAATTGCCCGGGTTCTCCACGAGAACGATTCCCTTGTCGCCGGTGGATAAATCCACACTGGCAGCCTGGGGAACAATGTGGATGCACTCGGAAAGCTTGTTCACGATATCCGGATGAAACTCCCTTCCGTTGCTGTAGAGATAACGCATGGCAGAGATCTCGGACTCCGGTTCATGGCCGAGATTCATGGCGGTCATGCGGTCGAAGGTATCTGCAATTTTCAAAATCATCATCATTGTGGCCATATCCGAATCCACGGACAGTGCTTTTTGCGGATTGGTGGAATAGACATATGCAGTGCACAAATTGACAGCCTGCGGCATAAAATCAAAATCGTTCTGATACATGGAAAGGAAATTCAATCCCCTCTCCAGAGACTGCTGAATCACCTCCCGGTCACCGGCACTCAATTGATTGCCCTGCTCGATGATGACTTTTGGGACGTACCGATATCCGATGTCAAAAAACAGTGCGGCGGTAACCATGGAGAGCTGTTTATTATGGGAATAGGCCATGCTGCTGGTAATCATTGCAACAAGAATCGCTGTGCTTATGGCATGCTTGTACATGAAATCCTCGGAGCTGCGCAGATTCTGATTGAAATTCACACGGTGATTCAGAGAACCATAATGGCGCAGAATCTCCTCCACAAACATGGGGAGACCGTCCATTTTCTTGCGCGCCCAGATCAAATCCAGATTATCCCGCAGGCGGAACATGAAGATGGTCTGCAGCTGCTCAAATTTGATATCCTCATCCGAGAGTGGAGGAAGCGGTTCCGCAGGCTCCAAAATGTAGATTCCGATCAGACCGAAATTTCGGACACTTTTGATACCGGGTGATGTGAGCACAGTGCCGCGGTCGTACAGCAGGACACCGTTTTTGTTGTAAATCGGTTTTGCAAGTCGCATGCCGACTTTTAGGTCTTCGGACTTTACAAATTTCATGATACTACCCCCAAATACTTCTCAAGCACAAGTCAAACTTTTTCAAGCGCATTTTACAGGAAAATAATAGCATATTGAAAGGGGAAAAACAATCTGATAAGATAAGCGTAAGTAGGTGAATTATGCAGAATAATGTAAAATTTTGTCAATTTCATAGAGGGCATAGGGCAAAGAGATTGTTGGCGGGAGTTTTGACGGCGGTGTTGACGCTTGTGTCCGCCAATATCACCGGTGTGGCACCCACGTACGCGACCTCCCTGGAGGAATTGCGCCAGCAGAAGCGGGAAAACGACGAGAAATTGAGCAGTCTCTCCGACGCCAGAAAACAACTGGAAAAAAGTCTGGGAAATATGAACTCGGAATTGTACAGCGTGTCCAATTCCATCTCCGAATTGGAGGAACAGATTGAGGAGAAGGAGTATGAGATTGCGGAGGCACAGCTGCTTTTGGAGGACACCCAGGAGATGGCGGATGAGCAGTATGCCAATATGAAGCTACGCATTCAGTTTATGTATGAAAACGGAGGCACCTTCTCCTGGACCACATTGCTTGAGGCCGGTAGCTTTGCGGAATTTTTGACCAGGGCCCAGTACATGATGGACATCAACGCGGCGGATCAGCAGATGATGGACGAGTACGAAGAAACCTTGGCTCTGATTGCGGAATACCAGGAGACGCTGGCACGGGAGAACGAGGAGTTGAATGCGGCCAAGGAGGAGCTTGCCTCCAGACAGAATTCCCTGCTGGCATCCATCTCCGGCGCCAAGAATCAGATTTCCACCACGGACGGAGAGATTGCCAACGCGCAGCAGGTGTCCAAAGATCTGGCTGCCAAAATTGCGGCCATGGAAGAGTATGAGCGCAGATTGAACGCGCAGAAGACCAGCGAGGCATCCTCGTTGAGCGAAGCGCGGCTGCAGCAGATTGCGCAGCAGGAGGCGGAACTCCTCGATACCAGGTATGTGGTTACCCCAGCGGAGGGGGAGGAGGAACTTCTGGCGGCGCTGATCTACTGTGAGGCGGGGGGAGAACCCTACGCGGGACAGGTGGCGGTGGCAACCGTTACCCTCAACCGGGTTTGCAGCAGTTATTTCCCCAACACCATCACCGGCGTAATCTATCAGAGCAGACAATACACCCCCGTGTCCAGCGGCAAGCTTGCGCTTGTGTTGGAAAACGGATTGACCACGGAGAGTTGCAGGAATGCGGCCCGGGAAGTGCTTGCCGGAGGATACTCCGGAAACTGGCTGTATTTTTGCGTGGACAACGGCTCCATTCCGGGAACCGTCATCGGCAAACAGGTATTCTACTAGGCCTCGTTTGTGCAAAAACAACAATAGAATATGGGTCTGAACCCTTGGGAAACCAGGGGTTCTTATTATTTTTGCCGAAGTGGATAAAAGAGATTGATTTTGACAAAAAATTGTGGTATTATAACTTTGTTAAAAAATTAACAGCGTGATGCAAAAACGCAAATTTTCTTATAAAAAGGAGAAAGAAGAAATGGCAAAGAAAGTTGTAATCGCAAGTGCTTGCCGTACAGCAATCGGCAAAATGGGTGGAGCATTGAGCAATACTCCTGCAGTTGATTTGGGTGCAATCGTAATCAAGGAAGCATTGAACAGAGCAGGTGTTAAGCCTGAAATGGTTGATGAGGTTAAGATGGGTTGCGTTATCCAGGCTTCTCTGGGACAGAACGTTGCCCGTCAGGCTTCTATCAAGGCAGGTCTTCCAATCGAAGTTCCGGCAGTTACCCTGAACGTAGTATGTGGTTCCGGTCTTAAGTGTGTCAACGATGCTGCAACCATGATTATGGCTGGCGAGGCTGATATCGTTGTTGCAGGTGGTATGGAAAACATGTCCATGGCTCCTTACGCTATGACAAAGGCTCGTTTCGGATATCGTATGAACAATGCAACCATCATCGACTGTATGGTTAACGATGCATTGACAGACGCTTTCAATCACTATCATATGATGATTACAGCTGAGAATGTATGTGATAAATATGGTATCACCAGAGCTGAATTGGATGAGTTCTCAGCAAACTCTCAGCAGAAGTGTGAAGCTGCCATCGCAGCAGGCAAGTTTGACGATGAGATTGTTCCGGTTCCTGTTAAGGTTAAGAAGGACATGGTTGACTTCGTTAAGGATGAGGGACCTCGTGCAGGTGTTACCGCAGAGAGCCTTGCATCACTGAAGTGCTGCTCCGGTAAGGAAGGCGGACTTGTCACCGCAGGAAACGCATCCGGAATCAATGATGGTGCAGCAGCAGTAGTTGTGATGAGCGAGGAGAAGGCAAAGGAACTTGGAATCACTCCGATGGCTACATGGGTTGCCGGAGCTCTCGGCGGAGTTGAGCCGGAGATCATGGGTGTAGGACCGGTTGCTTCTACCCGCAAGGTTCTTGCCAAGACAGGACTTACCATCGACGATATGGATTTGATCGAGGCAAACGAGGCATTTGCTGCACAGTCCATCGCAGTTGCAAGAGACCTCGGATTTGATATGAGCAAGGTTAACGTGAACGGTGGTGCAATTGCACTCGGACATCCGGTTGGAGCATCAGGCTGCCGTATCCTTGTTACCCTTCTTCACGAGATGCAGAAGAGAGGATCTAAGAGAGGTCTTGCTACTCTGTGCATCGGTGGTGGAATGGGCTGCTCAACAATCGTTGAGAAATACGAATAATTTGTTCAATAACTTAATTTGCCAATTTAATACATGAACTATTTCAACAGTCCAGACGGCAGTTTTCTGTCGTTTGGATTTGTTGTCATAAAAATATTATTTTTTAGGAGGAACTAAAATGAAGGTTGGTGTTATTGGTGCCGGCACAATGGGACAGGGCATCGCAAAGGCATTCGCACAGGTAGACGGCTATGAGGTAGCACTCTGTGATATCAAGCAGGAGTGGGCTGAAAACGGAAAAGCCAAGATTGAAAAAGGCTATGCCAGACTTGTGGAAAAAGGAAAAATGGAGCAGGCTGCTGTAGATGCAATTCTTGCCAAGATCACTCCGGGATTGAAGGAAGATCTCTGCGCAGATTGCGATCTCATCGTTGAGGCTGCTTTTGAGAATATGGAAGTTAAGAAGACAACCTTCGCTGAGTTGGATAAGATTGCAAAGCCGGAGTGTATCTTCGCTTCCAATACCTCTTCCCTTTCCATCACTGAGATCGGAAACGGACTTACCCGTCCAATGATCGGTATGCACTTCTTCAACCCGGCTGACCGCATGAAGCTCGTTGAGGTTATCGCAGGTGTTAATACTCCTGCAGGGACCGTGGAGGCTATCAAGAAGATTTCCGCGGAGATCGGCAAGACTCCGGTACAGGTTAACGAAGCTGCAGGATTTGTTGTAAACCGAATCCTTATCCCGATGATTAACGAGGCTGCTTTCATCAAGATGGAAGGTGTTTCCGATATCGCCGGAATCGATGCAGCAATGAAGCTTGGCGCTAATCATCCGATGGGACCCCTTGAGTTGGGTGACTTCATCGGTCTTGATATCTGCCTCGCAATCATGGATGTTCTCTACAATGAGACAGGGGACAGCAAGTACCGCGCATGTCCGTTGATTCGCAAGATGGTTCGCGGTGGAAACCTTGGTGCAAAATCCGGCAAGGGATTCTATATCTACAATGCTGATCGTACCAAGACTCCGGTTGACGCACAGTAAGAGCATATAAAACCAATCTCAATGAGGAGAGTACCCTGAATAGGGACGCTCCTCATTCGGGATGTCAAAAAAAGAATTTGGAGGAATTTTATATCATGGATTTTACTTTGGACAAGAAACATGAGATGACTCGCGACCTCTTCAGAGAGTTCGCTGAGAAGGAAGTAGCTCCTCTTGCTCAGGAAGTGGACGAGACAGAGGTATTTCCGCAGGAAACAGTTGATAAGATGGGAAAATACGGATTCCTTGGAATTCCTGTTCCGAAGGAGTACGGCGGACAGGGATGTGATATCCTCTCCTACATTCAGTGTGTAGAGGAGTTATCCAAGGTTTGCGGCACCACAGGTGTTATCGTTTCTGCACATACTTCCCTTTGTGTAGATCCTATCTTGACATATGGTACCGAGGAGCAGAAGCAGAAGTATGTAAGAGATCTTGCAACAGGCAAGAAGCTCGGCGCATTCGCTCTTACCGAGCCGGGTGCAGGTACTGACGCTCAAGGTGCTCAAACTAAGGCTGTACTGGACGGAGACGAGTGGGTTTTGAACGGATCCAAGTGCTTCATCACAAATGGTAAGGTTGCAGATGTTTACATCGTAATCGCTATCACAAGTGTTACCGAGGATAAGAGAGGACGTAAGAAAAAGAACTTCTCCGCTTTCATCGTAGAGAAGGGGGCTCCGGGATTCTCATTCGGAACCAAGGAGAAGAAGATGGGTATCCGCGGATCTTCTACTTACGAGTTGATTTTTGAGGATTGCAGAATTCCGAAGGATGCACTTCTGGGTGCAGAAGGAAAGGGATTCCCGATTGCAATGCACACTCTTGACGGTGGACGTATCGGTATTGCCGCTCAGGCTCTCGGAATCGCTGAGGGTGCCCTTGAGAAGACCATCGCATACACCAAGGAGAGAAAGCAGTTTGGACGTGCTATTGCAGCACAGCAGAACACACAGTTCCAGTTGGCTAACATGGCTACTCAGGTTGAGGCTGCAAAGGCTCTTGTATACAAGGCTGCCCTCAAGAAGCAGGAGTTCGCTGACGGAGCAAAGGTTTCCTACTCTGTAGAGGCTGCTATGGCTAAGTTGTTCGCAGCAGAGACCGCTATGGATGTCACCACAAAGTGCGTACAGCTCTTCGGTGGATACGGATACATCCGTGAGTATGATGTTGAGCGTATGATGCGCGATGCCAAGATTACCGAGATCTATGAGGGAACTTCCGAAGTTCAGCGTATGGTAATTTCCGGTGCATTACTGAAATAGTCTATTTTTCAAATAAAACGTAAGGAGTGAAAATACATGAATATCGTAGTATGTATTAAACAGGTTCCTGATACAAAGGGCGGCGTTAAGTTCAACCCAGATGGAACACTTGATAGAGCAGCAATGCTTGCAATCATGAACCCGGATGATAAGGCCGGACTTGAGGCAGCACTTAGAATCAAAGACGCTACAGGCGCAAAGGTTACCGTACTTACCATGGGTCTTCCGAAGGCAGACGCAGTTCTCCGCGAGGCAATGGCAATGGGCGCAGATGACGCAATCCTTGTTACCGACCGTGTACTTGGTGGAGCTGACACATGGGCTACTTCCACAACCATCGCCGGCGCTTTGAGAAATATTGATTATGATTTAATCATCACAGGACGTCAGGCTATCGACGGTGATACCGCACAGGTTGGACCGCAGATTGCAGAGCATTTGGGACTTCCGGTAATCTCCTATGCCGAGGACATCAAGATTGAGGGAGACAGTGTTGTAGTTAAGCGTCAGTATGAGGACAGATATCATATGGTTAAGGCTCAGATGCCTTGCCTGGTAACCGCTCTTTCTGAGTTGAACGAGCCGAGATACATGACCCCGGGCGGAATCTTCGATGCATGCGACAAAGAAGTAACCGTATGGGGAAGAGCAGACCTTAAGGATGTTGATGATAGCAACCTTGGACTTAAGGGATCTCCAACAAAGATCGCTAAGGCTTCCGATAAGGTTGCAAAGGGAGCTGGTGAGAAGGTGAACCTGGATCCTTCAGAGGCAGTTGCTTACTTAATGGGCAAGTTCAAAGAGAAACACATCATCTAATCTGAATGGAGGAAACATAAAATGGGTTTAGAAGAATATAAGGGCGTATTTATCTACGCACAGCAGGTTGATAATCAGCTTTCTTCAATTGCGTTCGAGTTGATCGGAAAGGCAAAAGAGTTGGCAAGCGACCTTGGAACAGAGGTTACAGCAGTACTTCTCGGTTCCAATGTAAAGGGTCTTACAGATGAGTTGGGTGAGTATGGTGCAGACAAGGTTATCGTTGTAGATAATCCTGAACTTGAGACTTACCGCACAGAGCCATATGCACAGGCATTGGCAGCAGTTATTAACGAGTACAAGCCGGAGATCATGTTGGTTGGTGCAACCGCAATCGGCCGCGATCTTGGTCCTACTGTATCCGCAAGAGTTGCAACAGGACTTACCGCTGATTGTACCGTTCTTGAGATCGGTGATTTCCCTCTCAACCCGGTACCGGGCAAGGAAGATGAGCAGAAGCACAATCAGCTTCTTATGACTCGTCCTGCATTCGGCGGCAACACCATCGCAACCATCGCATGTCCGGACAACCGTCCTCAGATGGCAACCGTTCGCCCGGGTGTAATGCAGAAGCTTCCGAGAGAGGCAGGCCGCAAGGCAGAGGTTATCGAGTTCAATCCTGAACTTGTTAAGAACAACCGTTACACGGAAATTCTTGAGGTTGTTAAGGCGGTTGGAAACGTTGAGAACATCATGGATGCAAAGGTATTGGTATCCGGTGGCCGTGGAGTTGGAAGCGCAGAGAACTTCGAGATGCTCAAGGAACTTGCTTCTTGCTTCAACGGCGGAATGGTTTCCTGCTCACGTGCCGTTGTTGAGAACGGCTGGTTGGCACAGGATTATCAGGTAGGACAGACCGGTAAGACCGTTCGTCCTTCCATCTACTTCGCAATCGGTATCTCTGGAGCAATCCAGCACGTTGCAGGTATGGAAGAGTCCGATCTCATCATCGCAATCAACAAGGATGAGGATGCTCCAATCTTCGACGTAGCTGACTACGGTCTGGTAGGAGATCTCAACAAGATCGTTCCTCAGCTTACTGCAGCACTGAAGGAAGCAAACAACAAATAATTTTTCGTAAAGAGAAATCTCAAGACACCACCCAAATGGCACTGGCCACCATGGGTGGTGTTTTTTTGATTGGCCTCGATTGCGATTGGCCTCGATTGTGATTGGCCTCGATTGTGTTTGAATTGCTCGTGGAGTTAACAGTGGGGTTGGGCGTGGGGTTAGCGCGGGGGTGGGCGCGGGGGTGGGCGCGGGGTACAGCGTTGAAATGTCGTTGCGCATACCCCTAAAAAGGGCAAGCGGGGTATAGGATTCAATAAGGCACTACCTGTACCCCGGAAGAAATGACAAAAGGGGTATAGGAGTCAAAAAGTCATGGCTTGTACCCCGGAAGAAAGGGCAAGCGGGGTATAGGATTAAATAAGACACTGCCTGTACCCCAGAAGAAAGGGCAAGCGGGGTATAGGAGTCAAAAAGTTATGGCTTGTACCCCGGAAGAAGAAACAAGCGGGGTACAGGATTCAATAAGGCACTACCTGTACCCTGAAAGAAGAAACAGGTGGGGTACAGAGTTCAAAAGTCGTTGGCTATACCCCGGAGGAAGTAATCGGTGAATAAGGTGTTACATATAAAACTAGCATGACACGGTCATTGTGAAGAGAACATGACCGGATACTGCCTGTAAACTAGAGAAGTAATCTGGGGCAACAGGGAGTTGCTTGAATTTATTGTATACATGGATTATTCTTTTTATATGGAGGTGATAACAAATGGAAACAAAGGATGTAATTCTTGAACTCCGAACGAAAAAAGGTCTATCCCAAGATGAACTCGCTGACATAATCCATGTAACACGACAGGCGGTATCACGATGGGAAAATGGAGATACCATTCCAAATACCGAGACGCTGAAATTGCTCTCAAATTATTTTGATGTTTCTATCAATACATTATTAGGCTCTCCACAACAGCTTATTTGTCAATGCTGCGGTATGCCGCTTGAGGATGCCACAATAAGCAAAGAACCAAATGGTGAGTTTAATGAGGAATATTGCAAATGGTGTTACAGTGATGGCGAGTTCAAGTACACCAGTAAAGAGCAGCTTATTGATTTTTGTGTAGAGCATATGGCAAATGAGGATTGGCCGGCGGAACAGGTTAGGGCCCATATGGAGGCAGTCGTGCCAAAACTTAAGCATTGGAATTAGAAGAGAAAATGCAGAGTAAGTGCATATAAAATACATATGAAATGCATATAAAAATTCCCGCCCATTACATGAATGGACGGGAATTTCTTGTTTCCTTTAATGGGAAATTTCTCATAGAAATGACATTACTGTACGTGCAATCATTACTTCTCCAAATCGTGAGGTCTCATATCCACACCGCGGGAAGCATCTGCCTCCGGGTTCTCGCCGAAGTGGTAATCGTTGCCCGGCAGAATTGCATTCAGGAGAATACCTGCGATTGCAGCGATTGCAAGAGCAGTCAATGTGACTGAGGTTCCTCCGATGGTGAAGGTAAGTCCGTTGGAGAATCCCAAACCGCAAACCAGAATAACGGCAGCGATGATAAGGTTTCTGGACTTGGTAAAATCAACATGGTTCTCCACGATGTTGCGGACGCCGATGGCAGAGATCATACCATAGAGGATGAAGCTGACACCACCGATGATGGAAGCCGGCATGGAACCGATGATTTCGGAAACCTTCGGGATGAAACTGAGGATCACTGCGTATACCGCTGCAAGGCGGATTACCTTGGGGTCATGAACCTTGGAAAGCTCCAAAACGCCGGTGTTCTCTCCGTATGTAGTGTTGGCAGGACCGCCGATCAATGCGGAGAGGGAGGTGGCGATACCGTCACCGATCAAGGTGCGGTGAAGACCCGGATCCTCGATGAAATTTTCTCCCACAGTAGCGGAGATTGCGGACATATCACCGATGTGCTCCATCATGCTTGCGATGGCGATAGGTGCCATAACCAAAATTGCGGTCAAGCTGAACTTGGGCAACTGGAAGGGAGGAAGTCCCACCCAGGAAGCGCTTGCTACACCTGCAAAATTCAAGATGGCGGAACCATCCGGATTGGTCAATCCGCAAGCGTTCATGATAAGGGCAACGGCGTAAGAGATAACCACACCCATGAGAATTGGAATGATCTTGAACATTCCCTTGCCCCAGATGTTGAAGATGACAATCACAGCAAATGCAATTAACGCGAGAATCCAGTTGGTGGAAGCGTTATTCACTGCGGATGGCGCAAGGCTCAATCCGATACAGATAATGATTGGACCGGTTACCACAGGGGGAAGGAAACGCATAACCCGCTTTACTCCCACCAACTTGATAATCAGTGCCAATACCAGATACAGCAATCCTGCTACGATGATACCGCCACAGGCATGAGCCAATTTGTCCGAATCGGACATGGTGGCAAATTCGCCCTGATCCAATGAGGCGATGGTTGCGAATCCTCCCAGGAATGCGAAGGAAGATCCCAGGAACGCAGGGACTTTCATTTTGGAACATACATGGAAGAATAAAGTTCCCAGACCAGCACAAAACAGTGTAACCTGAACGGAGAGAACCTGATTATCGCTTCCGAAATAGCTGTTCACCAGAATCGGAACCAGGATGGTAGCTCCAAACATGGCAAACATGTGCTGCAATCCAAGCAGCATCATTTTGGGTACACCCAGGACACGGGCATCGCGAATGACATCTTTTTGTTCATTCATAAAAAACTCCTCCTTTGAAATAATTTATAAAAAAGGTACCTGCCGCGGCAGATACCAATTTTTCAAACATAATGATTCATATAGGGATGCTCCGGCAACTCGCCGATGACATCCAAATAAAAGTTGGTAGTAACCTGCATCTGGTAAGGCACTACCCAAACAAAGCCGATACCAAGAGAGAGTACGGACAGAAGATCGAAACCTACAAAACTGATGTAGAGTTTGAAGAGACGCATCTTATGCCCCTTCATCAGACCCAGGCTGACACGGATGGCATCGCCAAGCCCCATCTCGCTGTGCTCCAACAGCACAAAATACAGCAACGCAAAATGTAACTGAATCACTACAAACAGTACCAGGCTTACGATGCCCGCTACTGCAACGAGAACGATATAGGTGATATCCGGCATGGATTCTGCCAAAAAGCTGACAGCCAAAAGAGGAAGCACACTGATCACTGTGAGCACCAAAAGCAGGATGCCCGCAAGAATGTAGCGGTCCGGCTGATTTTTGAAGTAGTGGAAGATGCGTAACTGGGAAGGCAGTTCCCTTTTCTGGCGAGCGATATCCAAGTGGATGGAATACTGGCCAACGGTCATGACAATGCTCACCAGAGCAATCAAAAACTCAACCACATAGTAGATAATGGTCTGGGTGATGGTGGGATTATCCGACAGGAACTTGGAAAATGGGAGCTCAATAACTGCCGTTACCAAGTTGGCAAGAATGAACGCTCCCATCACTAATCGATATTTATTGTTGAGATTATCTCTGGAGATTCTCTTAATCTCCTGCGCTGTTACTGACATAAAAATAAGTACTCCTTATACTGCGAAATCCACATTGGCACCGGAGGTAGCCAGCGAGTCTCTGGACTTGCGGTCCTGCTGATAGGGATTGGACTCGTTAGGATAGCGGATTGCGGTGGTGGTGGTTCCGCCGGATACATAGGTCCGTCCGCATTCTGGACAAACCGCGGTGTGGATGGAAACGCTGGCAGTCACCACCTGACCGTCCCCCTGCCTTGCCTTGCTGTATGCATTTTGCACATGCTGTCCCTCATGGGCGCGGACTGCGGCACCGGCGGCTTCCGGTGAGACATGGGCAGCACTCTTAAAGGACACGTTCATCTCATTGGAACCATCTTGATATTTGCGCTCCTTGCAGGTCTGACATTCCTGAGGGGATGAGGCCCGCCCCACCTTTTTGCCGGCATCCTCACCGGATACTTGGGAGGCACCCGCAGCAGATGGTGTGCCGAAATCGTAAGCGCCATATATGGGAAGACTTCCGTAACCGTTTGAAACTGCTCCAATCATCATACCGGGATACCTCCTTTGCATATTTGTTCCTATTATTATACAATCTTTTGACAAATAATACAAGGAACAGATATACTGTAACTATTCAAAAAAGGAGTATTGAGAGATGAAGTTTGATCCGGAAATCGATCGTTACATGTATATCATCGGATGGATTGCGGTGGCCCTGTTCGGGGGATACTTTTTGCTGGCTGCGCTGACGGGATTTGATTTGGCAAAGCACCTCCCGCCCTGCGGGTTTCACTTGCTGACAGGATATTACTGTCCGGGCTGCGGGGGGAGTCGCGCAGTGTCTGCACTCCTCCATGGCCATTTTTTGGAATCCATTTACTATAACGCATTTATTATGTACGGGCTTGTGTTCGGTGGATGGTTTATGATCAGCCAGACCATACAGCGCCTGTCCCGCAACCGAATAAAAATCGGTATGCACTATCGCAATCTGTACCTGTACATTGCCCTTGCCATCATTATCGTCAACTGTATCGTAAAAAACGGATTCCTAATGGCAGGAATCCGCTTAATGCAATAAAATAAATATATGAATTTGTAGCCTTGTAATCACTGTAACAAAGGCATATCTCCGTAGAGAGATTCGTAGTCAAGACCGTACATATCGCAATAGGCGCGGAGTACATTTTCCAGGCTTCCGTACATCTCGATGGCTGCGAAGTATGTGAAAACATATAAAACTATGGTGATAATGATTCCGGAAATTCCAAGCCAAAAACCAATCATCGCACGGCGCGACATGGTTTTTTCCCCGCCTCTGGACAGGAGCGCCAGAATTGCGGCGAGAGCACCACAGATGAGTGCGCTGTACAGGCAACATCCGCTTGCGATGGAGATGATGCCGAGAACCAATGCGGCAGCCTCCATTGCCATGTTTCGCCTGGTGGGCGGAACCTGATAGGAATAGTTGTTATAGTTGGGTTGCTGTTGAAAATCCATCTCAATAACCTCCGGATTCGAATGATTGATTTTATTGTAGCACTTCATATATAATAGGAAAAGAAAAAAATAGATTTTAGAGGAACGACAAATGGACATTATTGCAAAAATTTCAGAGGAATTACAAATCAAAAGAGGCCAGACGGAAGCGGCGGTGAAATTGATTGATGAGGGAAATACTATCCCCTTCATTGCCAGATACCGCAAGGAAGTGACCGGGGCGTTGAACGATGAAGTGCTCCGTGCGCTTTTTGACCGCCTGAACTATCTGCGCAATCTTGAAGATAAAAAAGCAACCGTGCTCGCCAGCATCGAGGAGCAGGGAAAACTGACCGATGAGCTGCGAGCTCAGATTGAGGCGGCGGAGACCCAAGTGGCAGTGGACGACCTGTATCGCCCGTACCGCCCGAAACGGCGCACCAGGGCAACCATCGCCAAGGAAAAAGGATTGGAGCCTTTGGCAGAATTGATTTTGCAGCAGGACACTTCCCTGGATGTGATGGCGGAGGCTGCAAAATATGTGGACGAAGAGAAGGAAGTTGCCACTCCGGAGGAGGCTCTGGCGGGAGCTAGGGACATTCTTGCGGAGCAGATATCCGACGAGGCGGATTATCGAACCCGAATCCGTGAGATGACAATGAAAAACGGTCGCCTTGTTTCTGTGGCAAAGGACCCGGAGGCGGAGTCCGTGTATGAGATGTACTATGACTATGGGGAGGCACTCTCCAAGGTCGCAGGACACCGCACCCTGGCAATCAACCGTGGTGAGAAGGAGAAATTCCTGGTAGTGAAGGTGGAGGCTCCCCAGGAGGACGTTCTCCGTTATCTGGAAAAACAGGTGATTACCAACGATAAGGCGCAGACAGCGGAAGTTTTGCGGGAGACCATCGCAGATGCCTACGAGCGACTGATTGCCCCTGCCATCGAGCGGGAGATTCGCAATGACCTCACCGAGAAAGCGGAGGATGGGGCCATCAAAGTATTCGGCAAGAATCTGGAGCAACTTCTCATGGCGCCGCCCATTGCCGGACAAGTGGTACTGGGCTGGGACCCTGCATTTCGAACCGGGTGCAAGATTGCTGTTGTGGATCCCACCGGAAAGGTGCTGGACACTACCGTAATCTACCCTACCGCTCCCCAGTTCAAGGTGGAGGAAGCCAAGGCAGTCATCAAGAAAATGATTGCGAAATATCATGTCACCCTGATTTCCCTTGGCAACGGAACCGCATCCAGAGAGTCAGAGCAGGTGATTGTGGAACTCCTGAAGGAGATTCCGGTGAACGTGCAGTATGTGATTGTAAATGAGGCGGGAGCCTCCGTATATTCCGCCAGCAAACTGGCGACGGAGGAGTTCCCCAATTTTGACGTGGGACAAAGAAGCGCCACCTCCATGGCAAGACGTCTTCAGGATCCCCTTGCGGAGCTGGTAAAGATCGACCCGAAATCCATCGGCGTGGGACAGTATCAGCACGATATGAACCAGAAGAAACTCAGCGATGCCCTGGGCGGCGTTGTGGAGGATTGTGTGAACAAGGTGGGTGTGGATTTGAACACTGCATCCGTTTCCCTGCTGGAGTATATCTCCGGCATCTCCAAGCCCATTGCAAAAAATATCGTGGTTTACAGGGAGGAAAACGGGGAATTCACATCCCGCTCCCAGCTACTCAAGGTGGCGAAGCTGGGACCGAAAGCATACGAGCAGTGTGCCGGATTTATGAGAATCAACGGCGGAAAGAATCCGCTGGACGCCACCGGAGTTCATCCGGAATCCTACGGTGCCACCACCGCTTTGCTGGAGAAATTGGGCTATACTCTGGAGGATGTGAGCAACCGCAAGGTGGGAGACATCTCCAAGAAAATCTCGGATTACACGAAGCTTGCGGAAGAACTGGAAATTGGTGAGTTGACCCTCCGCGACATTGTGAAGGAACTGGAAAAACCGGCAAGAGATCCCCGTGAGGATATGCCAAAGCCAATCCTCCGCAGCGATGTTCTGGAGATGAAGGATCTGACCCCGGGCATGGTGCTCAAGGGAACCGTGCGCAACGTCATCGATTTTGGAGTCTTTGTGGACATCGGAGTGCATCAGGACGGACTGGTACACATTTCCGAAATCTGTGACCGCTTCATCAGTCACCCGCTGGAGGCAGTCAGCGTGGGCGATGTGGTGGATGTTCAGGTCATGAGCGTGGACCTCAAGAAGCAGAGAATCCAGCTGACCATGAAGATCGGAACCGGGGAGCCGGGAGCGAAGAAGAAGGAATCCACGGATCAGGGCGCAACCAAGAGAAAGGGCGATGGGGAGCATAAGAGTAGCAATCGCCCGGGCGGGAATAATCATCCGAACGGAGGAAAGGGCCGACCGAATCAGGGACGGGATGAGCGTGCAAAAGGAGACCGCAAACAGCGAGACAAGCGTCCGCCTCACAAAGGAAATAGCTTCTTTGACGGCATCGTAATTAAAGAGTGATGATACTTACCCAGGTTACTAACGGGGAGAACCGTAGAGAGAAGAACCGTTAGTAAAAATCAGGATGCCGGTCCGAAGTTTACTAACGGAAAGATCTGTATAGGGCGGAATCATTAGTAATAATCAGAGTGCCGATCCGAAGTTTACTAACGGAGAGAACTGTAGAGGGCAGAAACGTTAGTAAAAATCAAGGAGACAGTTTCGAGTTTACTAACGGAGAGAACCGTAGAGGGCAGAAACGTTAGTAAAAATCAAGGAGACAGTTTCGAGTTTACTAATGGAAAGAACCGTAGAGGGCAGAAACGTTAGTAAAAATCAGGATGCCGGTTCGGAGTTTACTAATGGAATGAACCATAGAGAGAAGAATCATTAGTAAAAACTAGAGTGCCAATCTGAAGTTTACTAACGAAGAGAACCATAGGGAGCAGAATCATTAGTAAAAATAATCCCTTGACATATGCCTGGCAGATGAATACAATAGGCAATGTAAAACGATATAGGAATTCTTCGGGGCAGGGTGTAATTCCCGACCGACGGTGATTCACTACACCTATGGTGGCGTGAAAGTCCGTGAACTGCCGATGGCAGCCGATCCGGTGTGATTCCGGAACCGACAGTAAAGTCTGGATGAGAGAAGATGAGCGGAATGTGAGTCATTGCGTCTTTTGGTGCGTGATGATATTGAGAAGCGCAAGTACCCCGGATATTTATTATCCGGGGATTTTTTTGCCTTTTGCATACATTTTGTTCCAGGTAATCTCATGGAATTCCAAAAATGATTCAAAGGGAGAAAAAGAGAATGAGCAACACAGAAACAACAATCACAGAAACAGCAACCACAGAAACAACAAACACGAAAACAACAACTGCAAAGGCAAGCAGATGGACCGCCAGATACATTGCCGGAGTGGCCATGCTCTCTGCGGTGGCATTCATTCTGCAGTACATCGAAATCGCAATTCCCATGATTATGCCAGGATTCATCAAATTTGATTTTTCCGATCTCCCGGCGCTGATCGGAGCATTCGCCTACGGACCGCTGGCGGGAATTTTGATTGAATTCATCAAGAACCTGATCCACTGTGCGGTATCACAGAGTGCTACCGTCGGGGAATTGTCCAACTTTATTCTCGGTGCGGTGTTCACCGGATGCGCAGGGCTGATTTATAAGAAAAACAAAACCAAGAAGATGGCGGCCATCGGTGCGGTGGCAGGTGCGGTGATCATGGGATTGATCAGCATTCCCTCCAACTACTTTGTGGTGTATCCGTTTTACTACAAGGCATATATGCCGGAGGAGGTTGTGCTGGGCATGTACCAGGCCATTCTTCCCGGTGTGAAGTCCGTATTACAATGCCTGTTCGTGTTCAACCTTCCGTTTACCATCGTGAAGGGATTGATTTCCGCAGGAATCACCATGCTGATCTACAAGCCTCTCTCACAAGTGTTGAAGGGGCGCAATCAATAATTTTTTCGCTTACCAGAAAAATCCAAATAAAATTCCAAAGGGAGAAGGGCGTGAATCTGATTCGCGTCCTTTTCTTTTTGCCGGAAGAGTGCTATAATGCTCTAAAGTATAAAATGATGGGGTAACATGCCCCGGGAGAGAAAAATGCAGGTATCTTTTGATGTAAATTTGCAACCCAAGGACTTATTTCGATTCTATATGTACCAGTCATACACGACAAAGCAGGGGCCGATCTCCATTATCCTGTTTCTCGTGATGATTGTGATAGCAGTGATCAATTTTCGAGCACAGCAGGTCGCTACCGGGATTCTCTACATTGCGCTGGGGATTCTGTTCGCGGCATACATCCCGTTTGCGCTGTGGCGCAAATCACACAGTATTTTGAAAACAAATAAGGTGTTGGCCGACACCCTGCATTATCAGGTCAGCGATGCGGGCATCAAAGTGTCCCAGGCGGACGACGAGGGGCTGCTGGAGTGGAATTTGGTATACAAGATTGTGGGCGGAAAAAATCAGGTGCTCATCTACAGCAACCGCATCAACGCCTACGTGATTCCCAGGGAGCAGTTGGGGGAGAACTACGAGGCCTTTAGGGAGATTGCGCAGAAGAATTTGGAAAAATGCCGCTTTCGCTTAAAGTAGGGAGTACAGATGCATGGAGTGCAGAGATATTGAGTACCGACCCATCAAGTATGGAAAAATAGGCATAGAGAGTATAGACACAGAGAATGAGTGAAGAGAGATTAATGGATTGCGCGGAGACCGTCATCGATAGTTTTTCCGCGGAGGAGACAATGGAACTGGGAAAACGACTTGGGAGAGAAGCCCGCGCCGGAGAGGTGTATACCCTGATTGGGGATCTGGGAGTGGGCAAGACAGTCTTGACCCAGGGAATCGCGGAGGGGCTTGGAATCACGGAGCCAATCTGTAGCCCCACCTTTACCATCGTGCAGGTCTACGAGGAGGGCAGGATGCCCTTCTACCATTTCGATGTGTACCGCATCGGGGATGTGGAGGAGATGGACGAGATCGGATACGAGGATTACTTCTACGGGGAAGGGCTGACCATGATTGAGTGGGCTAACCTGATTGAAGAGATTCTGCCCGGCCACCGGTGGGAGATTACCATCCAAAAGGATTTGGAAAAAGGCTTCGACTATCGGAGAATCACCATCAAAGAGGTAGGAAAATCATGAAAATACTTGCGATTGACAGCTCAGGTCTGGTTGCATCCGTCGCGGTGACGGAGGACGATAACCTGCTGGGCGAATACACCATGAATTATAAAAAGACCCATTCCCAGACCCTGCTTCCCATGCTGGAAGAACTGGCCGGAATGATTGAACTGGATTTGAACAGCATTGATGCCATCGCAGTCTCCGGTGGCCCGGGTTCCTTCACGGGACTTCGGATTGGTTCCGCCACGGCGAAGGGATTGGGACTGGCTTTGAACAAGAAAATTGTGAATGTTCCCACGGTGGATGCTCTCGCCATGAATCTGTGGGGAACCGATAAACTGGTATGTCCCCTGATGGATGCCCGCAGGCAGCAGGCGTACACCGGCGTATATGAGTTCGCGGACGGAAAACTGTCTGCTCTGGTGCCACAGTGCGCGGTGGGGATAGAAGAGATTATTGCCAAAATCAATGGGTTCCGGCGGGAAGTGATTTTCCTCGGAGACGGGGCGGAAGTGTTTGCGGAGTATATCGCAGAGAATTGCAGTGTACCCTATTCCTTTGCCCCCGCCCACATGAACAAGCAGCGCGGCGCAAGCGTGGCGGTGTTGGGTGGAATCCTCTACCGGGAAGGAAAAGCGGAGGATGCAGCGCAGCATAAACCCGAGTATTTGAGATTGTCCCAGGCGGAGCGCGAGAGACAGGAACACGCCAGGGATTTTACCATATGATAATCCGCAGGATGGAGGAAGCGGACCTGGAGATGGTGGTGCCCATAGAAAATGCCTGTTTTTCACTGCCCTGGAGTAGACAGGGATTTCTGGATTCCCTAAACGGGGGCGATGCCATTTTTCTGGTGGCGGAAAGTGATAAAACATGCCCGGCATCCGCTTCGGAAAAGGAAATCATGGGATACGTGGGAATGATTGCGTCCGTGGACGAGGGTGAGATTACCAACGTGGCTGTGGCGGAGAGATTCCGCGGGGAAGGCGTTGGGGAGGCTCTCATGGGAGCCATAATCAGGGAGGCGAAGGAATCCGCCTTGAAGCGTATCGTATTGGAAGTTCGAGTGAGCAACACACCGGCAATCGAACTCTATAAAAAAGTGGGATTTACATCCCTCGGCATTCGGAAAAATTTTTATGAATTTCCGAGAGAAGATGCCGGTATTATGGTGTGGGAGGATTTATGTTAGAAGTTTGCTTGCTTGGAACAGCCGGAATGATGCCGTTGCCCAATCGATTGTTGACATCCATGATGCTTCGCTATAACGGGAGCAGTCTGCTTGTGGATTGCGGGGAGGGAACCCAGATTGCAATCAAAAAGGCGGGACTTAGTTTTAAACCAATCGATATTCTGTGCATCACCCATTTTCACGCGGACCATATCAGCGGTCTTCCGGGATTGCTCCTCACCATGGGAAATGCAGGGAGAACCGAGCCCCTCACCATGATTGGACCCAAGGGCCTGGAGAAGACGGTGACAGCTCTCCGCACCATCGCGCCGGAGCTTCCTTTTTCCATCGAATTTCTGGAGATTGAGGGTCCGGAGGAAGACTTTGAGATAAACGGGTATTCCATTCACGCATTCCGTGTCAAACACAATGTCACCTGCTACGGATATTCTTTTTCCATATCCAGACAGGGCAAGTTTTCCGTGGAGGATGCCAAGGCTCAAAATGTGCCGATGAAATTATGGAATCCGCTGCAAAAAGGTGAGACCATCCAGTTGGACGGAGTGACCTACACACCGGATATGGTGTTGGGACCGGCCCGGAAGGGATTGAAGGTGACCTACTGCACGGACAGCCGTCCAACGGGGGAGATAGTGGAGGCAGCCCGGGAATCGGATTTGTTTATCTGCGAGGGAATGTATGCGGAACCGGAGAAATTGGCCAAGGCAAAGCAGTACAAACACATGACGTTTTATGAGGCGGCCGAGATGGCAAAGCAGGCCTGTGTGGAAGAATTGTGGCTGACTCATTTTTCACCGTCTCTGGTGAGAGGCGAACACTACATGCCCAAGGTGCGTGAGATATTTTCCAACGCGCATCTGGGGAAGGACGGGAAGACGATAGAACTGGTATTTCGGGAGGATGAAGCATGAAAAAAGCTGGTGTTGTAATCGCGGCTTTGATCTGTATCGCCCTGGTGTGCGGAGGATATTACATTGTCAAGGCACGTTCGGAAACTGCACAGAATCCGGAGGTGGAATTGACCGAGGTCCAGAAAATCATCACGAAGGATTTGGACCAGAAATATCCGGCGACGCCGCGGGAGGTCGTCAAACTATACAACCGAATCATCACTTGCTATTACAAAGAGGAATACACGGAGGAGGAACTGAGCCAACTTGCGGATCAGGCTCTTCGCCTGTTTGATGAGGAATTGCAGACAAACAATCCCAAGGAACTGTATCTGTCCTCCCTCAAGGACGATATTGCAGATTACGCCCAACGGGAACGCTACATTGCCCAGTCCGATGTGTGCGACAGCTCGGAAGTCTTGTACAAGACCATCGATGGGGAGGACATTGCGTATGTGAACGCGTCCTACTTCGTGAGAGAGGGAACGGACTATTGTAAGACCTATCAGCAATATGTGCTCCGCAAAAATGAGCAAGGGGAATGGAGGATTCTTGTGTTCTATCAGATTGAGGCAGAACCAGAGGAATAAGAAATGGAAAAAGAAATCAAAATATTGGCAATCGAAAGCTCCTGCGACGAGACTGCGGCAGCAGTGGTTGTCAATGGCAGGGATATGCGCTCGAATGTGATTTCGTCGCAGATTGACCTCCATACATTGTACGGGGGTGTTGTGCCGGAAATTGCATCCCGCAAACACATAGAAAAAATAAATCAGGTGATTGAACAGGCTCTGTCCGACGCGGGGGTGACGCTGGACGACATAGATGCCATCGGAGTTACCTACGGACCGGGACTGGTGGGAGCACTTCTGGTGGGCGTGGCAGAGGCAAAAGCAATCAGTTTTGCAAAGGGAATTCCGCTGGTGGGCGTGCACCACATCGAGGGTCATATCAGTGCCAACTACATTGAAAACCCGGATCTGGAACCGCCCTTTTTGTGTCTGGTTGTATCCGGGGGACACACCCATCTGGTAAAGGTGGCGGATTACGGCGAATATGTAATTCTCGGAAGGACCAGGGATGATGCCGCGGGGGAGGCTTTCGACAAGGTGGCCCGGGCAATCGGACTTGGATATCCCGGGGGCCCCAAGATTGAGAAGGTGTCCCACGAGGGCAATCCGGATGCCGTCGCTTTTCCAAGGGCGAAGGTGGCGGATGGCGTGTACGACTTCAGCTTCAGCGGATTGAAATCCGCAGTATTAAATTATTTGAACGGGTGCAAAATGAAAGGGGAGCAGATTGTCCAGGCGGACGTGGCTGCCTCTTTCCAGAAGTCTGTGACAGACGTGCTGGTTGAACACGCGGCAAACGCGATTGAACAGTATCACATGGACAAATTTGCCATCGCCGGCGGAGTGGCTTCCAACGGAACAATCCGTCAGGCCATGGCGCTGATGTGCGAAGAAAAAGGTGTCAAATTCTATCACCCCTCACCGATTCTCTGCACCGACAATGCGGCCATGATCGGTGCGGCGGCGTATTATGATTTTATCGCAGGCAAGAGAGCGGGAATGGACTTGAATGCTGTTCCCAATTTGAAACTGGGCGAATAGGAGTAATCTATGGCAACAAAATTTACGGCAATTGTACTGTCGGCGGGATCCGGAAAACGAATGAACAGTGAGACACCCAAGCAGTATCTTCCATTATTGGGAAAGCCGGTAATCTATTACAGTTTGAAGGCGTTTCAGGACAGCCCCGTCACGGATATTATTCTGGTTACGGGGGCAGATGAGGTGGACTATTGCCTGAGCAACATTGTAAAGCCGTATGGATTGACCAAGGTTCGCGCCATTGTGCCGGGGGGAAGAGAACGGTATGACTCCGTGTACGAAGGACTCAAGGCAGCCGGGCCCACAGACTATGTATTGATACATGACGGGGCGAGACCCGTGCTCACAATGGAGATTATCAATCGCTCCATCAACATGGTGCAACTTGAGAGGAGTTGTGTGGTGGGGATGCCCGTGAAGGATACCATCCGTATTGTGGATGCAAAGAGGCATGCAACCGGAACACCGGAGCGCAGTACGGTATGGCAAATGCAAACCCCGCAGAGTTTTTCCTTTCCTTATATTATGGAAGCATATGGAAAAATGAAACAGAGTGCGGCGAAGGGGGAGGACGTCTCCTATATCACCGACGATGCCATGGTGGTGGAGCATTTTATGAACGGTTCGGTGAAGATGATCGAGGGCAGTTATCGCAATCTCAAAATCACCACACCGGAGGATTTAAAGATAGCGGAAGAGTTCCTGAAAAGGCGCGAATAAAAACACAAAAATTCAAAAATAATTGTTGACACTCGCGCATATCAATGCTAATATATGTTTTGCGTTGATTGGACGCGACCCAAAGTATACGGAGAGGTATCGAAGTGGTCATAACGAGGCGGTCTTGAAAACCGTTTGTCCGCAAGGGCACGTGGGTTCGAATCCCACCCTCTCCGTTATTTTTTTGCCCTTTTTATGGACGAGAAAATATAGAAAAAGCTCGATTCGAGCAGCTGTGCAGAAGTACCCAAGCTGGCCGAAGGGACACCCCTGGAAAGGGTGCAGGTCGTTAATAGCGGCGCGAGGGTTCAAATCCCTCCTTCTGCGTTCTTGATTTTGTTAGTTTCAGTCAAAATTATATTGACATCCGATGTATATTGTGCTAACATAATCAAGCTGACCGCTTAAAAGCGAGTCACAGAACCTTGATAACTGAACAGTGAACAACCTTGAAAGATTCTAAGAGAATATTCAAGCAATCTAGTATTAGATTGACGAACGTCCAATCGAAAGATTGGGACCTTTAAACAGTAAATTCAGAGTGCAAGCAATTGTAA
>JAQXJP010000023.1 GCA_029008875.1 Lachnospiraceae bacterium | reverse complement strand
GGGGACGTAGGTGTGGCGCTCGGGGGCCTTAGCTTTTCCGCCCGGGGGACGTATCTTCCGCGCGAAATATCCGCCCCCGGAGCGAAAAAGATACGTCCCCAGTTTAAAATTGTGGCTTGTCTGGGAATTGCAGGATGCCTTATAATGAGGGGGAAGAATTTCGGCAGAAAAGGGTAGAATGGGTTGAAGGTAGAAATAGAAATAGTGACCTGCGAAGAGCAGGAGAAAGCACTGATTAAGACAACAAAGATAACCGATTCCATCACCAGCGCGAAGAAGTTGTTGGAGAGTGATTCCGGAGGGATTTTCGTGACCAAGGAGGATAAGACCTATCTCTTGGAATATGGGAAAATCTATTATATTGAATCCGTGGACAACAAATGCTTTGTCTACACCAAGGATGACTGCTTTGCTACCAAGTACAAGCTCTACGAATTGGAAGTGATGTTGGATTACCGTTTTTTCCGATGCTCCAAATCCATGATCTGCAATGTGAGGAAGATACGGTCCGTGAAGACGGAGTACAATGCGAAGATGACGGCCACCTTGTTGAATGATGAGATTGTGATCATCAACCGCAGTTATGTGAAAGATTTGAAGAAAAGGCTGGGCATGTGATATGAAGAGAATGTTGCAGATAATTGAGGAGGCATTGATGATTTCCACCGGAATTCTGGTTGCAATCGGAATCGATGGAGTTATTGCATATTTTCAGGGATGGAGTGAGAATTTCATTCTGGAGTGGTACACGCCGCTTGCCATCGTTTTTACGGGGATTGCGTGTGCGCTTATTTCCCAGATTTTGCCCATGGGCATGGATGTGAGCAAGGCGAATGCCAGAGTGCGGATTGTGATACATTTTCTCTTGACCTTTGCGGCAGTGTCCGGGATCGGCTATGTGGTGCACTGGTACACAGATCCGGATGGATTTCTGTATCTTGCCATCTCCTTCGTGATAATCTATGTGGCGGTGTGGGTGTTTATGTTCGCGATTTATCGCCATGAGGTGAAGCTAATGAACGAGGCACTGAAACAGCTTCGGGATGAGGAATAAAAATCGTATCATAATAAGTAAAGTCAGAAAGAAAAGCAAAAAAGGTGCAACTTACCCAAAGGATTTTGTAACTTGGGGGAGTTGCCCTTTTTTTATTTTTCGAACATGTTAAAATGCGAGTATCAAAAGTGAGAACTGAAATCCAAAGGCCCGGAAGAAAAAAGTGAGACTTGAAATTCACAAAGGGAGAAAGAGGAAAATAAGCAAGAGAAGAATGAAAATGAACGCGATAACGGTAAGCAATCTGGTGAAAAAATATAAGGGACATGAGGCGGTGAGGGGAATCTCCTTTCAGGTGCAGGAGGGGGAACTGTTCGCCTTTTTGGGCGAGAACGGTGCCGGAAAGTCAACCACCATCAATATGCTGTGCACGATATTGGAAAAGACAGCCGGGGATGTGAGGGTGTTTGACTATGAACTGGGCAGGGATGATGACAGAATCCGGGACAGCATCGGCATCGTATTCCAAAATTCGGTGCTGGATGACAAATTGACAGTGAAGGAAAACCTGTTGACGAGAGCCGCCTATTACGGGCTGACCAGAAAGGAGAGTATGGAGAGACTGGACCCCTTCATGGAGCCTTTTGAACTGCAGGAGATTTGGAATCGCAGATATGAGAAATTGTCCGGTGGACAACGGAGAAGGGTGGACATTGTGCGCGCGCTTATCAACCGTCCCAAAATTTTGTTTTTGGATGAGCCCACCACCGGTCTGGACCCCAAGAGCCGCAAGGTGGTGTGGGATTACATCCATTATCTGCGCAAGCATGAGCATCTGACCATTTTTCTTACAACCCACTACATGGAGGAAACCCGGGATGCAGATCACGTGGTAATCCTGGACCGGGGAGAAATCATCGCCACGGGAACTCCGGCCACTCTGAAAGCGCAGTATGCAAAGAGCAGATTGGTGTGGTACAGTCCGCGGTGCGCAGAGGCAGAGGAATTGCTCCGGGGGTTGGAATATTCCTATGATGCGGACCACTACAATGTCTTTTTCGAGGGATCCATGACAGAATTTTTGTATGAGCATCGGGATATAATTGAGGACTATGAGATTATCAAAGGGTCTATGGATGATGTGTTTTTGAATTTGACCGGAAAATCCATGGCCGAAGAGTAGGACAGAATATATAAATATTAGAGATTAGAAATAGGATAGCGTGATTAGCTGCCAGAGACAGGAGTTATGTGATGAGAAAATACATTGGATTAGCGAAGAGAAATTTATTGATTTATTTTAAGGACATTCAGTCGGTGATTTTTTCCATGATTACACCGATTATCGTGTTGGTTCTGTACATATTGTTTTTGAAAGGAACCTTCGTGGATCCTATCAACACCGCGATCGAGGGATTGGAGGATTTCGTGACGGCGGAGAATGTGGATATGTTTGTGAACGGGCTTCTGCTCACCGGAATATTGGGCTCCACAATGATCACGGTTCCATATAATTGTCTGATTACCATCGTGAGGGACCGGGAGGGAAAAATCGATTATGATATCAGCGCGACCCCGGTGAAGCGGGTGCAAATCGTGCTGGCGTACTTCACCGCCTCCGCCATTTCCGCTTTCCTGATGGCGGCCATCATTCTGTCTGCGGGGCTTGTACTCATGATGCTGCAGGGGAATTTGTACCTGGGGGCGGCGGACGTGGCAAAGTTGTATGGAATTACGCTCTTGGGAGCGGTTTCCGCAACGGCACTGTTCATGATTGTGGTATTGTTCTTCAAGACCTCCTCCGCCACCGGAGCGTTTTTCGGTATTCTGTCCGCGGCGGCGGGATTTGTCATCGGCGCATACATTCCCATCTCCCAGTTTTCGGAAGGTGTGCAGACCTTCTGTAATATTTTCCCGGGAAGCGGGATCACCATTTTGTACCGCAATGTGTTGCTGAACCCTCTGCTGAATCAAATGAATGCTTCCATCGGCGGATTGGATGAGGGAATGTTTGTGGATACCCTCAAGGAGATCTTCGTGTTTGATGCTCATCTGTTTGGAAATGTGGTGGGGACGCCTTACATTGTGCTGATGGTGTGCGGGGTGGCTGCGGTTTGCATCGCCGCAATTGCAATCATCTACCCTAAGGTATACCAGAGAAAATAAGCGCTATGCTACGATTTTTAGCAGAACTGTGAGAAAAATGTAAGGTTTGCTTGGTAGAGTGAACCTTACTTTTTTTCTATAATGGTGTTAAAATAAATTGCAAAGGTGGGAAAAGTATGAGAATAAAGTATTTGGACAATATACGCTGGATGACGGTGGTGCTGGTGGTCATCTATCATGTGATCTATATGTTTAACAGCGTGGTTACGGCAGGGGTAATCGGGCCCATCACCCAGGGAACCCAGTATCAGGATATTCTGCAGTATGTGCTCTACCCCTGGTTTATGGCGCTGCTGTTCATGGTGTCCGGGGTCAGCGCCCGCTGTGCGCTTCAAAAGCAAACCGATAAGGAATTTCTCCGCAGTCGGACCACAAAGCTGTTGGTTCCCTCCACCATCGGTCTCTTTGTGTTCCAGTGGATTCAGGGATGGGTGAACATGTCTGTAAGCGGCGGTTTTGCCCAGATGCAAGACAGTGTTCCGAAGCCGATTCTGTATCTGATCATGTGCGCATCCGGGACCGGTGTGCTCTGGTACATACAGCTGCTTTGGTTTTTCTCTCTTCTTCTGTTGCTCGTGCGCAAGCTGGAAAAAGGAAAACTGGACGAAATCTGCAAAAAGACAAATATGGTGGCGCTTTTGGTGATGACTCTGTTCGCCTGGGGCTTTGCGCAGATACTGAATACGCCCGTCATTGTGGTTTACCGTTTTGGAATCTACGGTTTCTACTTCTTTGTGGGATATTTTGTCATGGCTCATGAGGAGGTGACGGATAAATTGGAGAAGCATGCGGTCTGGCTCACGGTGGCGGCAGTGCTGCTTGGCGTGGCGTATACATACCTTTCTTTCGGCGAAAAGTATCCCGAAGTACCCAATGTGAATTCTCCGCTTGCCTGTGCATACGGATGGATTGCATCCTTGGCCATCATGGGAGGCATGAAGCGCTGGGGAGATTTTTCCAACACCTTCACGGATTGGATGGCGAGGAAGAGTTTTGGGCTGTACGTGTTCCATTATCTTCCCCTCTCCGCTGTGGCGCTGCTTTTGACAAGGACCACAACGCTTCCTCCGGTTATCATTTATCTCCTGACCGGAATTGCCGCTTTTTTGGGGGCGTATCTGCTGTTTGAGATTATTTCACGCATTCCGTTTTTCCGCTGGGCGGTGCTGGGCATCAAGAAAAAGAAGGAGTGATCATATGTTTCAGGATAATTTGATTTCACTGCGAAAACTGAATAAGCTGACCCAGGAGGAACTGGCCGAAAAACTGGATGTGTCGAGGCAGACCCTCTCGAAATGGGAGACCGGGGAGTCCGTCCCCGATATCGACAAGTGCAAAAAACTGGCGGAGGTCTTTGGGGTTTCGTTGGATGACCTGGTGAATTACGAGCCCGACAGCCATAATCTGGCCGTTCCGCCCAAGGGCAAGCATGCCTTCGGCGTTGTGACGGTGGGGGACAAGGGTCAGATTGTGATTCCGGCGAAGGCGCGCAAGATCTTCGACATCAAGCCGGGGGACAACCTGGTTATGCTTGGGGATGAGGCCCAGGGGCTGGCGTTGATTAAGGAGGAGAGCCTTTTGCGGGTTTTGAATGCCATTCAGTAGGGACGTTCCTTCCGTCACGGCCATCGCCCTTTGGTTCAGGGGCGTGTGGCCACATGTAAATGATAACAAATCGGAAGTTGTGGAGATGTTTGGCTAATCGTATTAAGCAGGCTGATTACGGTTATATTTCGAGAAATGCAGAATGTATACGTAGAGACGGGGTGTAGGTTACGGCTATATTTTCCAAAATACAGAATATATCCGTAGGGATGAGCTCACGACTACGGTTATTTTTCCAGAAATGCAGAATATATCCGTAGAGGCATGCTCCCGGCTATATATTAGCAAAAATACAGAATGTATATGTAGAGATAGGCACTCGCGACGTTCCTTAATATGTAGCGTTCCACCTGTGTGGCTGTCCATTTGGGCACTTCCCCCTACTCATTTCAGAATGACAGACTCTTCAGAATCCGGTCCCAATCTGCTTTCCCGTCAGTCTCTTTTGGCACTTGCCCCCATTTTAGACTGACAGATTCTTCTGAATCAGCCCAAATTCCGCTTTCCCGTCAGTCTCTTTTGGCACTTGCCCTGATTTCAGACTGACAGATTCTTCTGAATCAGCCCAAATTTCGCTTTCCCGTCAGTCTCTTTTGGCACTTCCTCTCGTT
>JAQXJP010000022.1 GCA_029008875.1 Lachnospiraceae bacterium | reverse complement strand
CTCTCTCCCCATCCCCACTCGCTCCCGGCACTCCAACACCCCACCCGCTGACGTTCCTGAAATCTTGTTTTATAGTAGCTTGTCTGCACGTCTCCTTATTCTTACCGTGCGCCAAAACGTGGACACCCCGGGCACTCTGTTCGCCCATGACGGAGTATTTCTGCAGAATATTTAGGGGCTCTTATGTGTGTCATCCAACTGATACTGCCGCGGCGAGGACCTGTTTGACCGAAGGGAGTTCCACAGCCGCGGCCTTTCTCATAAAAAAAGTTGGATGACACTCTTAGAGCCCCTTAGTGTTCGAAGCTTTACTCCGCCATGGGCGAACAGAGGGTCTGGGGTGTTCGCGTATTTTTCGCACAGTAAAGAGACGTGCAGACTACGCAAATAAAACTACGATTTCCCTCAAAGTCAGCGGGTGGGGTGTTGGAGTGCCGGGAGCGAGTGGGGATGGGGAGAGAGGGGGGGCAGGGGGATGGGCGCAAAAAAGGGTAGGGGGAAATTAACTTTCCCGCCTACCCGATTTTACGTTTTTCTGGTAGATGATTTGCAGTCCCTTGAGAAGTAACTGATTGTCGATAATGATTTCATTTTTACAGAGGGGTGCAATCACACCGGACAAGCCTCCGGTTGCAACTACGGGGGCATTGACACCCAGGTTTTCCCGAATACGTTCAATCATTCCGTCCATACAGGAGGCGTGGCCGTATACCACACCACTCTTCATACAATCGATGGTGTTGCTTCCGATTAACTTTGTGGGCGGCTCGATGGCAATCTGGGGAAGATGGGCAGCCTTCAAACTCATTCCTTCCAGGGAAACGCTCACTCCCGGCATAATCATTCCGCCGATGACCTGCTTCCTGTCATTGATGACCGTGATGGTAGATGCCGTCCCCATATCGATAATGATGAGTGGCGCGCCGTATTCTGCCAGCCCTGCCACTGCTCCCACCAGCAGATCCGGACCAAGTTGTGCCGGGTCATCGATTTTGATATCGATCCCGGATTTGATGCCGGGGCCAACCTCAATGATATTTTTTCCGAGAAGCGTCTCTGCGGCCTTTTTCACATTCTTGGTGATTGGCGGAACGGATGAAGACATAATTCCGCCGGAAATGTCTGCGGGTGAAATTCCGTGAATGTCAAAAAGGGTTTTGATGGTGATGGCATATTCCACGGCTGTCTTTTTTACATCGGTGAAGATGCGCTCCTCCAAAACAACCTGATTGGTATTCTCATCCACACAACCGATTACAATATTGGTATTCCCGATATCAATAGTAAGAATCATAGTAAACCTCCCTTATGTAAAGTACCCTGCAGTGAGACTGCAGGGTAAATGATGTAACCATATCATGAATTTGCGTGGCGTTTTCCAATCTTGACAATCTGAACAATCGCCGCAGCAAGTACCAGATTGATTGCAAGTTCCACGAAGAAGTTGATGCCCACAAGGCCCACTGCAACTCCGATGAAGTTGTCTGCGCCGGTCCAACCCTTCACGGTCTCGTAGAAGAAGAGACGGCATCCCAACAGGAAGACTCCGGTGTTCACGACGGGAGCGACAATACCTGCGGTGATCACTGCGCCCAACTGGCTTTTCTTTTCCAGTGCCAGGTATACCAAACCAGCGCAAAATCCTGCGAGGACACCCTTTAATACACAGGTGAGAATGGTTCCCGGAATGTTGATTGCAAGGAACAAGCCTGCGTCGGTGAACAGTACAACGACACCGAACACTCCGCCGAGCCAAGCTCCGGCCTTGTAGCCGTACAGTGCAGCGCCCACGATAATCGGAACGAGCACCAGTGTGATGTTGAACACACCGAAACGGATGCTGATTGCCAGTGCCTGAAGCACAATCACGATTGCGGTCAAAAGACCAAGTCCAACAATTTTCTTTGAATTTTCTTTCATTATGAAATTTTCCTCCTTGTTACTATTCCCTTCGACAAAACAATTTACGGCGGATAGCATTGCTTTTTACAAATAGAATTATCGCCTGCGCGCAGTGCAATATTCGATTCCCAAGCAAGGATAAACCGGGTAAAAACCGTGTTTGGCTACGGGATATAATACAGTTACGCCGTGAATTATAGCATTTTATTTTTTTAGGCACAATACCCAAATCGTGAAAACCTTAACAAAAAATGAAGGTTTCTTAAGATTCGTTTAGAACACTGTATTTGTATTTTACACTATGCTACAATGCAAACGATTAAACTTGGATTGAGTGTAAAATCAGAAGGAGAAAGAAGATGAAAGTGAATTTTAAATCCAAAAAAACGAGAGTTTTGCTCATCGTGGCCGCGATCGTGCTGGTGCTTGCTCTGCTCATCGGGAAAGCGGTATCGTCCATCTCCAGTGCAGTTTCGGGATTTGACGGAATGGTTGAGGTGGTGGAGGTGGAACAGAGAGATCTGTCCGAGACGATTACCTTGAGTGGCACGGTTCAGGGAATCAGTTCCACAAACGTGACATCAAAGGCTGCCGCAAAATTTACGGAAGTGAACGTATCTGTGGGAGATGAGGTGCAGGAGGGGGATGTGCTGGCGTGTCTGGACTCTTCCGATATCGACACACAGATTAACCAGACGGGAAAATCCATCAGCAATACAAAAGCTTTGACGGATTTGACCAATCAAAGCAATGCGGAGGCGTTGGCCAGAGCCCAGGAGGATCAGGCAACGGCGCTGGCTTCCGCGAAAACCGCCCTGGATCGCCAGGTGGCAGATTACGAGGCTGCCGATGCAAAATACAGCAGCGATAAGGCGAAGCTGGAGGCGGCAAAGAGCGCAAAGTCCGCTTACGACACTGCCAAGAAAAAATATGATGACAAGTATGCAGAGTATACCGCAAATAGCACGACACCGGATGCATCTCAACAGGCCGAGCTTGATCAACTGCAAGCGGCAGCAAATACCGCGTTTTCTGACTATCAGGCAAAGCTCGGAGGTTCTTCCATCGAAGCCATGGAGGCGCAGGTGTCCAGCGATGCGGCAACCCTATCCTCCCTGTCCCGGGCGTGTGCGGATGCCAAGACCGCTTACGACAATACGGTGACCTCCACCAACCGCTCCATTGATGCGGCCCAGGATGCCATCAATGCTTCCCAGTATCAGACTTCGGATACCACGGCGTCCGACACGCTGAAGGAACTCAAGGATCAGAAAAATGATTGCGTGGTGTATGCGCCCTGCAGCGGTGTTGTCACCGCGGTGAAGGTGTCCGTCGGAGATACCAATACGCCGGGAGCCACCATCATTACCATTCAGGATACCAGCACTCTGGTGATTTCCTCCATTGTGGATGAAGCGGATATCTTGAAACTGGAAGAGGGAATGAAGGCATCTGTTACCACAAAGGCTACCGGGGAGGAAACCATGGAGGGCACACTGACCCGTGTCACCAGAGTGAAGTCGGAGCCGGGGGCGGACGGAACCAGCGGATATGAAACCGAAATTACGCTGGATAATACCGACTTGTTGATCGGAATGACCGCAAAAGCCAGAATCGTGCTTCATGAGAAGAAAAATGTGCTGTCGGTTCCCTACGATCTGATTCAGTATGATGAGGACGGAAATGCATTTGTCATGGCAGCCGAGGACAACGGCGACGGAAGCGGTATGGCCACTGTAGTTCGCAAGAATGTGCAGGTGGGAGAGGAAATCAACTACTATACCGAAATCATCGGCGGTGATTTGAAAGAGGGAGACCAGATTTTCTTTGACACTGCGGTGGAGGAGGGCGCAAGCGTCTTTCCATACAGTCAGTGGGATGATGTGACGGAGGAATAGTTGTGAGTGAACCAGTAATTCGTATGCAGAATATCATCAAAAGATATTACGTGGGGAAACCCAATGAACTGCAAATTTTGAACGGAATCAGCCTGGATGTGTTCGCCAACGAGTTTGTGTCCATTGTAGGGGAGTCCGGATCCGGAAAAAGTACTTTGATGAACATCATCGGGATATTGGACCGGCAGACCGAAGGACAGTACTTTCTGGAGGGGCAGGATGTCAATCTGCTCAGCGATGATGTGCGAAGCGATATCCGAAACCGGAGAATTGGGTTTGTATTCCAGAATTTTAATTTGTTGCCCCGGGCCAATGCACTGAAGAATGTGATGATTCCGCTGATGTACGGAACAGCTTCCGTGAAGAATCAAAAGGAGAGGGCCATGGAGATGCTGGAACTGGTTGGCATGGCGGATCGTGCAGGCCATCGCCCCAATGAGTTGTCCGGTGGACAGAAACAGCGCGTGGCCATTGCCCGGGCGATGATCAATAATCCCGCCATCATTTTGGCGGATGAGCCCACCGGCGCGCTGGATTCCAAAACCGGCCACATGGTCATGGACTTGTTCCACAAATTGCACGAGGAACAAGGAAAGACCATTGTGCTGATCACCCATTCCCAGGAGCTGGCGGCGGAGACACAGCGCATTGTGACCATCCGGGACGGCAATGTAATCTCAGACAAGGGAGGGACTGCACATGTTATTTGAAAACATCAAAGAGGCGTTGACCAGCATCGCCAGCAATAAGATGCGTTCAGTTTTGACCATGCTTGGAATTATCATTGGTATCAGTGCGGTTATCACCATTACGACAATCGGAAACTCCATCCGGAGCACTCTGAATTCTACACTGAATTCCTTGGGTGGAAATATGGTTTCCGCATATGTGCAGGCCAGATATCCGGAAACGGATGAAGAGTACGAGACCTGGGTCTATCCGGACATGGATGAGGATGACTACGTGACGGATGAGATGATTCAGGGGTTGTTGGAGGCATATCCGGAGGAATTTAAAGGAATTGCTACCAGCACTTTTTATCAGACCGGACAGATCAAGGAGAACTCCGAAAAGTATGCAAACCTTTCGGTGAACGGAGCGACGGCGGAGTACCTGGAATACATGAAATTAAATTTCGTGTGCGGAAGAAGCTTGACGAAAGCGGATAACGACGGCGAGAAAAATGTCTGCGTCATTGCGGACACCATGGCAAAGCGTTATTTTGGAAAGACCAATCCGCTGGGACAGATGATTTCTGTGGATTGTGCCAATGGGCAGAGCCTGGATTTAGTGATCGTCGGCGTGTATGAATACAGCAATGCAATTTTCGGAAAGGAAGATACCACCATCCCGGAGAAAGACCGCGTCACCTGTCTGTATGCGCCTTATAACTACATCCAAAAAATTGCCGGCAATGAAAAACAGGGAATGGAATACTTTGATCTGATTGTAGATACCACTGCGGATATTCAGTTGGCAACCCAACATGCGGATGAGTATTTCAACGAGAACTGGTATGCTGACAACAAGGATTGGTATATCTATACCTATAATATGCAGTCCCAGCTTGGCATTATCGATACGGTTATCAATGTGGTTACTGTGGCAATCTCCGCGATCGCAGCCATCTCCCTGATTGTGGGCGGTGTGGGAGTCATGAACATCATGCTGGTATCCATCACCGAGAGAACGAGAGAGATCGGTGTGCGCATGGCCTTGGGCGCCAAGAGAAAGACCATTCGTCTGCAATTTGTCATTGAGGCCATCGTGCTGTGTATCATCGGCGGAATTATCGGAATTACCATCGGAATAGTAAACGGAGCGTTGCTGGGGAAGGTCGCGGACATGATCATCCAATCCATGTACAGCGATTATGCACAGTATATTATCATGTCGGTGCATCCGTCGCCAAAGGCAATCTGCCTGTCCCTGTTCTTCTCCATGCTGATCGGCGTATTTTTCGGATATTATCCGGCCAATAAGGCGTCCAAGATGGAAGTTATTGACGCTCTTCGCTACGAGTAGATTTCTTGCTATTCTTTTTGCATGGAATGTGGTAAAATAATGCAGATAGAAAGGAAGAAGTAATAAAATGTCAAATAAAATTCCGAGGGATCAAAGCCAAACGCTTGAGATCAACAATGATGAAATAGAATCCATGATGAAGCAGTACGCCGACGAGAGAACCGTGGAGAACCTGAATCGGCTGGTGGGAATGTTTCACAAGGGGCGGGTGATTGTCCCCGCCAATATGGGGCCGAAGAAGCAGCCGGCTCCATATTTTATCACCAACCAGGAGGGCAAGATTTTTTTGCCGGTTTTCACCTCGAAAAAGCAACTGACATCCAAGATTGCGACCCCGTATCTGCTGAATATTCCCTACATCGCAGCCAATACCATGGCCCTTCAGGATGGGATGAACTGCGAGGGGATTGTGGTGAATCCCTTTACCAACAATCTGATTTTTCGCAAGGATCTTCTGGTGAAAATCGATGAGGTGGAGAAGAAACGAAAGGCTACCGGGGGAACGGACCCTGTGGCGGGCAAGAAGGTGCAGATGACGGAGCAGGAGTACATGGCCTATGAGCTTCGCCAGTTCGGAGGTATTTTCCTGCCCAAGATTCTCTTCGAGAAGGGGAAGGAGTTCGTGGATGAATTGTGCGACCGCAAGGAGGCTTGTGTGGATGAACTGTTTGAGGCTTCCTACCAGCAGAAGAGATTGTACCCGTATCTGGAGGAAGAGTTTGCGGTGATGCCAATGGATATGTCCGAGGAGCAGCTGATTGTGAGAATCGATATGCCCACCAGGGATGCCGGCATCGGCTCCTGTGATCGTGTGTACATTGTGTGGGATAAGGTGGCAGAAAAGGGCCGCTATTTTACCATCGAGCGCGCCGCAAAAGGATATATTTTCGGAGAGGTGACATCGGAACTTCACCATCTGAACTATGGAGATGCACCGGTGGAAGGTGTTGAAATCCAGCGAATCCTCAAATTGATGGAAAACGAAAAGCTTCAGACATCTTAATAAAATAAGAAGGAAACTTCCCCGCCGTTTATGAGCGGGGTGCAAGAACCGGAGCGAAGGTCGCCCGGGTCACTTTGGCCAGATCCTGAGGATTGAGACGGATGGTAGTGCCGATGCGCCCACCGCTGATGTAGATGGTGTCGTAATTGACGGCAGTGTCATCGATTACGGTGGGGAAGTTTTTTTTCATGCCGAGAGGGCTGCAACCGCCGCGCACATATCCGGTGATGGCAGTCAAATCCTTCACGTGAATCATCTCCACCGATTTTTCTCCCACGGAGCGGGCGGCCGCCTTCAGGTCCACCTCCTCGGCAATCGGAATCACAAAGACGTAGTATTGCCTGCTTTTTCCCTGCATGACAAGGGTCTTGTAGGATTGCTCCACCGGCGCCCCGGTCTTTTCCGCGGTGTGCAGGCCGTCGATAAACTCGTCACATTCATAATTGATCTGTTCATAAGCGATTTTGTTTCGCTCCA